>DASWGQ010000107.1:0-14109 GCA_036393595.1 Myxococcales bacterium | reverse complement strand
CCTCGACGTAGGAGCGCGCGGCCGTGATGGCGTCCGGCGAGAGGCGGACGGAGTCGGTGCGCATGTACGTGATCAACGCGGTCTGCCCGTCCTCGCCCAGCTCCACGCCTTCGTAGAGCCGCTGGGCGAGGGTCATCGTCTTCTTCGCCGAGAAGCCCAGCCGGTTGGCCGCCTCCTGCTGCAGCTTGGAGGTGATGAAAGGCGGCGGCGCGTTGCGGCGGCGCTCCTTCTTCGTCACCTCGGCCACCGTGAACGCCCGCTCGCGCAGCTCGCTCACCAGCGGGGTCGTGACCTCGGCGCTGGGCAGCTCGATCTTCTGCCCGTCCAGCTTGATCAGCTTGGCGCGGAACTGCGGAGGCAGCGCGGCCTTCAGGTCCGCCTCGATGCTCCAGTACTCGACGGGGACGAAGCGCGCGATCTCCTCCTCGCGCTCCACCACCAGCCGCACCGCCACGCTCTGCACCCGCCCCGCCGACAGGCCCCGGCGGACCTTCTTCCAGAGGATGGGGTAGATCTGGTACCCGACCAGCCGGTCCAGCACCCGGCGCGCCTGCTGCGCGTCGTAGAGGTCGCGGTTGAGCTGCAGCGGCTTCTGGATCGCTTCCTGGATGGCCTTCTTGGTGATCTCGTTGAAGAGGATCCGCTGCGCCGGGATCTTCTGCTTCTTGAGCACCTCGTAGACGTGCCAGGCGATGGCCTCGCCTTCGCGGTCGGGGTCGGTCGCGAGCAGCACGCGGTCGGCGTTCTTGGCGGCCGCCTTCAGCTCGGTGACCACCTTCTGCTTGCCCTTGATCACCTCGTAGACGGGCTCGAAGCCGTTCTCGATGTCGACGCCCATCTTCGACTTCGGCAGGTCCATGATGTGGCCCACCGAAGCCTTCACCGTGTACCCGGAACCCAGGTACTTCTTGATGGTCTTCGCCTTCGCCGGCGACTCGACCACCACCAGGGTGTTGCGGAAGGTCTTCGGCGCCGCGTCGGACGCGGAGCTCTTCGCCTTCCGGCCGTTCGCCTTGGTTAGGGCCTTCTTCGCTGCTGTCTTGGCGCTTGCCATGGTCTCCTGGGGCGGCTCTAGATGCCGGCACTCCCGTTTCGGTTCACGACCAACCCCGGCTGCGGAGGAAATACTTCCCGGGTTTCTGGTGGATGAGCCCTTTCAGCTCGAGCTCCGTCAGCCAGCGGAGCGCCTCGTGGGCGCGAAGCTGCGCCCGGGTGGCGAGAACGTCCACGTGCACCGGCCGACTTCCGTCGAGAAGCTCCCAGACGCGCAGGGCCGGCCCGTCGAGCGCCTGCTCGGCGGGCAGTGCAACGGACGCAGGGCCCGGTGGCCTGGACGGAGGGATGGCGTCCTGGGGGGCGGCGAGCTGGCCGGGGACGGACCATCCGAGCAACTCGAGGATCTCCCGCGCGCAGGTGACCGGCGCGGCCGGGCCGGCGGCAAGCAGGTGATGGGGACCGGCGGCGAGCGGGTCGCCCCGCTCCCCGGGAACGGCGAAGATCGCCCTGCCCTGCGTCGCCGCGTGCCGCGCGGTGATGAGCGCGCCGGACGCAGCCGTCGCTCGGACCACGACGGTCGCGTGCGACAGCCCCGCGATGGTCCGGTTGCGCCGCGGAAAGTTCGGCCGCGAAGCGGGAGTCCCCGGCGGGAGCTCGCTCACGAGCGCTCCGCCGCCGGCGGCGATGCGCTCGAACAGGGCGCCGTTCTCCGGCGGGTACGGGACGTCGATCCCGCTTCCCAGCACGGCGACGGTGCGGCCGCCGCCCCACAGAGCGCCCGCATGGGCCTCCGCGTCGACGCCGCGCGCGCCACCCGAAACGACCTCGACGCCCGCGATGGCCAGCTCCTCGCCGAGCTCGCGCGAGAGCTCGAGCGCCGCTTCGTCGGCCGCGCGCGCGCCGACGAGCGCGACGCGCTTGGGATCGCGGGGCAGCTCGCCGCGCACGTAGAGCACGGGCGGCGGATTCTCGATCCGCCGGAGCAGCGGGGGATAGGTCGGGTCGGCAAGCGTGAGGATGCGTGCGCCGGCGGCGCGAGCCGTGGACACCGCCCAGGCGCCGAGCTTCTCCAGATCGGGACGCTGCGCGAGGAACTCGCTCGTCCTCCTCTGCAGCTGCAGCTCCGCCGCCTTCGAGGCGAGCGCCTCGGGCCCGGCCTGGAGCGCTCCGCCCAGCGACCCGAACGCCTGCGCCGTTCGCGCCAGCGCTCCGGCGCCCATCCCTGGCACGCACGCGAGCGCGCAGATGGCCACGACCTCCGCCGCAGGCTCGCGCGGCTCCCCCGCCTCCATGTGGATTTTTTCCGTCACCGCCGACGCCCCTCCCGCGAGGTGCTGCGAAAAGCCACATCCCGGCCGGAGGGTCAAGCGGCCGTCTTACGGACCGCCGGATCCGTGTGGGTGCATCTCGACGATGTCGCCCGCGTGCAGCTCCTTCACGCTCTTCACCACCACGGCGGTGCTGAGCCGGTCCTTGACGGCGATCACCAGCAGGAGACCCACGTTCTCGTTCGGCACGGCGACACCGGCCGCCCGCGAGCCCGTCGCGCCCATGTTGTAGGCCTGGCCGTACACGGCCGCGTCGCGCAGGCCGTCGCCTTTGCGGATGACGGCGAAGGTGTTGCCCACCTCGACGCCGTCCCTCGCGCCCTTGTCGATGAACACCTCGTACGACTCGCCGTAGGTAGTAAAGCCCCGCCGCACGGCCGAGACGATGATGCCCCTCATCTCCCGGGTGTTCGGCTTGGGGGCCACCTTGATGTCCTGCTCCGTCCACGGCCGGGCGAGGTCGCCGCGCTCGATCTCTTCCCAGGTGCGCGTGATCTGCACGGTGGCCAGCTCGCCATCGGTCGAGATCACCTTCGCCTCGCCCATGGTGACCGTCTGCGTGCCCAGGTTGCGGCCGGTGACCGGCTGCAGGATGTCCCCGACGGGCCGGAAGAAGATGAAGCGGTCGCCGATGTTCACCTCGACGCCCGAGGGGAACCGCACGTAGGCGGTGTCGAACGTCGAGAGCATGTCCTTCTCCTCGAAGGACGCGTCGAGAGATCCGGCCTGGCGCATCTCCTCGGGGGAGACCAGTCCGCTGTCCCGCACCGAGAGCACGGCGGGCGGCTTGAAGGCGAGCTTGCCGCTGACGGTGACCGAGGTGCTCGACTGGTCGAACTCGCGGCTGCCCTTCCGCACCACCGCGAGGTCGGCCGCCTCGGGCGGCGTGGTGTCCACCTGGTTGGCGATCTCCGACTGCGGCCGCTCCTCGTTCATCGGCTCCGGGGCCTGCTCCACCTGCGCCGGGGCCTGCGGGCCCTGGCCGGGGATGATCTTCAGCTTGTTGCCCGGGTAGATCCAGTGCGGGTTCTCGATGTACGCGTTCAGGCTCCAGATCTTGGGCCAGTACCAGGGGTTGTTGAGGAACTTCTGGGACAGGTCCCAGAGAGTGTCGCCCTTGACGATCACGTAGATGTCCGGCGTGTCGGGCTGGATCTGCATGCCCTTCTCCTCGGCGGACTTGGGCATCACGAGCCTGCCCTCGGGACCGTCGGGCGGGACCACGCGCTCGGGCTGCACCACGCGCTGCGGCTGCGTCTCGCCGCGCGCGACCGGCTCCTCCTCCTGCCGCGCGGGCGCGTTCGATGGGGACGGACCCTCGACGGCGGGCGCCGCCTCGGCCTTCGCCGGCGCGTCCACCTTGCGTCGGCGTTTCGCCTTGGCCGGGGCTTCCGACCTGGCCGGACCTTCCATCTTCGCCGGCGCGTCGACGCGGCTGGGGCCTTCGACCTGCGCCGGGGTGGCCAGGCGGCTGGGGCCCTCCAACTCCTCCGCGCGCGCCGGCGAGGCGAGCACGGCCGCGGCAGCGGTGGCGAGCGCCGCCCTGCGCAAGCGAGAGATGGTCTTCGTCCGCATCAGTGCCTCCCCGACTCGATGTCGAGATTCATCAGGAGCTGGCGAGCAGCGCCGCCTTCGACCCCTTCCGGGTGTTCCCGCACGATCTTCGCGAACAGCTCGCGCGCCTCGTCCTTGCGCTGCATCCTGGTCAGGCAGCGGCCCTTCTCCACCAGCGCCGGCAGCACCGCGTCGCCGGCCGGGTACGTCAGCGGCACGCGCTCGAAGAGCGCCACCGCGCCGGCGCAGTCGCCGTTGTGCTCGCGGATGAGCCCCGCCAGGTAGAGCGCGTTGTCGGCGGCGGTGTGGCGCGGGTGCTCGCCGGCGAAGGCGAGCAGCTCCGATTCGGCCGTCTGCAGCTCGCCGCGGTTCAGCTTGCCCACGGCCTGGGCGAAGGAGTGGTCGGCGTCCAGCTCCTCCCGGATGCCGGGATCCACGGCGGCGGCCTCGAGGCGTTCCAGGGTCTCCTGGTCGGGCTCCTTGATCGAGATGGAGCTCGGGATGAGCGGCGCGCGCTCGACCGGGTTGTAGTCGCGGCGCCGGCGGCGGCCCTCGCCGAGCTTCACCGTCTTCAGCTTCGGGCGCGGGTCGTGGCCGGGCGCGGCGACCGGGCCCGAAGCGGGCGCGGGCTTCTCGGCATGAGGCGCGGCCGCGGGCTTCGCCTCGGCGCGCGCCGCGATGGCGGCGAGCTTCACTTCCAGGTCCTCGATCCGGCGCTGCTGCGCGGCGATCTGCGCCGACTGAGCGGCGACCTGCCCCTTCAGCTCGAGCAGCTGGGAGTCCCTTTGCACCTGCGCGCCGGCGCACGCCGCGAGGGCGAGGATCGGCTGCCAAAACCGCAAGGGATTCCTCCAGTAAGCGGGCGGATCTGCTCAACATGATCGCTGCCGCACTGGAGCGTGTCAAAGAATCGAAGAGGCGATCTCAGGGGGTGCGAGATGCGGCGAAAGCCAAGTGTCTTCCAGTGGTTCCGTAGTCCCTGCGGTGGCTGAAACAGGCGGAGATGTCGCACGATGTGCACCCGCCGGCGTGCTCGATCCGCTCTTGTCGCACACCCGCCGAGCGCAGCGCCGATTCGACGCAGAAACGCAGGTCGAGGTGCGGTTTCGGGGTGGTCGCCGGGTCGTCCGCGGCCTCCGGACCGAACAGCGAGCGGAAGAGCGCGGCCAGGTCCTTGCCGACCTCGTAGCAGCAGCGCTCGATGCACGGGCCGACCGCCGCGAGCATCCGCGCGGGGTCGGCGCCGGAGACGTGCTGCAGCGCGCGCACGCCGCGCGCCGCGACTGCCGCCCGCGCTCCGCGCCATCCGGAGTGGACGGCCGCCGCGAGGCCGCGGTCCGGCGCGTAGAGCAGCACCGGAACGCAGTCGGCGACGCGCAACGCCGCCGCCACGCCGGGCTCCAGCGCGACGACGGCATCGGCCCGCACGGGTCCGTCCTGCTCGGGGCCGGCCGCCACCTCGCCGCTCCCGCTCTGCGCGAAGATCTCCGTCATCGGCGCGCCCCGGGTCGCGCCCATCACTCGATCGCCGTGCACCTGGTGCGCGGAGGCGAAGGCGTGCGGCCCCTCGAGCCCGGCCGCCTCGGCCAGCCTGCGCAGGTTCTCGTCCACCGCCGCCGGATCGTCCCCGACTCCCCGCCCCAGGTTCAGCGACGCATAGGG
Organism: Myxococcales bacterium; assembly: GCA_036393595.1. GTDB lineage: Bacteria > Myxococcota > Myxococcia > Myxococcales > 40CM-4-68-19 > VBKO01. The sequence continues at coordinate 8,569 of DASWGQ010000107.1, read as the reverse complement.
ACCGCGCGAAACCCCACCCGTCCGAACCGAGAACCCGTGCACCACTCCCTCGGCGGACAGCAACCGCGACGTCATGAAGAGACGCTCAGCCATCGTGCCGACATTCTAGCCAAACCAATTGCACCACGGAGCACACGGAGAACACTGAGATCGGGTTTTTCGAAACCCTGAACCCTCCGTGGGCTCCGTGCTCTCCGTGGTGTAATCGCTTTGGCAGTGCGGTTAGAGTTCCTGGGTGAGGGTCGGGCCGTCGCTGTGGCGGGACTGCTCGGTGACGCGGTCGAGCGGTTGCGGGCGCACGGGGCCGCGCAGCAGGACGATGCGCTCGCCGGTCGCGTCGCCCAGGTCCTCGCCGCCCGGCCCCAGGGCGCGCAGGCCTTCCAGCACCAGCCGGTCGCCGATCTTGCGCACCCGGTACGCGGTGCGCGCGCCCTCGCCGCGGCTGTCGCCGAGAAGGAAGACGTCTTCCTTCATCTCCCAGCTGCACGAGCGGTCGGAGATGCCGGGCTCTTCGCCGTCGACGGAGACGGCGAGCGCCAGGCGGCAGGCCCCGCCCGAATGGAGCGTCAGAGCGCCGCGCTCGGTGAGCACGTGCTCCGCGCCCGGCGCCGCTCCAGTGCGGCCCGCCGTCGCATCCCGGTTCTGCACGAGGCTTGCCAGCCTGCCGCCCCCGCGGGCGACGCGCGGATGGGAAACCGCGTTCCCACCCTGGTCGGGAGCGTGTCCCGCTACGGTCCCCCGGGCGCCCGCGTCGTCTGCCGGCGCGAGGTCTGCTTCCAGACGAAGTACGCGATCCCCGCGACGATGAGCACCCCGATGACGATGTCGGCGCGGTGGAACCAGGCGGTGAGCATCTCGCGGTTCTCCCCGACCTTCATGCCCACCCAGCCGAGGCCCAGGCACCAGGGAAAGGAACCGGCGAAGGTGTAGACGATGAACTTGCCCATCGGCATCCGGGCGACGCCGGCGGGAAACGCGATGAACGTCCTCACCACGGGGAGCAGTCGCGCGACGAGGACCGTGATGTCCCCCCGGCGCGCGAAGAAGCGCTCCGCCCAATCGAGGTGCTCGGCGTTCATCAGGAAGTACTTGCCGTAGCGCTGCACCAGCGCGCGCCCGCCGTACATGCCCGCGTAGTAGGCGGGGATCGAGCCGACCACGCAGCCGATCGCGCCCGCCAGCGCGATGCCCCACAGCGTGAAGCGGCCGGTCGCCACCAGCCAGCCGGCGAAGGGCATGATCATCTCGCTGGGCAGCGGGATGCAGCAGCTCTCGATGGCCATCAGCAGGGCGATGCCGGGATAGCCCACGGCCGAGATGACCCCGGAGATCCAGGTGAAGAGCCCTTCGAGGATGCGGGTGATCATCCGGAGTTCCTTTGCAGCACGCGCAACCGCGGCGGCTGGGCGGCCGCTCCGGCATAGAAGACCTCGTCGTACGGCACGGAGCAGTCCGTCTCGGCGGGCTCGGGGTAGCGGTACCTCTCGCCGCGGTAGTTGCGCAGGACGGTCTCGGCGGCGGACCGCTCGAGGACGTAATCGGGCTGCAGCGTGACCTTCCCGCCGCCGCCCGGCAGATCGACCGCCAGGTGCGGCACCGCGAGACCCGTCGTCCACCCGCGCAGGCCCTGCAGGATCTCGATGCCCTTGGCGAGCGGTGTGCGCAGGTGCTCGAGCCCTTCGGCGACGTCCATCTGGTGGAGGTAGTACGGCCGGACGCGCATCGTCAGGCACTTCTGCATCAGGTCGCGGATGGCGGTGACCGAGGAGTTCAGCCGGCGCATCAGCACCGCCTGGTTCTCCACCGGGACCCCGTGGTCGACGAGCCGCTCGCAGGCCTCGCGCGCCTCGTACGTTATCTCCTTGGCGTGGTTGAAGTGCGTGACCACGTAGAGCGGCGCAAACCGGCGCAGCGCGCGCGACAGCTCGCCGTCGACGCGCATCGGCAGGCAGACCGGGATGCGGGTCCCGATGCGGACGATCTCGACGTGGGGCACGGCGCGGATTCCCTCGAGCAGCTCGACCAGCCGGTCGGTGGAGAGGAGCAGCGGGTCGCCTCCGGAGACGAGCACGTCCCGCACCTCGGGATGCTCGCGCAGGTACGCGAGCGCCTCCTGCAGCTCCTCGCGGGTGATGCCGCCCTCGGCGCCGCTGGTGATGCGCCGGCGCGTGCAGTGCCGGCAGTAGACGCTGCAATGATCGAGCGCGAGCAGGAGGACGCGGTCGGGGTACTTGTGGACGATGGCGCGCACGGGCCGGTGCAGGTCCTCGCCGAGCGGGTCGCGCAGCTCGCCCTCGTGCCGGGTGGCTTCCGCGCGCACGGGGATGGCCTGCATGCGCACCGGGCAGAAAGGGTGCGCCGGATCGATCAGCGAGAGGTAGTACGGGGAGATGCCGAGCCGGAAGATGCCGCGCGTGTCGAGGCAGCCGCGCCGCTCGTCCTCGGTGAGCGGCACCAATGTCTCCAACTCTTCGAGCGCGCGCACCGAATGGCGCAGCTGCCAGCGCCAGTCGCGCCACTGCGCGTCGCTTGCCTCGGGGAAGAGGCGCTTCCAGCTCGGCGAGGTGCTCTGCATGCGTCCAGACGGAAACCCGCGGGGGCGCGGGAAGATGCCGCCCGCCCGGGGCGGCGTCAAGCCACGAAGCGGGCGCGCCCGCCTCCCCGGAGGGAAGCGGGCGCGCCGCGAAGACGATGACCCTACTTGCCCGTGCCGCGGGCGTAACGACCGGCGAGCAAGGTCGTGGCCTTCACGCCGTGGGCATTGGTGACGGTCACGTCAATCAGGAAGCTGGCGTTGCCATACGAGTCGAGGAGGGGTGGGTTTGGCGGGCACCCGAAGCTGCCCGCGCCGAGCGGGTCGCTCGCCGTCGGGACCGTCGTGGTGTTCGTGATCAGGATCGAACCGATGGCAGGAGCGACGAAGTTGCCGAAGACGAGCTTCTCGATGCACGGGCTCGTCGCCGCGGAGCACGCCAGCGTGTTGTCTGCCGCGGACACCCTCACCCAGTCGAAGTCGAATCCGAGCACTCCCATGGACCCCCAGCTCTCGAGCAGGGTTCCGAAGCCGAAACCGGTCGTCGTCAGCTTGGAGGAGGTCGGGCTACCCATGCTGCTGCTGGTGCCCGCGGCAGGCAGGTTGAGCCAGCGATCGTAGGCAAAGACCGGCGCGCTGATGCTCGAACTGTGCGATGCATTGAACGCCGCGTCCGCGTACTCTGCGCAGTCGCTTCCTGGCGTCGTGCCGGTGTCGAAGACTTTCGGAGGAGCAAAGATGGGAACGAGCGTGTTCGGGATCGCGGAAGGAACTCCAGCGCCCGTGAAGACCACCCAGGTTGGCTTCCAGATGACCGTGTCCGCGTCCCAGACGCCGTTCGGCCCGTGGTACGTCGAGCAGTCCGCGTTGAGCCCGCAGAAGCGGATCTCCGCCAGGCCGCTGGCCGGTGCCGGATCGTAGGCGCTGTTGTCGTTGGCGTCGACGAACGGGTCGCCCTGGTCGACGAACGCCTCACCCGCGGTGAACACCCCATCTCCGTTCGCGTCCTCGAACGCCTCCTCGCCGCGCGTCATGGCGATGAGGGTGACGAGCTGGTCGCGGGGGTTCACGGTCAGCGAACCCAGCGTGTAGGAAGGCTCCTGTGTGCGCGGCCAGGGGAACTGGGCCGCGGTCGGGCCCAGCGGCGCCACGTCGGCCGGCTCGTTGCCGTTGCCCGTGTCGCTGGTGAAGGTCACCGTTGCGGTGCCCTCGGCGGGATCGCTCGGGTTGGAAAGCTTGAAGCCCTGGGTGGTCACGCTGGCGGCGATCGCGCCCGCTTCGGTGGCGAAGCTCACCACGGTGGGAATGCCCACCCGATTGCCGTACCGATCGGTCAGGCGGACGGTGCAGGTCATCGTCTCGAACTCGGCGATGCTGGTGTAGACCGGCAGCGAGGCGTGTTCGCAGTGGAAGTAGAACCCATTTGCCGATGGCTTGGCGCCTCGGACTGCGATCGCCTGCGAGACGGTCGCGCCAGTCGTGGCCACGGTGGCGGTGAGCGCGGTGACGCCGACCTGCGTGCCGGAGGTGTAGGCCGCGGTCACCGCGCCGTTCAGGTCGGTGACGCCGCTGGGATGGAGCAGCGTCACGCCGAGCGCCGGCGCCTGCAGGGCGAAGTTCACGGTGACGCCCGGCACGGGGATGCCGAGCGAGTCGGTGACGAGGTAGGCGATCGACCCGTGCTCCTGGATTCCCGACCCCTCGAGTCCGAGCACGAACGGTCCCGACGCGGTCACGGCGATGCTGCTCGGCGCGCCCGGCGGAGTGCCGGCCGGCGGGGGCGGCGTTCCTCCGTCGGAGGACGGGGGCGGCGTTCCGCCGTCCGATCCCGCCGCGACATTGCTGATGCTGAGCTGCACGGTCTTTCCGGCGGAGGTCCAGCTCCCGGAGATGAACACGTTGCCCGCGACGCAGCGCGAGTCGACGGCGATGTTGCAGGCGTAGTTGATGGTCGCCGTGCCGTCCGCGGCGAGCGTCGCCGTGTTGGCGGGCGCGCCGCCGGAGTCGGTCAGGGCGCCGAAGGCGGCGACGAAGGTGACGGTGCCCGAGCCCGGCGTGCCGGTGGCGTTCACGGCGCTGGCGAGGATCGTCACCGGGACGCCGTCGTTCCGCACCGTGGTGGCCGACGGCAGGAGCGTCAGCGAGGCCGTGGGACCGCTTCCGCCGCTCGAACCAGCGCAGGCGCACAGGCCCGCCAGCGCGGCGACGGCGAGGACGCGAGCCGAAGCACGAAAGAAAGTCACTGATCCTCCAACCCGGGCGAGTCGCGCGGGAGCTGTGGTCAAGGCACATTGACAAGCGCTCCCGGGGAGGGTCAAAAGTTTCGCCAAACTTTCGCAAATACTCGTGTAAGTAGCGCCGTGCAGATGTGTGGAACGCGGCGGCGATCCTCGGGTCAGCGGATCGATTATCGGGTCAGCGGATCGACTATCGGGTCAGCGGACCCAACTCGGGATCGTCCCGCACGGCGCCGGCCGGGGCACCTGCCTCGAGGGCCCGCTTCAGCCAATTCATCGCCCGGTCCCGCTCGCCCGCACGCAGGTTGGCGCGCGCCGCCACCACCGCCGCGTCGGGGGTCTGCCAGAGCGTGTAGCTGCGGCCGGCGTGCAAGCCCGCCGCCTGGTTGTCGCCGCGCGCCAGCTCGACCCCGGCGCGGATGCGCAGCCCGGCGGCCTGCCGGTACGGGCCTTCCCCGTCCTCGAGCAGCTGGGCGGACGCGAGCGCCGCGTCCGCATCGGAAGAGAGGAGAGCGGCGCGCGCGCGCGCCAGCTCACGGTCCACGTCATCCCGTTCGGCCTCGCGCAGCTGCGGGGAGGCGGGAGCGGGCGCGGCGGCCTCCTGCCCGGCGAGCCGGGCCCGCGTCACGTTCTGGAAGGCGAACAGCGCGAACCAGATGGCGACGTAGGGCTGGCCCAAGATCCGCCACGCCGCGAGCGCGATGCAGCCGGCCACCACCGCGGAAACCCAGCTCGCCAGGGCCGGGCTCGGCTTGCGCCTCACGCGCTCGATGACGGCCTGCAGCACGTGCCCTCCGTCCAGGGGGAGCACGGGGAGGAGGTTCAGGATCGCCCAGGCAATGCTGGTCTCCTGGAAGAGCAGCAGGACGGTGGCCGACGGCGAGCCGGCCTCGGGCGGCAGCGCGCGTCCCAGCGCCCAGGCGGCGAGACCCAGGCCCAGACCCGCCACCGGACCCGCCACCGACAGCACGATCTGCTTCCATGCCGAGGGAGGCTGCGGGAGGCGCGGGAAGGTGACGCCGCCGAAGCCCTCCAGGCGGATCTCCGGGCGGCCGCCGAAGGCGAGCGCGACCACCGCGTGCCCCAGCTCGTGCACCAGCACGCTGACGAAGACGACGCCGATCCAGATGAGCAGCGTCTGCCACGCGTCCATCGAGACGTACCCGAGCAGGGCCGCCGCGAGCAGGAAGGACGGATAGACGGAGACGGGAAAGGAGCCAAGCCGGAACCGGAGCACGGAGGCGGAGTCTACAGCGCTTTCAGTGCTGGCCGCGCTGTGAAAGGCGCGGCGCCGCCGAATACGGCGTCGACGGTCGTCCGCCGCGATGCCTTGACCCCGGCCTCCTGCCGCCTGTAGGAACCTCGCTGGAGGCCCGCAGCCCGACATGAAGAGAAAACCCGCCTCGCGCCGGGAGAGCGGCGATCAGCCCTTCGAGTACCCGCTCGAGCGCGCCTATGCCGAGCCCGACTGGACCCGCCTTCCGGGGTACCGCAAGGTCGCGCCGGCGGAGTGGGAGAGCGCGCTCTGGCAGCGGAAGAACACCGTCAAGAACCTGGCCGAGTTGAAGGAGGTCCTCGGACACCTGCTGACAGACGACCTGGCGACGAGCATCGACCGGGACCAGCGCGAGCGGGCCACGATGTCGCTCCTCATCACGCCGCACATGATCAACACGTTCGACGAGCGGGATCTGTGGGCGGACCCGCTGCGGCGCTACATGCTGCCCGCCTTCGACGACCGGCGCACCGACTGGCCCAGCCACCCGCGCGCCTCGCGCGACTCGCTGCACGAGGCCGAGATGTGGGTGGTGGAGGGGCTCACGCACCGCTACCCCACCAAGGTGCTGGCGGAGATGCTCTCCACCTGCCCGCAGTACTGCGGCCACTGCACGCGCATGGACCTGGTGGGCAACTCGGTGCCGCAAGTGCAAAAGCTCCGTTTTGCTTTGGCCCCCAAGGATCGGTATTCCCAGATGCTCGAGTATTTGCGAAGCACCCCGTCGGTGCGCGACGTGGTCGTCTCGGGCGGCGACGTGGCCAACCTGCCCATCGAGCGGCTGGAGCAGTTCGTCTCGGCGCTCCTCGACATTCCCAACATCCGCGACATCCGGCTCGCCTCGAAGGGGCTGATGGGCATCCCGCAGCATTTCCTGCAGGACAAGGTGCTGCAGGCGCTGGACCGGCTGGCGCACAAGGCATTCGAGCGCGGCGTGTCGCTCGCCCTGCACACCCACGTGAACCACGCCAACCAGGTGACGCCCCTGCTGGGGCGCGCGGCCAAGAAGCTGCTGGAGATGGGCTTCCGCGACGTGCGCAACCAGGGGGTGCTGCTGCGGGGCGTGAACGACTCGCAGAAGTCGCTGCTGGAGCTGTGCTTCATGCTCCAGGACCACGCGCACATCCTGCCGTACTACTTCTACATGTGCGACATGATCCCCAGCTCGGAGCACTGGCGCACCAGCGTGGCCGAGGCGCAGGCGCTGCAGCACGACATCATGGGGTACCTGCCCGGGTTTGCCACGCCGCGCATCGTGTGCGACGTGCCTTTCGTGGGGAAGCGCTGGGTGCACCAGCTGGCCGAGTACGACCGCGAGAAGGGCATCTCCTACTGGACCAAGAACTACCGGACCGGCATCGAGATGAACGACGCCGAGGCGCTGGCGCGGCGGTACGAGTACTACGATCCGATCTACCTGCTCCCGGAGTCCGGTCAGCGCTGGTGGCGCGACCAGGCCCGCGCGGCCTAGCGAGCAAGACACGCCGTCGGCCTATCGGGCGCCGGCCGGTGCCGACCCGATCTCGACGAGCGGCTTCCGGCCAGAGCGGACTCCCAGCTCCCAACGGAGCTGGACTTGCGCGGCGGCCCGGCTACAGGCCGACACCTGGCACAACCAGCCGTCCCGCGCGAGCACTCTCTTCTGGACCGTGTTCCGCTCCGCCAGGGCGGGCTTCCAGACCTCGATGCAGTGCGCGGCGATCCTCACCAGGCATTCGCCGGGCGAAAGCCACCGCCCCGCGTCCCTTCTGGCGGCAGCGAATGCCAGGGCGAGCAGCCCTCCGACCCGCCGAGGCAGCCAGACCTCGAATTCGCCCCGCGCGGACATCTGCGCTTCCTCGTCCCCCTGGAGCTGGCGCCGCAGGTCGATGCACGTCATCCGCTCCGCACGCTCGATCCAGCCTTCGACCGACTCCTCGTCGGCGTACCGGGCGATGAGCCTGGCCTTCTCGTACGAGAGCCGCCGCTCCTGCATCGCCTGCCTCAGCGGCGGCAGCTCGTAGAGCTTCCGCTCCAGCGCGGCGCGCTGCTGGACCGCCCGCACGGACATCCCCAGCCGCTCCCTGCAGTAATGAAGCCGAAGCGATTTCGATCGCTTGTGCAGAGGGCTTTACGTCGGCCTTCCCGATGTTCCGACGCTCGGAAGGAGATGCGAGAACGCCTGGACCCCGGGGAAGATACCCCAGAGCGGACATGTACCAGCTGTACAGAGCCGCGGACCGGACCTCTCCCCCCGCGCCGGTGATCGCACAAGCGGTGACGCCAACCGCGGCGAGTTGGTTCGCTACCGACGGTGGAGCGCGACCATGGAAGGGTTGCTTGCGCGCAGGGTCTAGGCGAGGAGTGCAGCTTGCACGCTCGGGCCGCCGTGCGAGAAGGAGTTGCTCTCGCGCTTGAGACTGCATGGGGTCGCGAGGCCTCAGGATGCACCCGGTCCAGCGGCCCCGCGAAGTTCCTGGACGGGGCCGTCCGGCTGCCGACCAGCGAGCGCCTGCTCGCCTGTGCGCCTTCCTGTGCGACGCG
>DASWGQ010000106.1:0-6815 GCA_036393595.1 Myxococcales bacterium | reverse complement strand
CGCTCTACCGGCTGTTCCGCTGGAAGACCGGCACGTACGAGTTCACCCAGGAGGACGTCGACGCCGGCAAGAGCGGGTTCGAGCCCATCCGGGCGGAGTCGATCCTCCTGGAAGGCTTCCGGCGCATGGACGAGTGGCCGGTGGTCCGCAAGAAAATCCCTTGGAACGACGCCACCTTCGACCGGATGAAGGGCGTGGATAGCCCGCCGGACGGCGACGGCGGCGGCGGCACGCCGACCGAGAACCACCGGCTGGTGTATCGCCTGGCAGTGGAGGGCCGGACGGCCGAGAAGTGCGCGGACGTGTCGCTCCTGGGCGAGTTCGAGGCGCTCAAGGCGCTGGTCGAGCTGCAGGAATGGGGTTATCTCAAGGTGCTGCCGCCGGAGCGCGGCACGCGCGCGGCGGTGAAGGGGCTCGCCGAGGGCGGGCGGCGCCTGGCGAGGAGCGGGGCGCTCCTCCGGCTGGCCTTCTCCGCGGCCTTCTTCGCCGCGACCTTGTTCCTCGTGCACCTGATGGTTCCCGCCCTGGGGGCGACCCGGACGGAGAATCCTGCCCGGCGCGGGGCGGTGGCGCGGCTGCTCTCGCACGGCCAGCTGCTCCGGCTGGAGAGCGCGCTGGAGCTGTACCGGCTGGAGCACGGCGAGTACCCCCGCGAGCTGCGCCAGCTCGTCGAGGGGCGGATGGTGGGCGAGGAGGACCTGCGCTACCCGTTCCGCCGGCCCTATCATTACCGGCGGACGCCGCAGGGGTTTGTCTTGCTCCCACCGCTCGATTAAAGAGAGGCTGATGGCAGAACCTTCCGCTCGCCTGGAGCTGATCGACAACGACGGAGCAAGGGCCCTCGCAGGGGGCCGCAGCGAGAACCTGAGGCTGGTGGAGAAGCGTCTCGGGGTCCACATCGGACAGCGCGGCAACGTGTTCCTCATCTCGGGCGAGCCCGACCGGGTGCAGCTCGCCGAGCGCCTGCTCGCGCAGCTCAACGCGCTGATCGAGAAGAAGTACCCGCTGGGCCTGGAAGACGTGGAGCAGGCTTGCAAGGTGCTGCTGAACGACCCGGGCGCGGACCTGCGGGAAATCTTCCTCGACACCGTCTACGTCACCAGCCGCAACCGGCCGGTGACGCCGAAGGGCTTCGCGCAGAAGGCGTACATCGACGCGATCCGCCGGTACGACATCGTCTTCGGCATCGGTCCGGCGGGCACGGGGAAGACCTACCTGGCGATGGCCATGGCGGTGGCCGCCCTGGTGGAGCGGCGGGTGAAGCGGATCGTGCTCTGCCGGCCGGCGGTCGAGGCAGGCGAGAAGCTCGGCTTCCTCCCGGGCGACCTGGCGGAGAAGGTGAGCCCGTACCTGCGTCCGCTCTATGACGCCCTGCACGACCTGATGGACATGGACCGCGCGCAGGACCTGCTCGAGCGCGGCACCGTCGAGGTCGCCCCGCTGGCGTTCATGCGCGGGCGGACCCTCAACGACTCCTTCGTCATCCTGGACGAGGCGCAGAACACGACCACCGAGCAGATGAAGATGTTCCTCACCCGGCTCGGCTTCGGATCGAAGGCCGTGGTCACCGGGGACGCCACGCAGATCGACCTGCCCGCCGGCAAGCCCTCGGGGATGAACGAGGCGCGCGAGATCCTGCGCGACGTGGAAGGCATCCGGTTCGTCGAGTTCAGCGACCGCGACGTGGTGCGGCACCCGCTGGTGCAGGAAGTGGTGCGCGCCTACGAGGCGGCGGCGAAGAAGTAGCGGCGACCTCTGGAGAAGAGAACATGCTCGCGACGATCGTGGCGGCGGCGCTGGCGGCGAATGCGTCGGGGATCCGGTTCATCGAGGACGACTACCCCCGAGCGCTCGCGCAGGCGCGCAAGGAGCACAAGCCGGTCCTGGTCGACACCTGGGCGCTGTGGTGCCACACCTGCCTGTCGATGCAGCGGTTCGTGTTCCCGGATCCGGGGCTGCGGCCGGTGAAGGACGCGGTGGTGTGGCTGTCCATCGACAGCGAGAACCCGAAGAACAACGCTTTCCTCGATCGGTTTCCGTTGGATGCGTGGCCGACCTTCCTGGTGATCGAGCCGCGCGGAGAGCGCGTGGTGGGCCGCTGGATCGGCGCCGCGAGCGTCAACGACTTCCGGGCCTTCGTGCAGGAGGGCGCGCGAGCGGCGGCGGGCAAGGAGAAGCCCGATGCGGCCACCGCCGAGCTGCACAAGGGGTACGAGGCGCGCGCCAGGGGCGACTTCGCCGCGGCGGCGGCCGCCTACCGCAAGGCCTTGGAGCTGACCAGGAAGGACGACCCGGCCCGGCCCGAGCGGCTCGTCCTGCTCTCGATGGCGCTGGCGCGCTCGAAGTCGCCCGAGTCGGCGCGCGAGTGCGCGCAGCTGGGAGTGCGCGAGATGGACCACACCAGCGACACCTCCATCGCCACCGACTTCCTCAGCGCGGCCGACGCGTGCGCGGCCCGGCTGCCCGCGGGTGACCCCCAGGCGGCGGAGCTCCGCGAGAAGAGCATCGCGCGCCTGGAGCGGCTGATCGCCCGCGCCGACGCGCCGCTCTCCGTCGACGACCGCAGCGACGCGCAAGCGAATCTCATGGAGCTGCTCGACGAGTCGCGCCGGCACGAGCAGGCGGTGCAGGTGGCGCAGGCCCGAGCGAAGCTGCTCGAGGAAGCCGCCGCGAGCGCGCCCGACGCGACGATGGCGTCCACCTTCGACGCCCACCGGACCGACACGTACCTGTATCTCAAGCAATCCGGGAAGGCCGAGCAGCTCCTGGCCGGGCGCGAGAAGCAGATGCCCGACGACTACAATCCGCCGGCCCGCCTCGCGCGCGTGCTGCTCGAGCAGGGCAAGCTGCCCGAGGCCGAGGCGGCGGTGGATCGCGCCCTTTCGAAGATGAGCCGCGGACAGCGGCGGATCGGCGTGCTGGGCCTCAAGGCGCGAATCTTGGAGTCGGAAGGGAAGCCCACCGCGGCGGTGGTGCAGGAGCAGCTCGAGGTGCTCGGCGAGCTGCCCCGGACCCAGCGCAGCCCCGAGTTGGACGCGCAACTGCAGAAGAAGCTGGCCGAGGCGCAAAAGCGCTGAAGCTGCTAACATCGCCAGCCCGTGACCACCTCCACTGGCGGCGTCTGGCGCCGCTTGATGCGCCGGCGGCGTTTCCGTGCGCTCCTGCAGTTCGCCGTGCTGGCCGCGGTCGCCGCGAGCGCCACCTTCCTGCTCACACCCTCGCGGCTGACGCCGTCCATCCCGGGCGACGATTCGCTGGGGCAGATCGCTGCCGCGACCATCCGGGCGCCGCGCGACTTCGACGTGCGCGACCGCGAGGCCACCGCGCAGAAGCGCGAGGAGGCCGCCCGCTCGGTGTGGGCGGTCTACGACTTCGACCTGAGCGCCGGCGACGTGCTGCGCCAGCGGATCGCCTCCGCCTTCGCCCAGGGCCGCGCCGCGATCGAGCAGTGGAAGCGGCAGAATCCCGACAAGGCGGCGCGTCTCGCCGACCGCGGCAAGCGGCGCTCTCTCGAGCGGGACGAGCTGGTGCGGGCGCTGCTCACCCAGCGCGACGAGCTCTGGAAGGCGCTGCAAGCGGTGATGGACGAGGAGGACTACCTCGAGCTGGCGCGCGCCGGCTTCGATCCCGCCGTGGAGCGCGCGGCCGATCCGCTGATCGAGGCCGCGAACCGCGGCTACGCGGTCGCCGAGCGCGAGCTGCTCGCCGCCGACCGCGAGCGCGGCATCGTGGTCCGCTCGCTGCCCGGCGATCCGCGGGCGCTGGCGGTGGGCGCCGCGGGTCCGTACGGGATGGTGCCGCCCGAGCGGCAGATGGGGCGCGACGAGATCGATCGCGTCCGGGATCTCGCCCAGGTGCGCGCCGACATCGAGCGCGCCGCGCAGGAGAGGCTCTCGCAGCTCTCGCCGCAATTGCGCCACGCGGTCGCGCAGGCCGTCCGCCGCGCCACCCGGCCCAACCTGGCCTACGACGACGCGGAGACGCGCCGCCGGCAGGACGAGAAGCGCGCCGCGGTGAAGGAGGCGGTGCTGCAGATCCGCCGCGGCGAGCGGATCATCGAGGCGGGGGAGCCAATCACCAAGACGCACCTCCTCATCTTCCAGGCGATGCGCGCCGCCGGCCGGGCCGCCAGCGACGAGCAGGTGCGCTGGGGCGCCGCCCTCTTCGCGGCGCTGATCTGCTTCGCGCTCTACGTCTTCGCCCGCCGCAACGTGCGGCGGTTCCGGCTGCGCACCCGGGACGTGGTGATGCTCGCCGCGGTGCTGGTGCTGCAGCTCCTGGCGGTGCGCGGAAGCCTGTTCGGCGCCGAGGTGCTGCACGACCTGCTGCGAGAGAGGCTGCACGGCGCCTGGTGGACCTGGGCGGGCGAGGCGCTGCTCGCCGCGGTCCCGTACGCGGCGGGCTCCATGCTGGTCCGGTTCCTCTTGACCAGCGAGGCGGCGCTGGTGTGGACGGCGGGGTTCGCGCCCCTCTGCGGGGTGATGGTGGACAGCGGCCTGCAGCCGGCGGTGCTCGCGCTGGTCTCCGGAGTGGTCGCCGCGGACCGCGTGGCGCACGCCCGCACCCGCGGCGCGGTCGTCCGGGCCGGCCTGTGGACGGGCGCGGCGTCGGTCTGCGTGCTGGCCTCGTTCGCGCTCTTCCAGGGGCGCTTCTTCACCATGGAAACCGCCGCGGCGCTGTCGGGAGCGATGCTGGGAGGGGCGCTCCTCGTGCCGCTCTTCGTGATCCTCGCCGCGCCGGTCTTCGAATGGATGTTCGGCTACGTGACCGACATCCAGCTGCGGGAGCTGGCGAACTTCAACCACCCGCTGCTCAAGGACCTCATCGTCCAGGCGCCGGGCACCTACCACCACGGCATCGTGATCGGCGCGATGGTCGAGGCGGCCGCGCAGCAGATCGGCGCCAACCCGCTGCTCGCGCGGGTCGGCGCGTACTATCACGACATCGGCAAGGGCAAGAACCCGCTCTTCTTCGGCGAGAACCAGAAGGGCGAGAACCGGCACGACGCCTTGCAGCCGCAGATGAGCGCCAAGCTGATCCATCGCCACGTGACCGAAGGCGTGGAGCTGGCGCGCAAGGCGAAGCTGCCCCAGGCGGTGATCGATTTCATCGAGCAGCACCACGGCACGCGGCTGATCGGCTACTTCTTCCACCGCGCGAAGGAGGAAGCGGAGCGCAAGGGCGAGCCTCCCCCGCCCGACGCCGAGTTCCGCTACGGCGGGCCGCGCCCGCAGTCGCGTGAAACGGCGCTGGTCATGATCGGCGACATGGTGGTCGCCACCTCGCGCAACGTGAACGAGGCCGACGCGGGCACGCTGCGGCAGCTGGTCGACAAGGCCATCCAGCAGATCGTTGCCGACGGCCAGCTCGTCGAGTGCGATCTGACCCTGCGCGATCTCGACGCCGTGGCGCACAGCTTCGCGGAGACGCTGCACGGGATCTACTCGGCCCGGCCCGAGACGCCTCCCGACGCCCGGACGTCGCTGCGCGTGCTCGAGCCCGCGCCGGCGCGCGCCGCGGGCAAGTAGGCAGCCGCGGGGCCTGCGATGCGCTCTGGCCGGCGGGGCGTCTCGCGCAACGTCTTCCTCCTCGGGCTGGTCTCGCTCCTCGGCGACGTCTCGAGCGAGATGGTGGTTCCGCTCCTGCCCGCGTTCCTGGTCGCGCTGGGCGGCGGGGCCGAGGCGCTGGGCGCCATCGAAGGCGCCGCCGAGGCGACGGCCAGCTTCTTCAAGTACCTCTCGGGCCGGTGGGCGGACCGGGTGCGCCGGCTGCTTCCGATGGCGGTCGCCGGTTACGCGCTGGCCGCCGCCGTCCGGCCGCTGCTCGCGCTGGCGCGGTCGCCCTGGCACGTGTTCGCGGTGCGGTGCGTGGACCGGGTGGGGAAGGGGATCCGCACCTCGCCGCGGGACAAGCTCCTCGCCGCCAGCGCCGAGCCCGAGCGGCTCGCCGAGGCGTACTCGTTCCACCGCGGGATGGATCACCTGGGCGCGGCGGTCGGTCCCTTGATCGCCACGGCGCTCCTGCTGCTGTGGCCCGGCCAGCTGCGGCTGGTGTTCGCCCTGGCGGCGATCCCCGGAGCGCTCGCGGTCGCGCTGCTGTTCGCGGTGCGGGAGACTCCGACCGCGACCACGACCGCGACCGCGACCGCGACCACGACCACGACCACGACCACGACCACGGCCTCGACCCCGACCGACACCCCCGCCCGGCGCCTTCCGGCCGGCCTCCTCGCCTCGATCTTCCTCTTCACCCTGGGCAACTCCACCGACGCGCTGCTTTTGCTAAGGGCGCAGGGGCTCGGCGTTCCGACCGCGCTGCTGCCCGCGCTCTGGACGGAACTCCACGTCGTGCGCGCCGCGACCTCCTGGCCGCTGGGGCGCCTGGCGGATCGGCTGGGGCGCCGCGCCTCCCTGGCCGCGGGATGGGGCCTGTACGCGGTCTGCTACCTGGGGTTCGCGGTCGCCGCCGATGCGTGGCAGGCCTGGGCGCTGTTCGCGGCCTATGGCCTGGTCGCCGGCCTGAGCGAGGGCACCGAGCGCGCGCTCGTCGCCTCGTCGGTGTCGCAGGACCGCCGCGGCCACGCCCTGGGGCTCTACAACCTCGTCTCGGGGTTTGGCCTGCTCGCCGCGTCGGTGCTCGCGGGCGAGCTGTGGGACCACGTCTCCCCCGGAGCGGCGCTCGGGCTGGGCGCCGCCCTGGCGGCCGCCGCCGCGGTGCTTCTCCTCGCCCGGCGCGGCGCTCCGCAGCTCGCCTGATCTCCCCGGCACGACGGGTTCCGCGCCCTCCGCCGCGTGTCCAACTTCGCCTCGTGGAGG
>DASWGQ010000105.1:0-19036 GCA_036393595.1 Myxococcales bacterium | reverse complement strand
GTCGCCCAGGGGAGAAGCCGCCGTGGCCTTGACCGGAGACCTGAGCGAAACGCCGTTCACGGACCTGGTGCAGTTCTATTGCCAGCGCCGGGAGACCGTCGCGCTCGTGGTGCGCACCTCGCGCGGCGAGGGCACGTTCTTCATCCAGAACGGGGACGTGGTCGACGCGCGCCTGGGCAACTACCGCGGCCTCGACGCGATTCGCACGGCCATGAGGCTGCGCGACGGGACCTTCCGCGTGGACAAGAACGCAGTCTGCCCCACGCGCGCCATCCACGAGCCCTGGACCAAGGTGCTGCTCGAGGAAGCCTGGCGCGAGGACGAGGCCAACCGCGACGTGGAAGACGCCCTCGCCGGCCTGGACGACAAGGAGGCAGTCGTGACTTCGGACCGCAAGCCCACTCCCGCTCGCCCGACTCCGGGAGCGATGCGCCCTCCTACGGGACGCGTGCAGATGCCACTGCCGCCGATGGTGGCGCCCGCCAAGAACCACCGCGGCGCGCTGCTCCTCGGCGTGGTCGCCGCGCTGGCGCTGGGAGGTCCCGGCGTGCTCCTCCTGCGCTCGCACTGGTCGAGCGAAGGGCCCGCGGGGATCGGCGGCCTGAAGGTCGCGTCGGTGGTGCAGCCGTCCGCGCAGCCCGCGCCGGTCGGGCAGGGCGAGCTGCTCTTCGGCATGGCTTCGGCGCTGACCGGTGCCTCCAAGGAGCTGGGGCGCGGGATGAGGACCGGCGTGGAGATCGCCTTCGCGGCGGCCAACGAGGCCGGCGGCGTGCACGGGCGCAGGCTGCAGCTGATCGCGCTCGACGACGGCTACGAGCCGACCCGCACGGTCGGCGTGATGAAGGAGCTGGCGGAGCAGCGGCGCGTGTTCGGCTTCATCGGCAACGTCGGTACGCCGCCCGCCGCGGTCGCGGTGCCGTACGCGGTCGAGCGTAAGATGCTTTTCTTTGGGGCGTTCACTGGCGCGCCGCTGTTGCGCAAGGATCCGCCCGACCGCTACGTCTTCAACTACCGCGCCAGCTACGCCGAGGAGACGGCCGCGATCGTCAAGCACCTCGTCGACGTGAAGCGCATCAAGCCAGTGGACATCGCGGTGTTCGCGCAGCAGGACAGCTACGGTGATGCCGGCTTCGAAGGAGTCTCGCGCGCGATGCGAAGGTACGGCCGGGACGGGTCGAAGATCCTCCGCGTCGGCTATCAGCGCAACACGGCTGACGTGGGCGAGGCGGTCGCGGAGCTCTCGAAGCACCAGAACCTGCGCGCACTGGTCTGCGTGGCGGCCTACAAGGCGGCGGCGAAGCTCATCGAGAAGCTGCGCGAGAAGGGCTCCGACCTCATCGTCACCAACGTCTCGTTCGTCGGCTCGACCGCGCTGGCGGACGAGCTGACCGCGCTCGGTCCGAAATTCGCGCAGGGCGCGGTGGTGACCCAGGTGGTCCCGATGCCCCAGTCGAGCGCCACCGCGGTGTTGAAGTACCAGGAGGCGCTGCGCAAGTACGCGCCGGGCGAGAAGCCGGACTTCGTCTCGCTGGAGGGCTACCTCGCCGGCACCCTGCTGGTGGAGGGCCTCAAGCGCGCCCAGGCGCTCGAGACCGAGAAGGTCATCGACGCGCTGGAGAACATCCGCGGCCTCGACCTCGGCACCGGCGCTTCGCTCAGCTTCGGCATGAGCGAGCACCAGGCCTCGCACAAGGTCTGGGGCACGATACTGGACGAGAAGGGCGTGTTCCAGACCTTCCAGCTGGACTGAACGCTGCACCACGGAGCACACTCCGTGGTGCAATTGTCTTGGCAAATCAGCGCAGGACGCGCATCAGCACGCCGAGCAGGACGCCGAGGGCCACGAGCGCCAGGAAGATGGCGCCCCAGCCGAGCAGGTAGTGCTTGAAGCTCGGCTCGGGCGGCTCCAGCTCGGGCGGCGGGAACTGCTGCACCTGCTTCTCATCGCTCATGCTCCCGCGGCCTCCGGCCTCGGCTCCTCCTCGTCCTTGCCCTGTTCGTGCTCGAGCAGCCAGCCGGGCAGGTGGTGCTGTGCGAGCAGGGAGAACAGCCCGGAGGAGGGCGGCACCATCTCGTAGACGCCGAGGCCGCCGGTCTTCTCGAAGCCCTTGAAGAGGGCGCGCCCGACGTGGACGTACAGCTCGTGCAGGCTCTGCCCGTCGGGCGCCACCGCCGCGACCAGTTGCAGGGTCTGCATGGGGAAGACGAACCGCTCGGTGATCGAGGCGTGCAGCGAAGCCACGGGCAGGCGGCGGCGGAGGAACGTCAGCTCGCCTCCGCGCGCCCGGACATACGCGCGCAGCGCCTCCTCGGAGAGCGCCGCGCCGCCGTTGTAGATGTCGCCTCCGCCCGCGATCCCGGTGTCCTGCGAGAGACGGGCGACGAACTGGCGGACGGATTCCTGCAGCATCAGCTCCGCCCCGCCCAGATCGCCGTCCTCCAGGCACCCGCGCACCGCGATCTCGGCCTCCGGAGGCACGGGGATGACCAGCGGCTGCGAGACGAACACGGCGAATGGACAGGACAGGTCGGCGCGGCCGTGCGAAGAGCGCGCCTGCCTGACCAGGCTGTCGATGCGCGCGCGCACGCCGCCGTTGCGCGCCGTGCCGCGGGCGCTCTCGTTGATCTTCTCCGCGATCGCCACCTTGATGGAGCCGAACACGTGGTCCTCGAAGGTGGCCACTTCCGGCGCCGCCCCGTAGGAGATGAAGATGCCCGCCTCCAGCTTCTCGCCCGCGGCGAGCGCGGTCTCCGACTGGCGCTCCTCCTCCAGGCGGGACAGCTCCAGGTGGAGCCGCGAGAGGCGCACGCGGGGCTCCTCGCGGCTCTTGTCCGCGAGGCCCTGGCGCAGCTCCGCATCGGCTTCGGCCATCTGCTGCTCGAGCTCCGCCCGCCGCGCGGCCGTGCGCTGCTCGATGGAGGCGATGCTCCTCGCCACCGCCTCGGAGCTGCTCTCGCTGTCGAGCCGCTTGGAGTAGCTGTTCAGCGCCCGGCGGATGTCGTGCGCCAGCGCCACCAGCGCGGCCACGTCGCCCGAGAAGGTGACGGCGTCGCCGAGCAGGTTGTTGAGGTAGATGCCGCCCTTGTCGTGGAGGTGATCCGCTCCGTGGTGATGGCGCGCCGCCGCGGTGAGGATCGGCGTGTAGAACTCGCGCGAGAGGAAGTCGGCGACCACCGCTTCCTTGAGGAAGGCCGTCCGGCGGGTGAAGTCCTTCACGTCGCAGAAGAGATGCCCCATCTGCAGCGCCTGCGCCCTGGCCCGCAGGATCGGCCGCTCCTCGGCGCGGATCAGGTAGAGCCGGCCCCGCTCGTGCTCGGCCTCGATGCCGTCGGCGCTCTCCTGCCCGGAGCGGTGCAGGAGCGACAGCTCGGCCTGGTCGAGCAGCTTCTCCAGCGCGGCGTCCACCGCCAGCGCGACCACCGCCCGCCCGTTGCCTTCCCGCACGTCGGCCGCGGCGAAGACGGACGGCCCCTCCTCGCGCCATTCCTTGCTGACGCGGGACAGCGATTGGAACGCGACGCGCGCCTCGTCCTGGCTCGCCGCCTTGGCCGCCGCCTTGGCCCGCGCGTGCATCTCCTTGCGGCGCTCCGGTGAGGCGAGCACGCGCTCCAGCACGCCGGGCGCTCCGAAGAGCTGCGCCGGCGCCACGCCGTCCAACCCGAAGAGCGGCGTGCGCGTCGTCTCGGACAGCCGCAGCAGGTGCAGCAGGTCGGAGCGGATGGTCGCCAGCGCGAAGGCGCGCTCGGCGCTGTGGAAGGCATCCTCCGCGCCCGCCAGCTCGGCGTTCACGTCCTTCGCGAGCTGCTCGGGAGAGGCGCCCTGCATCACCTTGTGGGCGTACAGGTCCATGCGCCCGGCCGGCTCGGCGAAGGCGACGCCGTACGCGTGGCTCGAGCCTCCGGTCAGGTGGCGCAGCCCGCCCATCCAGCTCAGCGCATGCGTGGCCGCTTCCGACAGGACGCCCCCCGGCGCCTCGAAGGCGCCGGCCTCGCGGGCGGCAAGGCGCGCGGCGACGAGCAGCCCGGTCGCAACCGCCCCGTGGATGACACGGTGCACTCCCTGCGCCAGCGGGACAACGCGCAGGATGGCCTGCGCTTCGTCGGCCAGGACGCGCAGCGAGAGCAAGAGCAGGTAAGGGGTGGGCTCGTGACGATCGCTCGCCGCCGCTTCCGCCATGGCCCGGCGCAGGACGGCATTGAGCACGCCGACCCAGACGCGGCCGGGGCGCCCGGAAGCGATCCACGAGGCCAGCACGCCGGCGTCGAGCGCGGGATGCAGCTCGGGGGCCTCGGCGAAGGCCCGGCGCACGTTCTCTCCCGTGACCGTCGGCGGCGGAGAGAAGGACACCGGCCGCAGGGCCTTGGAATCGAACCCGTCCTGCAGGAGGAGCTGGTCGAATTCGCTCTCCTTGAGCGACGGCCTGTGGCGCAGGCAGAGCAGGAAGTACAGGTGGCGGACCGCCGCCGTGAACGCGCGGCGCAGGTCGGCGCCGAGCGCGACCGGGACGCGGAGGTCGGCGAGCGAGGTGCCGAGGTGGAAGCGCAGCGCGCGCCCGTCGAGGCGGAGTGCGTCCTGCAGCGCGCGGCCCTCCGCGTGCTTCCGCAGGCGCGCGAGCAGCGCCGGGCGCTCGTCGGCGTAACCCACCCGGTCACTGTAGCAGCACGAAGCGGCGCCTGAACCTTTGAACCTCAGCGGTCCGGCCGGCGCGGCTACACCGGAGACGGATGTGGACGTGGGTGAGGAGGACCCCTACCCCGCGGCCGCCGCGGAGAGCACCCGCGCGCGAACCTCAAGGGGGAGGTCGAAGGAGCGCAGGTCCGCCTCGACCAGCAAGGGGGCGTCGGGAGCGCGCGGCGAGCGCAGCGCCAGCACGTGCAGGGCGCCCTCGCGGGCGAAGACGAACGGCGCGTCCCCCTGGTACTTGCGCACCCGCACGTCGTCCGGCAGGCGGTAGCGCAGGTAATGGACGCCCTTGTGGCTCCAGGCTTTCTCCACCTCGCCCACCACCTCCTCGCCGTCCTCGGCGCACATCCGGAGCAGCTCCAGACGCCGGCGCTCGACCCTGGCCAGGGTCCGGGCGCACAGGAGCATCAGCGCGCCGAGCAGGCCGCAGACGATGGCGAGGCCGGCGCGGGACAACCCGCCCTGCGCCGCCCAGGAGAGGACGAATCGCTCCGGGGCGGAAGGGTCGTAGCGGAGCCGGGGGGGCTCGCGCTTGCCGACGCCCCGGAAGGTGCGCCCGAAGCTCGTCTTGCCGGAATGCTGCCCGCCCTGCGCGTCCATCCACTTCACGTCCAGGTCGTAGTCGTAGAAGAAGGTCAAGCCGAGCTTCTGCGTCTCCTCCACCTTGCCGGCGAGGTGCACGAGCTTCCCCTGCGTGCCGCGCGCCCAGAGCACGCGCTCCTCGACCACCTGCCGGGCGGAGACGACCGAGCCGGCGCAGAACGCCGCGCCCATGGCGATGAGGACCGCGGTGACCCCGAAGTTGCGGAGGCGGCGCTGGGCGAGCGAGCGCGCGTCGAGCTGCAGCGGTCGGGCGGGGAGGAGGGCCATACCTGGAACTCTGCACGGTACGGCCCGGTGTGCGGCAAGTTCGCCTGCGTGCGCCCGGGTGCGGAGGCGTGGCCGCGCCTCCGCGCCGGTGCGGCACCGCCCTACTTCGAGGCCCTGGATCCGAGCTGCGCCTGCACGTTCTTCGCGTGCTTCACCTCCTCGTTCTTCGTCTTGGAGAGCGCGAGCTTGCCGCGCGCGATGTCGATCTGGTGCGCGGTGAGCGCCACGTCGGCGATCTGGGGATCGTTGAGCTGCGCGAAAGCGGGCGAAGCGGCCAGGGCGACGGCCAGGACGAGCGAGCCTCTCACGGGAAACCTCCGGGTCGGTTGGGGTTGTGGCGGATCAGAGTCGGAAGCCCGCGGAAGGTCACGGGCCGGCGGGTCCCTTCCCTGGCAGTCGTCCGTTGCGGGCAGGGCGAGGGGCAAGTACAGTGCCCGCGTCCCGGAGCCAAACGCGCATGAAGAAGATCGAAGCCATCATCAAGCCCTTCAAGCTCGACGAGGTGAAGGAGGCGCTGGCGGACGTCGGCGTCCTGGGCCTCACGGTCACCGAGGTGAAGGGATTCGGGCGTCAGAAAGGGCACACCGAGCTGTACCGGGGCGCCGAGTACGTCGTCGACTTCCTGCCAAAGGTGAAGATCGAGGTGGTGCTGACCGACGAGATGGTGCCAAAAGCCCTGGAGGCGATCGAGCGGTCGGCCAAGACGGGGCGCATCGGGGACGGCAAGATCTTCGTGACCACCGTGGACGAGGTGGTCCGCATCCGCACCGGCGAGCGAGGCGAGCCGGCGCTCTAGGGAACGTCAACGGCGCGACCGCTGTTCGTTTCCAAGGCGCGCACACAAAGGGGAGGAGTGGAAGATGCCGAAGGGCAAGGACGTCGTCGGGCTGGCGCACGACAAGAAGGCGGTGATGGTCGACCTGAAGTTCATGGACTTCGTCGGCCTCTGGCAGCACTTCACCATCCCGATCGCCGAGCTGACCGAGGCCGTCTTCGAGGAAGGCCTGGGCTTCGACGGATCCTCCATCCGCGGCTGGGCGCCCATCCACGCGAGCGACATGCTGGTGGTGCCGGATCCGGACAGCGCCGTCATGGACCCCTTCATGAAGGACGCGACGCTGTCGCTCATCTGCAACATCGTCGACCCGATCACCAAGGAGCCCTACTCGCGCGACCCGCGCTACATCGCGCAGAAGGCGGAGAAGTACCTGAAGTCGACCGGCATCGGCGACACCGCCTACTACGGGCCCGAGGCGGAGTTCTTCATCTTCGACGGCGTCTCGTACGACACGGGCCCCAACCACGGCCATTACAAGATCGAGTCGCGCGAGGGCCAGTGGGAGACGGGCAGCGCGGTCGAGCACGTCTACGACGGCAAGACGCACGGCACGCGGCCCAACCTGGGCTACAAGCCGCGCTACAAGGAAGGCTACTTCCCCGTCGCCCCGATCGATTCGCTGCAGGACGTGCGCACCGAGATGTGCCGCGTGATGGAGCAGGTCGGCATCCAGGTCGAGCGCCAGCACCACGAGGTGGCCACCGCCGGCCAGGCGGAGATCGACATCCGCTTCGACAGCTTGGTCAAGACCGCCGACAAGCTGATGTGGTTCAAGTACATCATCAAGAACGTCGCGCTGCGGAACGGCAAGACGGCGACGTTCATGCCCAAGCCGCTCTACGGCGACAACGGCAGCGGCATGCACACGCACCAGAGCATCTGGAAGGGCTCGAAGCCGCTCTTCGCGGGTGACGGATACGCCGGCATGAGCGAGATGGCGATGCACTACATCGGCGGGCTGCTCAAGCATTCGCGCGCGCTGGCGGCGATCTGCAACCCAACCACGAACTCGTACAAGCGGCTGGTCCCGGGCTTCGAGGCGCCGGTGAACCTGGCGTACTCCTCGCGCAACCGCTCGGCGGCGATCCGCATCCCGATGTACTCCCCGTCGCCCAAGGCGAAGCGCCTCGAGTACAGGCCGCCGGACCCGAGTTGCAACCCGTACCTGGCATTCGCCGCGATGCTGATGGCGGGGCTGGACGGCATCGAGAACCGCATCGACCCGGGCGACCCGCTCGACAAGGACATCTACGGCCTCTCCCCCGAAGAGCTGAAGGACGTCCCCAAGATGCCCGGATCGCTCGAGGAGGCCCTGGGCGAGTTGAAGAGGGACCACGAGTTCCTGCTCAAGGGCGACGTCTTCACCGAGGACGTGATCGACACCTGGATCGAGCACAAGATCGAGAAGGAGCTGAACCCGGTGCGGCTGCGGCCCTCGCCGATGGAGTTCGCGCTGTACTTCGACATCTGATTCGGGCTTGTGGCTCGCGGTTTGCGGCCGGTCCGGGAAGCCGGGCCGGCCGCGCTGCTTCGTGGGTTACACTCCCGGCCATGCGCGCCTGGCCGATCGGATTTCTCTGCGTCGCCTGCGCCGCCGCCCGGCCGCAGCCCCCGCCGGTCTCGCGCACGGCGCTGAAGGGCGTGACGCTGGCGGTGCCGACCCCGCAGGATGCGCGCAAGTCGGACAACATCGGCTGCGGGCAGTTCGCCCCCCAGCTGCCGGAGGCGGTGGCGCGCGCGGTGGTCGCCTCGCTGGGCGAGACCGGGGCGTCCTTCGCGCAGCAGGCCCCGTGGGTGCTCACGCTCTCCGTCACCTTCGCCGGCACGGGCGACGAGTACGTGGGCGCGCCCCGCGGTCCTCCGCAATTCGGAGGGGCGCCCGCGGGGCTCGCCTTCGAGGAGCGCAGCGGCGGCGTGAACGCCGGCTGGGACGACACCAGCCTGGCGCTCGATGCCACCCTCGAGCGGGAGGGGAGGCTCGTCTGGCACGGGACGGTCACCGGCCACGCCCAATCGGTGCCCTGCGTGGCGCACCGGGAGAAGCTGGACGAGGCGACCCAGGACGCCGTCGAGCGCCTGCGGGTGGAGCTGATCCGCCGGATCGCCTCGGCGGACTAGAGCGCATCCCCTGATGTTCGCGCTGTGAAAAGCGTAGCGCCGCCCTATCGGCGGCGACTAGCGCTGCGCCGACAACTCGACGGAGAGCGCGGGATCCACGATCCGGAACAACTCCGCCCCGCCGTCGCGCAGGACGGGCTCGCACCCGGGGCCGGGGCAGGTCACGGTGTCGAGGTGGTAGGGGCGTTTCTCTCCGCGGAAAGCGGCGCAGGGGTGAACGCGCTGCTCCAGCCCGAAGAAGGCGACGTGGATGTGCGGGAAGGTGACGGGCCGGCCGAGCAGCGCGGGGATCCACTGGCCCGCGTCGCCGTAGTTGTTCATCACCCAGCAGCCCTCCGGGAGCCGCGCCGCAGAGAGGACGCGCAGGTCGGCCTCCGTGGCGAGCGCGTGCGAGCTGCCGTCCCGCAGGAGCTTGCGCTGGAGGATCCCGGCATGGACGAGCAGCAGCGCGGCGACCGCGGCCGCCACGCGGGGCCGCGACTCGAGCGCGTCGTGCGCCAGCAGCGCGATCGGATACAGCAGCAGCACGGCGATGCGGTCCGGGTACAAGAGCGCGCTGCCCGGCAGCGCCGCGGCGCGGCCCTGGAGGACCAGCAGGACGAGCAGCGCGGCGAGCGAAGCCGGGAGGACGGCCCGGCCGGGCGCCCGCGCCAGCACGGCCACCAGCGCGGCGGCGCCGGCGATCAGCGGCACGTCGTGCAGCATGCGGGGCAGGACGCGGAGCGTGGCCGATTCGTGCAGCCAGGCCCGGATCCATGCCGCGCCGCGCGGGTCGATCGGCTTCACGGTCGCGAGGTAGGGCGCGCAGAGGAGCGCGGCGAACCCCCCGGCGGCGAGGAGCAGGACGGACCCGCGGAGCAGACCGCGCTGCCGCACCAGCACCGCTGCGAGAAGCGCTGCGCCGCAATACGAGAACGCCAGGACCGTCACGGCGTGCGTGAGCAGGCCGGCCGCCGCGTAGAGCGCGCAGGCGGCCGCGCTGCGGGCGTCCTTCTGGCGCACCGCATCCAGTCCGGCCGCGAACCCCGCCACCCCGAACGCAATGCCGAGCGCGTTGGGCGCTCCGCCCCAGGTCCAGAAATGGAGCGGCGCCCGGGCCACGAGGACCGCGGCGACGCCGATCGCGAGGCCCAGCGCGCTGCCGCGCCGCCTCCACACCGCCGCCGCGAACGCGACCACCACCAGGCCGTAGGCGAGGGCGTGCCCCCACAGTCCGGCCTCGCGCCAACCGAGGCCAGCGAGTCGGGCGAGCAGCGCCGTCAAGGTCGGCTGGCCGAGCGGATAGCCGCGCAGCTCGTCGATGGGCCACAGCGGACGGAACCCCTGCGGGTGGCCCTGCGACTCGGCGATGATGCGCGCGACCGCGGTGTGGGCCGCGGCGTCGACCCCTGGAGCGACCAGCGCGGAATGCGCCAGCACAACCGCGACCGCGGCGGCTGCTGTCCACACGAGCGCGCTCCCCGGGTCGGGCCATCGCCGCCAGAGGAGCACGCCGGCGCACAACGACGCTGCTCCGGCCGCGAGCACCGGCGCCGTCCAGCCCCACGGCAGCAGGCGGACCCACCAGAGCGCGATCACCCAGAAGGCCGCCGCGAGCAACGGCAGCTCGACGGCCCGTCGGCGCGGCGCGAGGAGCGCATGCAGCAGGACGCCGGGGCCGAGCAGGAGCAGCGCCACGGTCAGCCGTGCCGAGGACGCACGAACTCCGGCTCCGGGCCCGGCGCCTGCACGCGCCCGCGCCGCCACAGGACCTCCTCGCACCGGGCGAGCAGCTCCGGAAAGCCTTCGCGCGTCCGGGCCGACACCGCCACTCCTCCCTCGCGGTGGGCGAGCGCCCGGGCCGCGTCCGGGTCGCGGTCGAGCTTGTTGAAGACCAGGAGGCGGGGCGTGCCTTCCAGATCGAGGCTTCCGAGCACCGCTTCCACCGCGCGCGCCTGCTCGGCGTGCCGCGGATCCGACGCGTCGACGACGTGCAGCAGGAGATCGGCCTCCTCCAGCTCCTCGAGCGTGGCGCGGAAGGCGGCGAGAAGGTCGCGAGGCAGGTCGCGGATGAATCCCACCGTGTCGGTGATGATCACCTCGCCGGCTTCCGCATGCCTCCGGCCTTCGGCCTCCGGCCCGTCGGTCGGCGAAGCCGCCCTCCTCCGAGGCAAGCGCAGCCTGCGGCTGGTCGGGTCGAGGGTGGCGAAGAGGATGTCCTCGGCCAGCACCTCGGAGTCGGTCAGGGCGTTGAGGAGCGTGCTCTTGCCCGCGTTGGTATAGCCCACGATCGAGATCACGGGCACGCCGGCGCGGTTGCGCTGCCGGCGGCGCGTGGCGCGGTCGGCGCTGAGCCGGTCGATGCGGTCCTCGAGGTGCGAGATGCGCTCGCGCACGCGGCGGCGGTCCACTTCCAGCTTCGTCTCGCCGGGTCCGCGCCCGCCGATGCCGCCCGCCAGGCGCGAGAGCGAGTCGTCGCGACCCACCAGGCGCGGCAAGAGGTACTTGAGCTGCGCCAGCTCGACCTGCAGCTTGCCGTCCGCGCTCCGCGCCCGCTGGGCGAAGATGTCGAGGATGAGCTGGGTGCGGTCGATGATGCGCAGCGAGGTCGCCTCGCCGATGTGGCGCGCCTGCGACGGCGACAGGTCGCGGTCGAAGACGAGCAGATCGGCGCCCAGCGCCATCGACTTGACCAGGATGTCCTGCAGCTTTCCCTGGCCGACGACGGTGCGCGGATCGATCTCCTTCCGGCCCTGCAGCATCACCTCGAGCACCTCCACGCCGGCGGTGCGCGACAGCTCGCGCAGCTCGGCGATGGAATCCTCGGCGGCGCGGCGGGCGCCGGTGAACGCCCCCACCAGCAGGGCGCGACCCTCGCTCCCCACCGCCCGGCCCGGGGCGGCGCGGGCCATCTCCTGCTCCAGCGCCGCAACCTGTGCCGTCGCATCGAACGCCAGATCGGGCACCGAGGGCGCCTGCTCCTGGCGATAGAGGTCGCCGCCCGGATTGAACGGGAGCAAGGTGGCCAGGTAGACCTTGCCCGGCAGGCCGTCGTCGCGCGCCACGACCGCCGCCACGGCGTCGAGCCGCAGCAGGACCAGGTCGGTCAGGTCGTCGCGCGTGAGGGGCTCGTCCTTGAGGTGCGTGTGCACCAGGCGCAGGCCGCGCAGGCGGAGCTGGCCGGCGCGGGCGCGGCCCACGTCGGGCAGCTCGATCTGGCGGGCATCGCCGACGATGACGTACTCGACCTCGCCGCGGCGGTTGAGCAAAACGCCGAGCTGGCGGCCGATCTCGCGCGACAGCTCGCTCAGGTGGCGGGCCAGCTCCGGCGAGCACAGCTCGCGCGGCTGGACGCGGCGGCGGTAGGTGGCGAGGAGCCGCCGGGAGTGGCTCGCCTTCAGGCCCGCCGTGTTGCCGTACAGATCGTCGCGCGTACCCGCTCCCGTGGCGCGGTGGCCGCGCCGTGGGTCTTAGCATGTGCACGCCGCCCAGGCAGGCGAAAGCGTCCTCAATCGGGCCGCCCGCGGCCGGGAGCGCCGCGCAGCCGGAACGCGCGCGGCGACCGGCCGGCCGCGCGGCGGAAGGTGCGGATGAAGTTGGAGAGATCGCCGAACCCGGCCTCCAGCGCGACTTCGGTGACCGGCAGCGAGGTGGTCAGGAGCAGCCGCGCAGCCCGGCGCAGGCGCGCCCCGACCAGGTACTGGTGCGGCGTGGTGCGGCGCGATACATGGCGGTCTCCACCCTCGGAGGAAACCATGTTCGACCACGTCGGATTGCCGGTGTCGGATTTCGCCAGGAGCTTGAGCTTCTATCGCGCCGCCCTGGAGCCGCTCGGATACGGCCTCGAGTCCCACGACGCGCAGGCCGGATCCGCCGGGTTCGGCAGGCCGGGCGCCCCGCAGCTGTGGCTCGGGGCCGGCCGGACCGCGGGCGCGCTCCACCTGGCCTTCCAGGCCAAGGACCGCGCATCCGTCCAGCGCTTCCACTCGGCGGCGCTCGCGGCCGGCGGTAAAGACAACGGAAAACCGGGCCCGAGGCCGAGCTACGGCGAGACGTACTACGCGGCGTTCGTCCTCGACCCCGACGGCTACAACGTCGAGGCCGTCTGCTTGCGCGCGGAGTAGGTCGCGACCCTGCACCGAGTCGGGGGCTTTGCTATCGTAGGGGTGCGCAGATGCGCTTCCGATGACGCAGAGCCCCCGAACCCAACTCGCCCAGACCCGGCGGCCGGTGATCAAGATCGGCTCCGCGGTGCTGGCGGGACGGGGCGGGCAGGCGGGCGCCCCTACGCTGGATCGCGAGCGATTCTCGGCTCTTTGCGACGACGTCGCGGCAGTTGCGGGCAGCGGCGCGCGCTTGCCCGTGCTGGTGTCGAGCGGCGCGGTCGCCCTTGGCGTCGAGCGCCTGCGGCTCCCGGCGCGCCCCCGCGAGATGGCGCTCAAGCAGGCGGCTGCTGCCGCCGGCCAGAGCCGGCTGATGCGCCTGTACGACGACGCCTTCGAGGCGCGCGGCCTGATCTGCGCCCAGGTGCTGCTCACCCACGCGGACATCTCGCACCGCGGGCGCTACTTGAACGCGCGCCGCGCACTCGGCGCGCTGGTCGAGCGCGGCGTGGTGCCGGTCATCAACGAGAACGACACCGTCTCCGTCGAGGAGATCAAGTTCGGCGACAACGACGCGCTCGCGGCGATGGTCGTCGACCTGGTCGAGGCGGACCTCCTGGTCATCCTCACCGACGCGGTGGGCGTCTGCTCGGCCGACCCCCGCAAGGACCCCGGCGCGCAGCGGATCTCCGTCATCGATCGCGTCACTCCGGCGGTGGAAGCCTTGGCGGGCGACGCCGCCGGCGAGGTGGGCACCGGAGGGATGGTCACCAAGCTGCGCGCCGCGCGGCGGGCCACCGAGGCGGGCGTGGCCTGCGCCATCATCCCCGGCGAGCCGCGGGCGCTGCAGCGGCTGCTCCTCGGCGAGGACGTGGGCACGCTGGTCCTCCCCCAGGGAGAGCGGCTGCGCCTGCGGCAGCGGTGGATGCTCGACCTCAAGGCCCGCGGCGAGCTGCGGGTCGACGACGGCGCGCGCACCGCCGTGCTCGAGGGAAAGAAGAGCCTGCTGCCTTCCGGAGTGCGCGAGGTGCGCGGCAGCTTCGCGCAGGGCGATCCCGTCGAGATCGTCTCCCTGGACGGCCGGCCGTTCGCGCGCGGCCTGGCGGTGTACGCCGCCGACGAGGTGCGCCGGATCGCGGGGCTGCGCAGCGCCGAGATCGAGGCGCGGCTCGGCTACCGGCTCCTCGACTGCGTCGTCCACCGCGACGACCTGGTGGTGCACCAGTGAGCGTGGAGCGGGAGCTTCTGGCCGTCGAGCTGGCCGAGCGCGCGCGCACCGCGTCTCGCGAGCTGGTGCGCGGCTCCTCCGACCAGCGCGCCCGAGCGCTGCAGCTCTTCGCGGCCGAGCTGGAGTCGCCCCGCGTCGCGACCGCCATGGAGGCGGCGAATGCGGCCGACCTGCGCGGCGCGGCCGGCGAGAACGCGGCCTTCCTGGACCGGCTCCGGCTCGACGCCGGGCGGCTTTCGGACCTCGCCCGGGCCGTTCGCGAGGTCGCCGCGCTGCCCGATCCGGTAGGCGAGGTGGTGGAGCGGACCACCCGGCCCAACGGCCTGCGCGTCGAGCGGGTCCGGGCCCCCCTGGGCGTGGTGCTGCTGATCTACGAATCGCGCCCCGGGGTCACGGCCGACGCTGCCGCCCTGTGCTTGCGCAGCGGAAACGCGGCGCTCTTGCGCGGCGGGTCGGAGGCGCTGCAGAGCAACTCCGTCCTGGTGGAGGCCTTCCAGCGCGCCCTGGAGCAGGCCGGCCTGCCGGAGGACGCGGTGCAGCTGGTGCCGCCCGACCGCGCGCTGCTCGACAGGATCCTGCAGCAGGAGGACCGGATCGACCTGTGCATCCCGCGGGGCGGGACGTCGCTGATCCGATTCGTGGCGGAGCGGTCGCGCATCCCGGTGGTGAAGCACTATCAAGGCGTCTGCCACCTCTACGTCGCGGCCGACGCGGACCTCGGGCAGGCGGAGAGCATCGCGGTGAATGCGAAGGCGCAGCGGCCGGGGGTGTGCAATGCGCTGGAGTGCTTGCTGGTCGACGCCCGCATCGCCGCGCAGGCGCTGCCGCGGCTGGGCGGGGCGCTGCAGGCGGCCGGCGTCGAGCTGCGTGCCGATGCGCGGGCGCTCCCCTTCTTGCCGGGCGCGCGTCCGGCCGCGCCCGACGACTTCGGCCGGGAGTTCCTCGACCTGACCCTGGCGGTGGCGGTGGTGGACGGCGTCGAGGGTGCGCTGGGGCACATCGCGCGTTACGGTTCGCGCCACACCGAGGCCATCTGCACGCGCGACGGGCAACTCGCCGAGAGGTTCGTGAGGGAGGTCGACGCGAGCTGCGCGCTGGTGAACGCCTCGACCCGCTTCAACGATGGCGGCGAGCTGGGGCTGGGGGCGGAGATCGGCATCTCGACCAGCAAGCTGCACGCGTACGGCCCGATGGGGCTGCGCGAGCTGACCTGCACCCGGTTCGTGGTGCGGGGCGATGGGCAGGTACGTACGTGAACGCGACACGCGGAGGAAGGAAAAGGATGCAGAACGTCCCGATCGCACTGAGCGCCATGAATCCCGCGCGCGCCCGCGCGCGCGCACACGACTCCGAGAACACCGCCCGCCGCGCGGCCGAGGCCGCGCTGGACAAGAAGGCCGAGGACGTGGTGCTGGTCGACTTGCGGGGCAAGGCGACCTACGCCGACTTCCTGGTCATCTGCTCGGGCACCAGCGAGCGCCAGCTGGAGGCGGTGGCCGACTCGGTGGAGAAGTCGTTGCACGAAGCGGGAGAGCGGATGATCGGGTCGGAAGGCGGGCGCGGCGGACGGTGGGTGCTGCTCGACTTCGGCGACGTGGTGGTGCACGTCTTCCATGCGGAGGAGCGCGCCTACTACGACCTCGAAGGCCTCTGGTCCGACGCGCCGATGACGCGGCCGTAGTGCGGATCCGGCTCGTCTCCGTCGGCCGGGACAAGGAGTTCACCGCGCAGGGAGCGCAGGAGTATGCGGAGCGCATCCGGCGCTTCGTCCCGCTGGACCTGGTCGAGCTCCCGGCGGCGAACGGGCCCGACGCGAAGGACCGCGAGGCGGAGCGCATCCTGGCGAAGCGCCTTCCCCGCGGGGAGCTGTGGGCGCTCGACGAGCGCGGCACGCAGGCGACCAGCGTCGACCTCTCGCGGCGCATCGCGCGCCTGCGCGACTCCGCCCTGGACCTCACCCTCTGCGTGGGCGGCGACGAGGGGCTCGGCCCGGCGGTGTCGCGCGAGGCGCGGTTCACCTGGAGCCTGTCGCGCCTCACCCTCCCGCACCGCCTGGCCCGGGTGGTGGCGCTCGAGCAGCTGTACCGGGCGTTCGAGATCCTGCGCGGCGGGCCGTATCACAAGTAGCTCGTTGGGAGTCCCTTGTCACCGGCTCGGAGCCGCGCCCAATCGTGCCGAGTCAGCGCGTAGATTCGTCCTGAGGAGCACCTTTCCCGTCGCGGCGTCCACGTACGTGCGCCAGTCGCCGGGTGGCCGAGCGGCGGTGAAATCCACGCGCCAGACGGGGCGGATGACCTGGCCGGCGGCCCTCCAACCGCGCTCCGTGCGTGGCACGTCCGAGGTCTCAAGCCCAGGAATCGCCGTCTTCGCAGCCCGAACGGCGGCTCTCCGCGAGATTCGGGCGCGCCCCTTCACCTCGGCGGGGATATCGGTGCTGTTCACTAGGATGACGGCGTTCGCTGCATTCACGCCCACGACCACGTCTGCGTCGAAGAGAGGCAAGCCGTCGATGCGCCGCTCGAAGCGCACCGCCCCGGGCTGGCCGGGCGCGGGAGTACCGCGCGCTACGAGTTCCTGGCGCGGGTTGATGCCGAACGCGTTGCCGTATTTCGCCAGAAACGCACGAGCCGCGGCCTCTGGCATGTCGCCAAGGCCTGGGGACTCGAATCCGGAGGCGTGCGTGAGGCGCCCACCCGCTGGAGACTCGATGATGGAGGCGGCCGGGAAGGCCGTCCTGAAATCGGCGGGCGCGCCCGGGCCCAGCGTGGCCGCGAGCAGCAAGGAGATCATCCATCCCCCTTTTCAAGAGCCTGCCGGGCGCCCCTCCGTCGGCGGTGCAGCAGCACCGCAAGGCCGAGCATCAGGATCGAAGGGGCCGCGGTGCCGCTCGTGCTGCAGCCGCCGCCCCCACCGCTCGGCGAAGACGCAGTGACGGTGATGTTGCCGGTGGCGGTGTTGCCGAGCGAATCTGTCACCTTGACCGTGTCGGTGACGCTGCCGGTCGGGCCGGCCGTGTAGGCGCCGGTGGAGGCGCTGATTGACCCGCCGGAATTGTTCGTTCCGAAAGACCAACTGTAACCACTGCCGCTGCCAGCGGTCGCCGCAAACACCATCTGCCCTCTCGGCGGGACCGCTGCCGATCCGGGTGTGATGGAGAGGAACGGCGGCGCGCAGCTCGCCGGAGCAGTCGAGGCGGGACGGGACGCCATGCCGGTCTGGCTCACATCGATGCGGTAGACGTCAGACCCCGGAGTCGCACCGGACAAGGCATTCGGCGAATCGAGGAGCAGGTACCACGTGCCGGCCGAATTGAGGTTGAACGTCGTTGACCCGCCCGAGCAGGCTTTGCTGAAAATGGCCGAGCCGTCCGCGGTCACGGTTGCGACACCGGTATTGGGATCGATCGCCGTGATCTGCGCCGGCAGGCCCTCCCGCGCGTACACCGTTGTCGTCGTCCCGTTGAGGCTGCAGACGCTGAACTGGGTCGGGCCGGTGGCTGGCAGCGCCACCTGGAACGGAGAGAAGCGCAGTCGGATGAACTGGCGCTTTGTTTCGCCGGCGTAGACCGGGACCGTGCGGTCGCACTTGTCGAGCTTGCGCCGCTTGGCGACGCAGTCGACGTATGCCTCGACCCCGGACTTGATCGGAAAGAGCGCCGATGCCGCCGCCTTCAAGGTTTGCCAGTAGCTGGCGAAGCTCGGGCTCGTCCCGGCGGCGAGCTGCAGAGCCTTGTACTGCAGGGCGGGCCCAGCGTCGCAACCCCCACTGCAAGCTTTTATTCCCGCGGCCTTGAGCCCTTGGTAGACCTCCCAGTAGAACCCGTTCCAGATCTCGCCGTCGTCGTGCACCTCGCCGTCCAAGCCGTTGATCGCGGTGAGGCCACCAAATTCGGTGACGAGCGTCCCATCGCCCTGGCAGGTGCGCGAGGCGTTCGGGTCGTTCATGTCGCGCAAGAAGGGCGTGGGCGGGCTGCCGGGCGGAAAGCCAGTCGCAGTGATGAAACTACCAACCTGGCTCCTGCCGTTCTCGGACACCGCCATTGCGTCGGCCGTCCCCTCGTTCACGGCGCCGGGCTCATCGAGCCCTCCGAGAGAATCGATGCCGATGTTGAAACCGCCCCAGGCGGAAACGACGCCGTGCGTGAACTCGTGGTACATGACCGTCGCGTCGTAAGCGAAGTCGGCGCTCGCCCCCTGGCCGAAAACCATTGCGTCGAGGGCCCCTGAGAAAAAGGCGTTTTCGAGGGGAGCACCGCCTTGGAAGCTATTGACGAGCGCGGGGAGGCTTGCTCTCACCGCGCGGCCCGTCCCGCTAGGGAGCGTCGGGTCGAGGCGCTTGAAGAAGCTCACGTGTTTGTCCAAGTGGTAGTAGGCCATCCCCGCGGCGAAGTCGTCCAAAAATGACTGATAGGTCGAGTCAGGCGCGAAATTGAAGGCGCCGCTGACCGCGGCGACTGACGTACACGAACCCGGGAACGCGGCGGCGCTGGCCGGAGCGTCCGCCCCCTTGCAGTTGTATACGGTGGTCTGCGTGCCGGTGAGGTCCGAGCCCGTGGAGAGATTCGGTATGGTGACGCTCACCGGGCTGGCACAGAAGGATTGGCCCGTGCCAGATAGGGGGCACGCGGAGGCTGCAGTCTCGACAGGCGAGACTTCGAAAACGCTGCCCGGCGCCGAGGCGTAGTAGCGCAGGTTCTCCCGAAAGAGCGCCTTGCCGCTCTCGCCGTCGACGTAGACCCGCCAATCGCCGGCTGGATGCTCCGCGATGAAGTCCACTCGGTAGACGGCGCGCGCAGAGTTGCCGAACGCCCGCCAACCCGCGGCCACTGTCGCCGGACCCGCTCCGCGCACCGCGTCCGCGAAGGAAGCCACCGCGGCCCGGAGCGCCGCGGCCTCATCCAACCCATGGCGGCCAGAAACCGAGGGCCCGATGTCGGTGGCGTTCACGAGAAAAACACGGCGGAGTGAATCCACGCCCACGACCAGGTCGCCGCCGAATACCGGAAGACCGTCGATCGTCCGCTCGAAGCGCACCGCGCCGACGTCGCCAAGGGAGGGCGCTCCCTTGAGGACGAGCACCTGGCGGTCCGTAACTCCGAACGCGGCGCCGTACGCCCAAAGGAACGCGCGCGCGGCGTCCTCCGGTGTCCCGCCCGTCTGCGCCAGGAATCCGCTGGCGTGCACGAGACGCTGTCCGTCTGCCGACGCGACTCGGCG
>DASWGQ010000104.1:0-9301 GCA_036393595.1 Myxococcales bacterium | reverse complement strand
GCGATGGCGTCGTGCTCGCGCTCCAGGTCGACGGTCGTGAAGATCTGCAGCCCGTCCTGCAGCATGCGCTGGTTGCCGTAGCGGGCCACCACGTCGCGGCGCACATGCTCGGTCACGTAGGGCGCCGTCTCGCGGAAGATGTCCTGCACCGGGTAGACCTCGATGGCCGAGACGTCGGCCGCGTCGCGCTGGGCGGCGCCGATCATCCCCTCCTCGAACATGCGCCGCAGGACGTAGCCGCGCCGCGCCTTCGCCCTGTCGGGGTGCGCGAAGGGAGAGTACGCGCTGGGCGCCTGCGGCAGGCCGGCGATGAGCGCCATCTCCGGCAGCGTCAGCTCCCAGACGTTCTTGCGGAAGTAGTTCTCCGCCGCCGCCTGCACGCCGTACGCGTGGTGGCCGAGGTAGACCTCGTTCAAGTACAGGTTGAGGATCTGCTCCTTGTTGAAGTTGCTCTCCAGGCGCCGCGTCAAGATGAACTCGCGCACCTTGCGCCGCACGCCGGCCCAGCCGCTGCGCACGCGCACCGCCTTGGCGCCCTCGGACGAGGCGATGATCGCCTTGGCCGTCTGCTGGGAGAGCGTCGACCCGCCGACGATGCGCGTCCGCTTCACGTAGGTCTGGTAGAGGCCGCGCAACAGGCCCGTGAAGCTGACGCCGCCGTGATCGAAGAAGCCGGCGTCCTCGCTGGCGATGAACGCCTGGACCAGCTTCTTGGGGATGCGGTCGTAGGGCACCACCACGCGGCGCTCGTCGTAGAACTCGCCCATCACCTGCTGGTCGCCGCTCACCACGTTGGTGACGATCGGCGGGCGGTACCGGGTTGCCCAGTCGATCGAGGGAAGCCCCTTGGCGAAAGCCGCGTACACGGCGACCAATGCGACGAGCCCGATGAACGCGAGCGCGCCGGCCGGGATGGCGATGAGCACCCAGAGCCGCTTCTTCCCCGGGCCGCGATCCGCCATGAGGCGGACCCAGACGCGGCGCCAGAGCGGCGGCTCGAGCTTCGGCGGCGGCGACGGGGTGGTGGTGTTCATGGCAAGGGCGCGCTGAGAATAGGTACAAACGCGCCGGAACGCATCATCCTTCCTCCGGGTGCGCCCGTGTGGTCGACCATGCCACGCCCGCCTTGGGAAGGACCTCCGCCAGATCGCCCGGAAGCGGCGCGTTGAAGACGAGCCGCTTCCCCGTGACGGGATGCGCCAGCGCCAGCCTGGAAGAATGCAGGAACATGCGCTTCGCGCCCCAGGTCCCCCGCGCCCGGCGGTTGAAGACGAAGTCGCCGTACTTCGCGTCTCCGACGATCGGATGTCCGATGGCCGCCAGATGGCGCCGGATCTGGTGCGTGCGGCCCGTCTCGATCGACACCTCCAGGAGCGTCGCCTCGGCGCCACCCGAGAGTTTCGTCCAGTGCGTGACGGCTTCCTGTAAGTTGACGCCCCGCTGCTGCTTGCTGGCTAGAGTCTGCTGGTGTTCGGGGAGGCGCAGCTCGACGGTCCCGCGGTCGCGCTGGAACCGGCCCTTGGCCAGCGCCAGGTAGGTCTTCTTCGGCTCGCCCGCGGTGAACATCTCGGTGAGCCGCACCATCGCCTGCCGGGTCTTGGCGACCACCACCACGCCGCTCGTCTCGCGGTCGAGCCGGTGCGCCGGGCTCGGCTTGAACTCGCCCTCCGGCACGGTGAGGCCCTGGCGCGCCAGGTAGGCGCGCGCCTGATCCACCAGCGTGTCCGAGGTGATCCCCGAACCGGCGTGGATGGCGAGCCCGGCCGGCTTGTCGCAGACGAGGATGTGCGCGTCCTCGTAGAGCACGGCGAAGTCCTGCCGCACGGCGCTGGGAGGCCGGGGTGCGGGAGGGGCCGGCGCCGCGTCCGGGTTCGCTTCCCGCGCGCCGTGCACCACCACCACGTCGCCCTGCTGCAGGAGCTGCGCGATGTCCGCGCGCGCGCCGTTCACGCGCACCTTCTTGGTGCGCACCATCTTGTAGAGGTGCGAGAGCGGCATCTCCGCCAGCCGCCGGCGGAGGAACTTGTCCAGCCGCTGCCCGGCCGCGTCCTGCGAGATCGTGTACTCGAGCTTCATCGCGAAGGCTGCGTCTCGTGGAAGCGCACCACGCGCCAGGTACCGTCGGCCTGCCGCGCGAGCGTCAGGTGCGCCTCGCGCTGCAGGTCGCCGCCGCCCTGGGGCCGGATGTCCAGCTTGTAGTCGGCGGTCCGCTCGGCATCGCCGCCGCCCAGCGCCGACCGCGTGTAGTAGACGCGCACCTGGCGCGACGGAAACGGATTGCCGGGCCGGCGCGCTTCCGCGCTGAGCCGCAGCTCGTCCTGCAGCTGCAGCGTCGCCACTCCCGAGGTGAACGGCAGCGCGCCCTGCTGGTCCGACTCGACGTAATAGCGGTCGACGAACTTGTCGGCGACCGAGCCCGGGTCCTTCATGCCGCCGCAGGCGACCACGATCGCGAGCGCGGCCGCGGCGCGGGTCATGGCTCGAGCAGGTCCAGCGCGCGCTTCCACAGGGCCTCCTCGGCGGCGGCGCAGTCGCGCGCACGATCCGGCGCGAGCCGCTGCGCCAGCGCGCTGAACGCGTCCGCCGAGCGGACGCACAGCGCGGACAGCTCGGGCATCCCCGCCTCTTCCAGGAACCGCGCGTACATGCGCCGGAAGAGCCCTCCGCCGGTGCCGCGCTGCTCGATCACCTGCGCCGCCAAGCGGAAGCAGCGGTCGGCGTCGGGGCGCTCCTTCCACGCCGGCAGCTCCTCGGCGAGAGCGCGCAGGCCCGGGACGCCGGTGCGCGGAGCCGCCTCCTCCGTGAGCCGCACTGCCTGGAGAACCACCGCCTCGCGAGCGCGCTTCGGCGCGGCAGGATCCACCTCGCCGAGCGAGAGCACCGAGATCCCGTCCAGCGGGACGGGGGCGGGTCCGCCGAGCGCGCGCTGGAGCGCGGCGATCGGCACGCGGACCGGCTCGGGCCGCTCGTTGTCCGCGATCAGCGCCTCGTCGCCCTCGTGCCCGATCACCGCGACCAGGTGCCCGTGCCAATGGTTGCGGGCGCCGATGTACGGCAGCTCGAAAAGGTCGGTATGGACCAGCGCCGGCTTCCCTTGCGCGACCAGCTCGCAGCAGCGGGCCCAGGCCGCGGCCGGCCGGTCGTACTGCTCGACCGACAGCTCGGCGCCGAGCGAGGCGCACAGGTCCTCCTCGAAGCTCGGGCTGCGCCCGACGAAGAAGCGCGAGGCCTGCTGCGGCGGCTCCCCTTCGTGCAGCGCGAACCCGAGGCCGGCGCCCAGCCCGAAGACCATCGGCTCGGACAGCGCGAGGCCCCGGTGCGCCAGCGCGGAGGCGAGCGTCCCCGAGCCGCAGTGCACGGCCTTTTGGTGCGGGTAACCGGAGATGCGCATCGTTGCCCGATCCTAGCAGCGCGCTGTAGGGTGCGCGACCACGATGAGCAAGATCTACACGCGGCGCGGAGACGACGGATCGACCGGCCTGTTCGGCGGCCCGCGCGTGCGCAAGGACGACCTGCGCGTCGCCGCCTATGGCGAGGTGGACGAGCTGAACAGCTCGCTCGGGGTTGCCCGCGAGGAGCTGCTCGAGCCTTCGCAGAAGGACATCGTCGCCATCGTGGACGCGCTGCAGAGCGAGCTGTTCACGCTGGGATCGGAGCTGGCCACGCCCCAGGCGGACAAGGCGCCGCGCGAGGTTCCGCGCATCCGCGCCGACATGGTCGCGCGGATGGAGAAGGACATCGACCGCTTCACCGGCGAGCTGCCCGAGATGCGGCAGTTCATCCTCCCGGGAGGCTCGCGGCCAGGCGCCGCGCTGCACCTGTGCCGCACCGTGTGCCGCCGCGCCGAGCGGAAGTCGGTGCGACTCGCCCGCGAGGAGACGGTCTCGCCGCAGGTGCTCGCGTACCTCAACCGTCTCTCCGATCTGCTCTTCGTGCTCGCGCGCGCGGCCAACCTCCGCGCCGGCGGGCGCGAGATCCCATGGGTCGCGCCCAAGCCGTGACGAAGCTGTTCGATCTTCGCGACCTGCCCCCGGGCGGCTCGATCCGCTTTCCACTGCCGCCGCTTTGCGGCCCCTTCGGACCTCTCTCCGTGGAAGGGTTTGCCTGCCGCGCTCCAGATGGCGCGCTGCGCGCCTGGGTCAACGTCTGCCCCCACCGCGCCCAGCCCGTCGACGTCGGCGACGGCCGCCTCTTCAACTCCCTCGGCGAGATCGAGTGCCACGCCCACGGCGCCCGCTTCGATCCATCCACCGGCTGTTGCACCGGCGGCCCCTGCCCCGGCACCTCCCTCCAGCCCGTCCGCATCGAGCAGCGCGACGCTGCGGTCTGGCTGGTCGCGATGCAGGACTAAAGCGTTTCAAGGGAGCGCGGGAGCAACGGGAGGGCGGGAGGATCTTTTTTGAAAAACAACCTCCCGCGCTCCCGCCCCTCCCGTCCTCCCCTGAAACGTTCTTGGTCCTCAGCGCAGCCGCTTCAGGACGGCGTTGGTGAACATGCGGGAGGTGGCGTTGCCTCCCAGGTCGCGAGTCGTGGCTTCCTTGGAGGCGATGGCCTCGCGGATGGCCGTCACCAGCTTGTCGGCCGCGGTGCGCTCGCCGATGTGCTCGAGCAGCATCGCGCCCGCCAGCATGACGGCGGTCGGGTTGGCGATGCCCTTGCCCGCGATGTCCGGCGCGGTGCCGTGCACCGCCTCGAAGATGGCCGCGTCGGCGCCGATGTTCGCGCCGGCGGTGAGCCCCAGCCCGCCGATGAGGCCGGAAGTGAGATCGCTCAGGATGTCGCCGAACAGGTTGGTGGTGACCAGCACGTCGAACTGGTTCGGGTTCTTCACCAGCTGCATGGCGCAGTTGTCGACGATGATCTCCTTGAACTGGATCTCGGGATGCCTGGTCGCCACCTCGCGCCCGGTCTCGAGGAACAGGCCGCTGGTGGCCTTGAGGATGTTCGCCTTGTGCACCAGCGTCACCAGCCGCCGCCCGCGCGACTTGGCGTACTGGAAGGCGTACTCGACGATGCGCTCACTCCCCTTGCGGGTGATGATGCTGATCGACTCCGCCGCGCTCCGCTCCTCGTCGACGTAGTGCTCCACGCCCGAGTAGAGCCCTTGGGTGTTCTCGCGGATGACCACCAGGTCGACGCCCGTGTAGCGCGTCTCCACGCCGGCGAAGCTGCGCGCCGGCCGCACGTTGGCGTAGAGGTCGAACTCCTTGCGCAGCGCCACGTTCACGCTGCGGAAGCCCTCGCCGGTGGGCGTCGCGAGCGGACCCTTCAGCGCCAGCTTGGTGCGCCGGACGGAGTCCAGCGTCTCGGCGGGAATCGGCGTCCCGTGCGTCGGCACCGCGCCCGCGCCGGCGGCGGCGCGCTGCCACTCCAGCCGCGCGCCGGCCGCCTCGATGGCCTCGACGGCGGCGTTGACGACCTCCGGCCCGATGCCGTCACCGGCGATCAGCGTCACGGGGATGGCCATGGCGGGCGCCTTCCTAACCCTTCGCGGGCGCGGGAGCAACCCACAGCGCGACGAGCAGCAGGAGGATCTCCACTCCCAGGAGGCCCGTCGAGATCGCGTGCAGCCGGCCGAACTCCGGCAGCTGCGTCTCTCCGGCCGCGCGGAGCGCCTGGATGCGCGGCGTGACGAACGAGGAGGAGATCAGCGCGCACAGGCCCGCCAGCAGCACGGGGACCGCCGCCACCCGCGCCGAGGGCAGCCCGGTCCGCGCCAGGACGATCGCACAGAGCGCCGCGACCGCGCAGAAGAGCAGCGTCATGCGATCCAGCGCGGCGAGCTGCGCGCCGACCAGGTCGGCCGCCGCGTTGCGCAGGGGATGGCCGGGCGGGAGCGCGGCCACCTCGCGGGGGAACGCCGCCGGGGCGGCCACCGCCGCGAAGAAGACCTGCGCGCCGAGGAGCAGCCCGGCGGACAACCGGTAGAGGAAGGCGCAAAGACGCGTCATGGAGCAGCCATTTGCGCTACCTTCGGCTTTCCATGCAAGGCGACCTGGACATCGTCGACCCGCTCGTCGACGAGTACCTCGCGCGGCTCGCCGGCTCCCCCGATCCGGTGGAGGCGGAGATGCGCCGCTACGCCGACGAGCGGGACGGCTTTCCCATCGTGGGTCCGGTGGTGGGCGGGCTCCTGCACCAGCTCGCGCTGCTCTTGCGCGCGCGGCGCATCTTCGAGGTGGGCAGCGGGTTCGGATACTCGGCCTTCTGGTTCGCCCGCGCGCTGCCGGACGGCGGCGCGATCACGCTGACCGATTACGACCCCGACCACCTCGAGCGCGCCCGCACCTGGCTCGGCCAGGCCGGGCTGCTGGATCGCTGCCGCATCCTGGTCCCCGGAGACGGCCTGGAAGCGCTCGCGCGAACGGAGGAGCCGCAGGACCTCATCTTCCTCGACGGCAAGAAGGAGGAGTACCCGCGCGCGCTGGCGCTCGCCTTGCCGAAGCTGCGCTCGGGAGGCCTGCTGGTCGCGAACAGCGTCCTGTGGGGAGGCGCCGTGGCGCGCGGCGAGACCGACCCGGCCACGGCCGGCCTGCGCGAGTACACGCGGGTCGCCTTCGGCTCCGAGGGGCTCGTCTCCACCCTGCTCCCCCTGCGCGACGGCGTCGCGCTCACCTGGAAGCGCTGAGATGGACCTGCGCGGACAGGCGCCGGAGCGCGGGGCCGGACCCGCCGCCCGGCTGGTCAAGGCGAAGGCGCGCGACCTGGGCTTCGACCTGTGTGGCATCGCCCGTGCCCGCCCGCTCGATCCCGCCCGGCTGGACCGCTGGTTCGAGCGCGGCTGGGACGCTCCCGGCATCGCCTACGTTCGCGAGCGGCGCGCGGAGCGGCTCGATCCCTCGCGAGTGTTGCACGGCGCGCGCAGCGTGATCGCGCTCGCGGCGAGCTACGCGCCCGAGCTGCCCGAGGCCGCTCCGGCGGGCGATCTGATCGTCGCGCGGTACGCGCAAGGCCGCGACTACCACAACGTGGTGCTGAAGCCCGCGCGTAAGCTCGCCGCCTGGATCCGCACCGAGCTGGGCGCGCGCGTGTACTGCGAGGTGGACGCCGGAGCGGTGCTGGAGAAGGCGTGGGCGCAGGAGGCGGGAATCGGCTGGATCGGCAAGAACGGCTGCCTGATCCACGAGAAGCTCGGCTCCTGGCTCTTGCTCGGCGCGCTGGTGACCGACGCGGACCTCGCCGCCGACCATCCGCACCCGGACCGCTGCGGCGAGTGCACCGCGTGCATCCCGGCGTGCCCCACGGGCGCCATCCGCGAGCCGCGCTACGTCGACGCGAACCGCTGCCTCGCGTACCACACCATCGAGCACCGGGGGCCGATCCCGCCCGAGCTGGCGCGCGCCGCCGGAGGTCGCGTGTTCGGCTGCGACGCCTGCCAGGACGCGTGCCCTTGGAACCGGCGCGCGCCGCCGGGGTCGCTGGTGCAGCTGCGGGCCCGGCCCGAGCAGCGCGCGCTCCACCTGGGGGACGCGCTGCGGCTCACGCCCGAGGAAGCGCGGCGCCGCTACGAAGGGACGCCGCTCTTGCGGGCGGGGCGCGACGGCCTGGTGCGCAGCGCGCTCGCA
The DNA here is from genome assembly GCA_036393595.1 of Myxococcales bacterium. Taxonomy (GTDB): domain Bacteria; phylum Myxococcota; class Myxococcia; order Myxococcales; family 40CM-4-68-19; genus VBKO01. Next base: position 1,736 of record DASWGQ010000104.1, on the reverse strand, counting down.
CTGGCTTCGCGGCCGCTCTCGCCCGAGATCCGCGCGCTCGCGGAGCGCCTGGTCGACGATCCCGCCCCCGGCGTCCGCGCCGAGGCACGCCGCGCCCTGCAACGGATCCCGTGACGGCCGCGCTGTGAAGAGGGCAGCGCCGCACCAGGGGCGGCGACTGGCGGACTGAGGTCAGAGCGACGGAAGCGTCACCACCGCGCCGTTCACGGCGGACGAGCGCGGGTCGCAGAGGAACGCGATCGCCTCCGCCACGTCCTCGAGCTTCACCCACCGCGCGCTGCCCACGCCCGGCATGGCGCGCTCGTTCTGCGGAGTGCGCATGACCCCGGGCGCCACGCAGTTGGCGCGGACGCCGGAAGCCGCGCCCTCCTCGGCCAGCGCCTTGGTCAGCGCGATGACTCCCGCCTTGGCCGCCGCATACGCGGCCGCGCCGCCGATGCCGGAGAGGGCCGCCCCGATCGCCGCGGAGACCGTGACGATCCGTCCGCCTTCCGGCCCGAACCTCCGAAGCGCGGCGCGGCTGACCAGGAAGGCGCTGCGCAGGTTGGAGGCGATCATCGCCTCGAACACCTCGACGGGCGTGTCCTTCACCGGCGAACCGCCCTTCCATCCGCCCGCACAGTTCACCGCCGCCCACAGCCCGGAGATCCCTTCGAACCCCGCTTCCACCGACCGCTCGTCGGTCAGCTCCACCGCACGCTCCTCCGGCGCGCGCTTCCTGTGCACGAACGGCACCACGCGCGCTCCCTCTTCCGCGAGCCGCGCGCAAACCACGCTGCCGAGGTTACCCGAGGCGCCGGTGACGACGATCCTTCTTCCCGCGAGTCCCATGGATCTCCTCCTTGACAGGGCCGCGCGATACATCGCAGATCCACGCGCTCGATGGCCACCCCGCGGAGGCGCGCCCTGCTCTACGGCGGGCTGCTCTTGCACACCGTCCTCTCCGCCGGAAGCTACCTCTGCGGGAAGACCGCGCTCCGCGAGATCCCTCCCTTGCCGCTCGGCCTGCTCCGGTTCCTCGGCGCGAGCGCGCTCCTGGTGCTGCTGCTGCTGCGGGTCCGCCCACCGGGGCAGCGGATGCCACCCAAGAGCGCCTGGCCGCAGCTGCTCGTGCTCTCGTTCGTGGTGGTGCCGGTCAGCCAGGGCTTCTTCCAGACCGGGCTGGCGCTCTCGACCGCCGCGCACGCGGCGCTCCTGTACTCGCTCACGCCCCTGTTCGTGATGCTCCTCGCCCAGGCGCTCCGGCGGGAGCTGCCCGGCGTGCGCACCGCGCTCGGCACGCTGATTGCGCTCGCGGGAACGCTCTACGTGCTGGCCTGGCGCGGCCTGGATCTCTCGCGCGGGCCGCTCTTCGGCGACCTGCTGCTGCTGGTCGCGGTGATTGCCTGGGCATTGTTCACGGCGGAGGGCCGGCCGCTGGTCAGCGTCCACGGACCGCTCCCGGTCATCGCCTGGGCGCTGATCGCCGGCACCGCGATGTACCTGCCGCTCGGGATCGCCTCGCTCGCCGCGCCGGGCGCCGTGCACCGCATCGCGCACGCCTCGCGCGCCGCATGGCTCGGCGTCGGCTACCTGATCCTCGTCACCAGCGTGATCGCCTACCTGCTCTGGTACTGGGCGCTGGCGCACCTGCCGGCGGCGCGCGTGGCGGTCTTCACCAACCTGCAGCCGCTGGCGACGGCGGTACTCGCCCATTTCTTCCTGGGCGAGCACGTCACACCGCAGTTCGTCGGCGG
>DASWGQ010000103.1:0-2162 GCA_036393595.1 Myxococcales bacterium | reverse complement strand
AGGATTTCCAGGAAGGGGTTGAAGTAGTCGGGGGCGCGCTCGAACACGCCGTCGAGGCCCTTCCCTCCGGTCTCCGTCCGCGCCGTGTCCCCGAACCGCGCCTTGCCGATGGCCGCCATCATGCCGTCCTTCGCCACCTCCTCGAGCAGCGCGACCGCCTTGTCGAACACCTCGCGCTGACGCCGCGCCACGATGCCGTCGGGCTTGAAGGCGATCTCGTCGCCCAGGTGGCGCGCGGCCCGGTAGACGTACGCGGCGGACTTGAGGGCGACGTAGCGGTCCATCAGGAAGGGATTGTGCATCGCCTCGGTCATCATTCCGAGGAGCTGGATCCCCTGTCGGGTGGTGATCGCCACCAGGTCGGCCATGACGTCGTAGGCGTGGCTGAAGAAGATGTCGCCTTCCTTGTGCTTGGTGGGCGGCATGTACTTGATCGGGCTGCGCGGGAACAGCTCGCGCACCATCATCGCCATGGCGAGCTCGCGCAGGAGCGTGTCCTCCCGGGCCGGGTCGATCTCGAAGGAGTGCCCGAACCCGATCAGCTCGTCGGGCATGCCGGCGAGGTGCGCGAAGGTCTCGTTGACGAGCTGGGAGGCGATCACCGTGTGCGCCGCCTCGTCCGCGTCGGCGGTGGTGATGTAGTTGTCCTCGCCGGTGTTGATGATGATCTCGGCGAAGGCGCAGATCCGGCGGGAGAAGTACTGGTCGCAGAAGGTCCGCTGCATGTTGATGTCGCGGAAGAGGATCCCGTACATGGCGTCGTTGAGCAGCATGTCGAGGCGCTCGGCCGCCGCCATGTAGGCGATCTCCGGCATGCACAAGCCGCTCGAATAGTTGGTGAGGTGGACGTAGCGGCCCAGGTTGCGCGAGACCTCGTCCAACGCCCCGCGCATGATGCGGAAGTTCTCCTGGGTAGCGTACGTGCCCCCGTAGCCCTCGGTGGTGGCGCCGTGCGGGACGTAGTCGAGCAATGACTGGGCGGTGCTGCGGATCACGGCGATCACGTCGGCGCCCTGCTGCGCGGCCGCCCGCGCCTGCTCCACGTCGTCGTGGATGTTGCCCGTGGCCACGATCACGTACTTCCAGGGGGCGCCGGGGAAGCTGCCCACTTGCAGGCTCCGCTTCAGCTCCTTGCGCTTCTCGACCTTGTCGCGCAGGTCGCGCGCGGCCGCGCGGGCGTCGGCGCGCAGTGTCTCGCGCAGCTCGGCGTCCTCGGCCGGCGTGAGCGGCGGCAGCTTCTCGGGGTGCGCGGCGACGCGCTCCACCGCATGCAGCGGATCCCGGCCGGGGCTCGCTTTGAGCGCGCGACCCAGCCAGTAGGCCGCGCCTTTGTGCAGCACCTTCGCGTCGCGGAGCTTGTCCACCAGGAGATTCGCGAGCGGCGCTCCACGCGCGCCCGCGCCGCCGACGCCGAGGAGCCGCAGCACGGTGCGCTCGATGGCCACGGTGCTGTGCCGGTCGATGAAGGCCTGCACGCCGCGCGCCGCTTGCTGCGCCAGCTCGCGCGCGCGCACCACCTTCCCCGGCTCGACGAAGAGCTGCGCCAAGTCTCCTCCGCGAAAGAGGCCAGCGACTAAAGTACATCGCATGGATCCGCGCCATGAGAAAACGTAGCGGCGCCGCGCTCACGGAACGCTGACGGTGCCACCGGCGAACGTGATCAGGTCGGCCGCGGCCGGGGCGCTCGAGATGGGCGGCACGGCAGCGAACCCTTTCTCACGGACACCTCCGGACGGTCCGCAACCGTATGGAGACGTCCGCGAAGAGGTCAATGTAGGAAGCCGGCACACGCGCGCCCTGCGGTACACTGGCGGCATGCGCACCCTCGCTGCGGTCGCGGTTGCGTGCCTCCTCGCCGCCGCGCTCGGCGCGGGCGCGGTCTGGCACTTCACGCATCGTGCGCCGCCGCTGCCCGATGCGCCGGCGCTGGTGGTGAAGGTGCGCGAGGTGGCGCGCCTGCAGGCGCTGGACGTCTCCCTCTACAAGAAGATCGTCTTCGCACCCGACCCGCGCGACACCGGGTCCGTCTGGGGCGATCTGGTGCAGTGGGCGAGCTGGACGCTGCGGCCGCCGCGCGGCAAGGCCATCGTCTTCGCGGAAGCGCACCTGGCGGTCGACCTGGCGAAGCTCGACGCGTCCTCCCTGCGCGTCAGCGGGCGCCG
>DASWGQ010000102.1:0-12465 GCA_036393595.1 Myxococcales bacterium | reverse complement strand
CTTCGCCGCGCAGCTCCTCTGGCCCAGCCGCGAGCGCGACGAGCTCCCGCAGCGGCTCGCCGCCCTCTTCCACCGCCTGCGCGAGTACCTTGACGCGGTCCTTGCCGATCCCGGCTCCGAGCCCGCGGCGCGCCGCTCCTTTGGCCTCGCCGCCGCCAACGCCGATGCCTCCTTCCAGCGCCACCTCGGCGAGCAGGTCGAGCCGGCGGAACGCGTCTCCGCGTACATGACGCTGCTCACCTACGCCCGCCGCCTGCGCAACTCGATCGCCATGGCGCTGCACTCTCCGGACGGCGTCGATCTGCGGGCGCTGCGGCCTGCGCTGGACTCGGCCCTGGAGGACCTCGGCGCCGCCGTGCGCGACCAGCGCCCGCCGGGCCCGCCCCCGCCGATCGACGACAAGACCCCCGCCGGCGTCCGCCTGTCCCGACAGCTCAGCATCCTGCACTCCGCAGTCGACCGGCTAGCCGCGCACGATCGACCCGAAACGCCGGGAAGGCGGCGCGCGTCGCCCGCGGATACGCGATCAACCACCTGACGAAGAACCACACCGCGGTCAGCGCCGAGATTCAGGCCACCCAGGCGATCCGGCCGAGGGCTTCCAGCGGAGGGACGGGAACGCCTGCCGCCCGCCGGGAGACCCAGGTGCGGAAGGCCTCCAGCTGCTGGGGGCTGGGCGAGGCCTTCCGGCGCGCCTGCTTGAGAAGCCCCAGCGCCTCGAGCGGATCGTGTCCGCGAAAGACCAGCACGCAGACCGCCAGCAGGGCGCTGCGGCCGATGCCGTGCTCGCAGTGGACGAAGACGCGGCGGCCGGCGGCGAGCTGCGCGTCGACCCACGCCACTCCCTCGTCCAGCATCTCCTGCGAGACGGCGCAGCCGTCGTCGGTGGGCAGCTTGAGCAGCACCACGCCGTGGCTGCGCAAGACCTCCTCGTCGTCGCAGCGCTCGCTGCGCAGGTCGACGACGCGCTCGATGCCCTGCTCGCGCGCCAGCTCCACCGCCTCCTCCATGCCGAAGCTGCCCCCGACCGCGAGATGAGGCGTGACCCAGCTCAGGTCCATGCTCAGGCCCGGTACCTTCGCGTCATCCGCGCGCAGAAGTCGGCGAACTCCTCCACCTCGCGCGGCGGGCTGGTGTGGTGCGGCTGCACGCCTCGGTGCTCCGGCGTGAAGCAATACGTCACCGTCAGGCGAAAGTCTTCCGGGGCGCGGATCTGCCGATCGAACCACTTCTCCCAGCCGGGGCGGTAGCTGTCGGCCCACGACAAGCCGGTGCGCAGGCAGGTGACGCCCAGCTTGCGCATCCAGCGCACCGCGTCCTCGATCCGGTGATCCTCGAAGTGGAACCACTGGCAGATCCCGAGCTGCGGCGCGTAGTCAGGAAAGTGGCGCAGCGCGCGCTTGGGCGTCCCGTCTTCGCGCAGCAGGCCCTATCCGACCGACGATCCGCGGCGGGGCCGCCCCGACATCGCGCGCGCCCGCGCGCTGCTCGGCTGGGAGCCGCGCGTCCCCATCGAGCAGGGACTCAAGGAGACGCTGGCGTATTTCCGCTCGCTCCTCTCTCCGCAGGCGGTCGCCGTGTGAAGAGGCCGGCGCGCCATTGCCACGCGAGCAGGGCGGCGCCGGCGATCTCGCCCGCGAGTACGTACGCGTTCGACAGCGAGGCCAGGTGCTCCAGCGCGCTGTGGAACGGCGACACGGGGAAGCGGAGCCCCAGGAACGGGAACAGGATGGCCGTGATGGTCCCCGGATGCGGGCGAGTGCCCAGCGCGGGGACGAACAGCCCCAACGCGTCGCCCAGCTCGTCGAGTCCGAGGTGGGTGATCATGCCGAGGGCGAGCGGCGTGCCGATGCGCCTCGGCAGCAAGAGCCAGAGCGCGACGACCAGCAGCAGCGTGTGCCCGAAGGTGCGCGTCCCCGTGACCAGGCCCAGCTCGGCGCCGCGCCGGCCGGTGGCGAGCACGAGCGCGTAGTAGAGCGGCTTGTCGACGAGGTCGGCCAGCAGCGTGCCGAAGAACAGCCACGCGAGCTGCTCGGCGCGGACCCGGCGCGCGGCGACCCAGCTCCCGATGCCGAGATGCCCGAGGACGAACATCGCCGATCAAGGCTCTCCCGGCGGGAGGGCGACGGTGAAGGCCGCGCCCTGCCCCGGCGCGCTCTCGACCGAGATCCGTCCGCCGTGCGCCGCCGCGATCTGCTGCGCGATGTAGAGGCCCAGACCGAGCCCGCCGTACGAGGTGGCCGAGGTGGCGCGCTCGAACCGGCCGAAGATGCGCTCCGCATCCTGGGGCGCGATGCCGATGCCGCGGTCGCGGACCACCAGCACGGCGACCCCGTCCTTGAGCGCGACGACCACGTCGATCGGCTTGCCTTCGCCATACTTGATCGCGTTGGCGAGCAGGTTGGTCGCCACCTGCTCGAGCCGGGCGCGATCCCAGCTGCCGGGTGCGCTCTGCGTCTGCAGCACGATCCGCGATCGGCTGACCCCGGCGTAGCGCTCCACCACCTCGCTCGCGATCTCGGCCAGGTCGAGGCGCTCGCGGTGGAGGGTGAGCTTTCCGGCCGTGATGCGCGACACGTCGAGCAGGTCGCTGACCAGGCGGCCGAGGCGCTCGGTCTGGCGCTCCAGCGTGTCGAGGCTCGCCGCCAGCTTCTCTCGCGGGGGCGTCTCTCCGTGCGCGAGCAGGCGCCGCAGGATCTGGGTCTGGAGTCGCAGCGGAGTGAGCGGCGTCCGCAGCTCGTGCGAGGCGATGGAGAGGAAGTCGTCGCGCGCGCGCACCGCCTCCTGCTCGCGCTTGTAGAGCGCCGCGTTGTCCAGCGCGGCGGCCACCCGATCGGCCAGCTCCTCGGCGGTGCGCACGTCGACCGCATCGTACCGCCGGCCCGACCGCGCCGTGGTGACCAGGGTCAGCGCCCCCAGCGCCTGGCCGCGGGCGCAGAACGGGGCCGCGATGTAAGAGAGCATCCCCGCGGAGCGCAGCTCCTCGAGGTGCCGCGGACCATCGGCGCGCTCCACCAGCAGGGCGTCCGGCAGGCTGCGTCCCCACTCGGTCTTCCCGGTGCGCAGGGCCTCCGCCACGCCGTGCGCGGCGAAAGCGTCCACGCGTTCGCGCGCGGCGGATTCGCTGGCCGCGTGCTCGGCGTCGGCCTCGAGGCCGGCGAGCGCGAGCAGCCGGATGGATCCTTCGGGCTGCCGAAGGTGCACGGCGCACCAGTCGGCCAGCCGCGGGACGGCGAGCTGGGCGATCGCCGCCAGCGTGGCGTCCGCCTCCAGGCTCGATCCCAGCACGCGGCCGGCGTCCGAGAGCAGCTGGGCGGCGAAGGCGGAGCGCCGCTGCTCGGTCACGTCCTGCATCACGTTGATCACCAGCGAGGCCGTGCCCGGCGGGCCCAGCACCGGCGTCGACCGCAACAGGACCCAGCGGTCGTCGTCCGCGTCCTTCCGCCGGACCCGCAGCAGCCCCTCCGACCGCACGCCCGTGCGCAACGCGGCGCGATTCGGGAGAAGCTCGAGCGGGAACGGGCCGCCGGCCTCGTCGCGCATCTCGAAGCGGCCGGCGACCGCCCGCGTGCCCGCCGCGAGCATCTCGGCGCCCGACGAGAACCCGCTCATGCGAGCGGCCTCGTCATTGGCGAACACCAGCCGTCCGGTCGCGTCCTGCGCGGTGATCCCCTCGCTCACGCTGCCCAGGATCACGTCGAGCTGATCGCGCGAGGCGCGCACCTCCTCGTCGGCGCGCTTGTGCTCGGTCAGGTCGATGCAGGTGCCCAGCCATTCCAGCACGCTGCCGTCGTCGTCCAGCACGGGCACGCCTCGGGAGAGCACCTCCGCATGGCCGCCGCCGTCGCGGCGCAGGCGGAACTCGACGTCGTACGGCAGCTTGTCGGCGAGCCCCGCCTTCCAGGCGCGCTCGGCGCGATCGCGGTCGTCGGGATGGACCGCGTCGAGGAAGCCGCGCCCCACCAGCTGTTCCGCCGATTGGCCAGTGAAGGCGCGCCACGAAGGCGAGTCCTCCAGCACGTCCCCGCCCGGGCCCATGCTCCACACCACCTGCCCCGTGGCCTCGACCAGCGACCTGTATCGCCGCTCGAGGCGGCGCTCGGTGACGAGCTGCGCGCGCTCGTGCTCCGCGGTGCGGAGCAGTTGCTGCTCGAGGTCGTCGGCGCGCTCGCGCAGCTCGAGGATGCCGCGCACCTTGGTCCGCAGCACCTCCGGCTCGACCGGCCGCACGATGTAGTCCGCGGCCCCATGCTCGGAGGCGAGCCGGGCGCCCTCCGGCCGGCGCGCCGCGGTCATGAACAGGATGGGGATGTCGCGCGTGCGGCGGCGCGAGCGGATCAGGTCCGCCGTCTCGAAGCCGTCCTGCCCGGGCATGTTCACGTCGAGCAGGATCAGCGCGCAGGTCTCTTCGGAGAGGAGGAACTTGAGCGCCTCGGCGCCAGAGCTTGCCTTGACCAGGCGCTGCTCGAGGGGCTCGAGCGCGGCCTCCAGGGCCGTCAGGTTCGGCGGATAGTCGTCGACCAGCAGGATGGTCGCGGGCGGGCGGTGCTCCACGGGCGGAATCCTTCCCAGGGAATGGTCCCGCGGTCCACAGCAAGGCGCCCGAAGGGACGGCAAGCGGACGATCGGCCCGCAGTGTCCTCGTGAACCATGCTCATGATTGATCACTCTGGCCGAACAGGGCGGCGGCTAGAAGAACAACGTGCCCGTGAGCTGCACGGCCAGCGGATTCCCCGGCGTGAAGTGGACGTCCTGCACCGGATGCTGCTCCGGTGAAAAGCCCGGGCGCACGTCCGCTCCGCGCGTCACCTGCGAGACGTTCCCGAACTGCGCCTCGCGATACGTCGCGTCGGTGAGGTTCTCGCCCGAGAGCGTGACGCTCCAGCGCGGCGTGACGTACGCGACGGCTGCGTCGAGCACGGTGTATCCCTCGGCGACGAGGTAGCATCGCCGTCCCTGCGCCGTGCTCGCGTCGAGGGCGGGCGTGCAGGGAGGTACGCGCGGGCCGCCGGGATTCGCCGGGTCGAGCGGGTCGTCGGCCGTGAGCTCGGAGGCGGGACGCTCGCCCACGTGGCGCAGGCGCAGGGAGGCGCGCAGCCCGGACGGGTGCTGCGCGGTCAGCCCGGCCGTGACGATGCGCGACGGGGCGAGCGCCACCGCGTTGCCGTTCCCGGAGTCCGCCTTGAAGCGGCTCCTGGCCAGCGACACGTCCAGGTCGGCGTACACCCAGGGCAGGATCCGCCAGCGCGCCTCGAGGTCGAGCCCCTGCCGGCGGGTGGCGCCGGCCGGCTCGGTCCCTCCTGCGTCGCCGCTCCAGACCAGCTCGGAATCGAGATCGAGGCGCCAGGCCGCCGCGGCGAGATCCAGCTGGCCGTCGAGAAGGCGCGCGCGGGCCCCGGCCTCGGCTCCGAGTGCCCGAGGCACCGCGCCCGCCCCGCCGGTCTCGATCGCGCTCCGCGCGTCGTTGGAATGGAAGCCCGAGCCGAAGTTCAGGTACAGGTCCAGCTGCTCGATGGGCGTGAGCACCACGCTCGCCTTCGGCGAGACGATGCTGCGCTGGACGGTGGGCGGCAGCGGATCGGGATGGGCGGGATCGATCGCTCCCGACGGCAGCTGCGAGCGCACGTCGAACTCGAACAGGTCGTCGCGCAGGCCGAGGACCACTCGAAGCCAGCGCGCGGGGCGGAAGTCCTCCTGCACGAACGCGGCGGCGTCGGATTGCCGGTCCTGCGTGCTCACGCACGGGTTGGGCACGCCCGCGCAGCCGGGCAGCCGCACGCGGCGCTCGACCTTCCACAGGCTGGCGGCGACGTCGTCGGCGCGGAACTGGGCGCCCAGGGTGGTGAGGAAGGCGAGGCTTCCGGCGCGGTCGAGGCGATCGTAGCGGAAGCTGGCGAACACCGTGGTGCGCTGGTCGTCCTGCTCGATCTCGTCCCCGTGCACCGGATCCACTGCTTGGAAGGTGAAGTCGTTGAACAGCGTCAACCCGTAGCGGATGGCCGAGAGCGACGCCTTGAAGGTGGAGCGGGCGTCCGGGTGGGTGACGAAGGCGAGGATTGCCTGCTGGCGCTGCGTGTCGCCGCCCTCGGTGGGGTCGATCGCTCCGTAGCGGTCGAGCAGGCCCGCGTCCACCAGCCGCGCCGGGATCTGCCCCGAGCCGATCCAGCCGGACGCGTAGGCGGTGGCGAGCAGCGAAAGGGTGGTCCCCGGCGCCACGCGCCAGGTCGCCTTGGCGAACAGGTTGTACCGCTGCAGCTTCTCCGAGTGGAGGAAGGGCCCGCCGGTGCCGTAGACCTCGGCCGCGAAATACGGCTGGAAGTCGCCCGTGAGCGGACTGGCGACGCCGAGGAAGCGGTACCCGAGGAACCGGCGGGAGGTTCCGTCGTCGCGGCTGCCGCTCAAGGTCGGGAACAGGCCGGTCGTCGCGCTCACCTGCGAGCTCTCGAAGCGGTCGCGCGTGACCAGGTTCACCGCGCCCGCGGTATCGAAGTCCCCGTATTCGGCGAAGTACGGGCCCTTGGTGATCTCGATGCGCTCGATCGCCTCGGGGATGAGGAAGTGCAGGTCGGCGTAGCCCTGGCCGTGCGCGTGCGAGGGCATGTTCACCGGCACTCCGTCGAGGTTCACGCTCACGTCGGTCCCGTGGTCGGCGTCGAAGCCGCGCAGGAAGATCTGGTCGGCCTTCCCACCGCCCTGGTGCTGCGCGAGGACCAGCCCGGGCACGACGCGCAGGACGTCCTCGGGCGTGAAGCGCGGCCGCAGCAGGAAGTCGCGGTCGCGCACCGTGCGTGCGCTCGCGGCAGTGAGCGGGCGGTCCGCCTCGACGTCGGACTCGAAAACCGGCTCCGGCGAAGACCGCGGCGCCGGGCGGACCGTGTCGCGCAGCGCCGGCGCCGGCGCATCCGGCAGCTCGAAGCGGACCTCGTAGTCGAGCTGGACCGCCACCGGCCTTCCCTCCCGCGTGGCGGGCTCGAAGCGCAGCTTGCGCGCGGCCTCCAGCGCCGCCTCGTCGAATCCGTGTCCCGCGCCCTGGACCACTTCAGCGGAGATGACCCGCCCGTCGGTGCCCACCACGATCCGCACCACCACCGTCCCGGTCAGGCCCGAGAGGCGCGCCTCCTCGGGGTACCGGGCTTCGACCCGCTCCAGCAGCCGCGGGGCGACGAAACGGGGCGGCGCTTGCGCCTGCGCGAGCGCGGAGAAGGAGATCGAAGCGGCCGCGCAGCACGCGGCTGCGCGCGAACGCGAGGACATGGCGGGCCTCGGGGAACGGATTGGCGAGCGCGGCTTCGGGCGTCAGCCGCGCGGAGGCCCTTGCGAACGATCGGGGACGAGGTACCGCGGCGAGAGGTGCGCCGGGCTGTATTCACGAGCGGGCAGCTCCGGCACGCGCTCGGGAGGCGGAAGGGGCGGCGGCAGCGCAGCCGGGTGGACCGCCAGCGCCAGGTGCGCCAGCGAGCCCACGCCGTGCTCCGCACCCGCGGGCGGACCGTGCTGGTGGGAGTGCCCGCCGCCGAGCGCCTCCTCGGCGGCGCGTGCCAGCTCCTGCGAGTACCCCGCCCCCCGATCGGGACGGAAGGCGATCTGGAAGAGCCGCTCCAGCGCGCTCTCGCGCTCGCGCGCGTGCAGCTCCCCGTGCAGCACAGGCCCGACGCAGAGCCCGAATGCCGACAGCGCCGCCGCGACGAGAGCACGGTGCCGGCGGCCGGGAGCGGTCACGGCTTCGCAGGTTCGCTCACGGCGAGACGCGCCGCAAGCCTCCCCGGCTCAGAACACCGGCGTCTCGACGTACGTCCCGAAGGGGCCCTTGAGGCGCGCGACGATCTCCCCCATGGTCGCGCCCGCCTTCACCAGGTCGATGGTGACCGACATTAGATTTACCGCCGGGTCGCGCGACTCGCGCTCCAGCCGCTCGAGCAGCGCCGAAACCCTGGCGCCGTCGCGCTTGCGGCGGACGTCCCTGGTGCGCGCGATCTGCCGCTGCTCGACCTCCGGATCGATCTTGTGGATCTCGATCTGCTCCTGCTTGGGGGGGTCGACGTACTTGTTCACGCCGATCACCGGCAGCTCGCCCGAGCCCTTCTTCCGCGCCGTCCGGTACGCGGTCTCGGCGATCTCCTTCTGGAAATAGCCCTGCTCGACGGCGCGGATCGTGCCGCCCATCGTCTCCACCTTGTCGAGGACTGCGAACACCTCGTCCTCGATGCGCTTGGTGAGCGACTCGACGTACCAGGAGCCGCCCAGCGGATCGGCCACCTGCGCCACGCGGGTCTCGTCCGCGATGATCTGCTGCGTCCGCAGCGCCACCTTCATCGCCATCTCGGAGGGGATCGCGTACGCCTCGTCGAGCCCGTTGGTGTGCAGCGACTGGGCGCCGCCCAGCACCGCCGAGAGCGCTTGCAGCGCGGTGCGCACGACGTTGTTCATCGGCTGCGGCTTGGTCAGCGTGGCGGCGGCGGTCTGGCAATGGAACCGCAGCCGCATCGACTCGGGCTTCTTCGCGCCGAAACGCCTGGCGATCTTCGCCCAGCAGCGGCGCGCGGCGCGGAACTTGGCGATCTCCTCGAAGAAATCCTGCTGGGCGACGAAGTAGAAGGCGAGCCGCGGGGCGAAGTCGTCGACGGGCACGCCGGCCTGCGTGACCTCCTGCAGGTACGCCACCGCGTTGCACATGGTGAAGGCGAGCTCCTGCACGGCGTTCGCCCCGGCTTCGCTGATGTGGTAGCCGCTGATGTTGATCGGGTTGTAGCGGGCCAGGTTGCGCGCCGAGTAGACGATCAGGTCGCGCACCACGCGCATCGAGGGGCGGATGGGGAAGATCCACTCTTTCTGCGCCTGGTACTCCTTCAAGATGTCCGCCTGCACCGTTCCCGAGAGCTTGTTCAGGTCGTAGCCCCGCTCCTGCGCCAGCGCGACGTACATGGCGAGCAGGATCCAGGCGGTCGGGTTGATGGTCATCGACACGGAGATCGCCTCCAGATCTATGCCGGCGAAGAGCGCCCGCACGTCCTCGAGAGTGTCGATGGCCACCCCTTCGCGGCCCACCTCGCCTTCGGAGAGCGGATCGTCCGAGTCGTAGCCCATCAGCGTGGGCATGTCGAAATCGACCGAGAGACCCGTCTGCCCCTGGTCGATGAGGTACCGGAAGCGGCGGTTGGTGTCCTCGCCGGTGCCGAACCCGGCGATCTGGCGCATCGTCCAGGTGCGCCCGCGATACATCGTCGGGTACGGGCCGCGGGTGAAGGGAAACTGCCCGGGCAGTCCGATCTCCTCGAACGGCACGGCATCCTCGGGCGTGTACACGCGGTGCACGGGGATGCCCGAGGCCGTCTCGTATCGATCCTTCGACTCGGGCTGGCGCTTGCGGAACTCGCGCAGCTCGTTCTGTTCCCACTCGAGGCGCTGCGCGCGCGCCTTCTCCTTCTCGTCGCTCATGTCAGCTCCCGGAGACGCCTTTGCGGTAGAGGTCGCGATCGTCGATCACCCGCTTCGCCTTGAACTCGGTGCGCGGCAAGCTGCCCTGCGCCACCAGCTCCAGCCGGGGGCGCACGCCCACGCGCGCTTGCAGGCGCTCGCGCATCTCGCGCTCCAGCGCCGGGGCGTCCCGTCCGGGGGCGACCTCCACCCGGACCAGCAGGTCGTCCATCGCTTCGCGCCGCGAGATGATCACGCGGAACTCGCCGCCGAATCCGTCGATGGCGCGCAGGACGTCCTCGATCGCCGAGGGATAGATGTTCTCGCCGCGCACGATGAACATGTCGTCGATGCGCCCGTAGATCCCCTGTGGCAGGCGCGGGTAGGTCCGCCCGCAGGCGCAGGGCGCGTCCGTCCAGCGGGTCAGGTCGCCGGCGACGAACCGGATCATCGGCTGCGAGGTGCGCTCGAGGTGGGTGTAGACGGGCGTGCCTTCCGAGCCGTAGGGCAGCGGCTGGAACGTCTTCGGATCGCACACCTCGGTGTAGACGATGTCCTGCCACAGGTGCATGCCGCCGCGCGCGCCGCACTCGCCGTCCGTCATCCAGGGCGACATCTCGGCGGTCGAGCCCATGTCGATGCAGGCGGCGCCGAAGGTCTCCTCGATCTGCTTCTTGGTGGAGGGGATCCCCGCGCCCGGCTCTCCGGAGAAGAAGAGCACGCGGAACCCGAACGACCGCGGGTCGATGCCCTCCCGCCTGGCCGTGTCGGCGAAGTGGAGCGCGTACGACGGCGTCCCGTAGAACGCGGTGGGCTTCATCTCGCGCGCCCACTGCACGCCCATCAGGGTCTGGCCGGCCACCCCCGCGCCGAAGGGGAAGGCGGTCGCGCCCAGCCGCTCGACCCCGATGAGCGCGCCCCAGGAGCCCATGTAGAGGCTGAAGAAGGAGCAGATCATCACCCGGTCGCGCGGCCGGATGCCGGCCCCCCAGAGGATGCGGGCGTGAGCCTCCGCGATCCGCCCCCAGTCGTCCCGGCCGATGCCGAACACCGTCGGGCGCCCCGTGGTGCCGCTGGTGCCGTGGATCCGCGCCACGTCGGCGGGATCGATGCACAGGTAGTCGCCGAAGGGTGGGTGCGCCGCCTGCGCCGCGCGCAGCTCGTTCTTCTGCACCACGGGAAAGCGCGCGAGATCGCGCAGGGTGCGCAGCGTGTCGGGCGACACGCCCGCGTCGTCCCACTTGCGCCGGTAGAACGGGCTCCTCTCCCATGCCCAGCGGACCTGGGCGCGGAGCTTGGCCAGGATCAGCTCGTCGCGCTGTTCCGGCGCCGCGCGCTCGATCTCGGGCAGCCAGCACGGCTCGCCGGACCCGGGCCGGTATGCGGGATCGTAGCGGGGCGGCCAGGAACGCAGGTCGGCGCCGCGCTCGCGCGCGATGCGGCTCAGGTCCAGCGGGATGGTCATTCCAGCGGACGCGCGGCCGCGAGCGCGCGGATGCGGGTGACGATCACGTCGGGCGGCGTGTCCTGCGGGAAGATGTCCGCGACGCCCTGGCTGCGGAGCGGCTCGATGTCGTCGTCCGGGATCACGCCGCCGATGACCACCGCCACGTCGCCTGCGCCCGAAGCGCGCAGCTTCTCGACGATGCGCGGCACCAGCGACATGTGCGCGCCGGAGAGCAGGCTGATCCCGACCACGTCGACGTCCTCCTGGACGGCGGCGCTGACGATCTGGTCCGGAGTGCGGTGCAGGCCGGTGTAGACGACCTCCATCCCCGCGTCGCGCAGGATGCGCGCCACCACCTTCGCCCCGCGGTCGTGTCCGTCGAGGCCCGCCTTCGCCACCAGCACCCGGACAGGACGCGCCATGGTCTCCTCCGCAGCGCGCCCCTATCGGGCGCGACTGACCAGGATAAGCGCCAACCCGCGTCCGTTCAATGGGAACGCTTCAGCACGCCCGTCTCGTACAACAGCGCCGCCCGCTGGACGAGGCTCCCGATGATCTGGCCGTAGAAGCGAGGCATCGAGCTCCCTCCCCCCGCGGCCGGCGTGAACGAGGCGTGCGCATCGCGCCCGGCGAAGGAGGCGAGGAAGCCGCGGTCGATCAGCGTCTTCACCCAAGGATAGGTTTCCTCGCTCACCTCGGCGACCGCCGCGCCCTTGACCTTGCCGTCGGGCGCCAGCGCCACCGCGACGCGCACCGGGCCGTGGATGGTGTACTCGGTGAGGAAGGTGACCGCGCCGACGTCGTGCTGCCCGTCGTCCCGGCCGATGTAGAAGCGGTAGAAGTCCTCGTCCGGCGCCCAGCCGGTGTCTTTCTGGATCGCCTGGCGCTCGGCGGGCGTCAGGCGCACCTCGCGGACGAAGTATCGCTTGGCTCCCGTGAGAAGCCCGGATACCGCGTCGCGGTCCGAGACGAGCAGCACGGGCGGAGTGATGTGCGCGAGCGCCGGCGCGGCGGCCAGGGCGCAGAGCAGGAACGCGAGTCGTCGAGTCATGCTGTCTCCTTCCGCAGCCAGAGGTCGTGCATGGAGAGCGCCGCGATGAGCACGTAACCGAGCGCGAACAGCGTGCCTCCCGCGATCACCAGCACGCTCAGCGAGGGCGAGACGAAGCGCGTGGCCCACATCCCGCCGATGTCCACCAGCGTCCCGACGAACGGGAGGGCGACGATCGCCGCCTTGGGTCCTTCGCGCAGGGGCACGAAGAGGAAGATGAGCCCGAGGAGGCCCGCGATCAGCGTCTGCCCGAACAAGTGCGTGTGGCTGGTCTGGATGAGCAGCGGCGTGCGCATCCAGACCTTGGCCGTCCTCGACAGCTCGGCCAGGTCCATCTCCCTCTCGCCGCTCGTCTCCCCGTGATGCATCCCGGTCATCGGCAGCTCGGGCGCCAGGCTTTCGCGGACGGCGGCCGGCGAGACGCCCACCGCGGTGGCCGCCTGCGTGAATGCGGCCAGCGCACCGCAGCCGATCCCGAGCAGGAACAACGAGCAGAACACCTTGGCGCTGAAGGGCAGGCGCGACAGATGGATTCCGTGCATCGGACGCCTCC
>DASWGQ010000101.1:0-21301 GCA_036393595.1 Myxococcales bacterium | reverse complement strand
ACCGCCGCCGCGGCATCGCGCGCGTCCTCATGGGAGAGACGGAGAAGCGCGCCGTCCAGGCGGGCGCGACCCTGATGACGCTCGAAGTGCGCCGATCGAACACTGCCGCGCTCGAGCTGTATCGCGCGTTCGACTACCGCGCCGTCGGGGTCCGGCCGAACTACTACGTCGACGAAGGCGAGGACGCGATCGTGATGGTGAAGGAGCTGCGCAAGCGCTGACTTTCCATGGGATGCCGTGGATCAGCGCGGGTTGCGCCCTTCGCGCGCGCGCAGCCTCTCCGCCACCTGCTCGAGACCGAGGTCGTGCGTCCGGAGCAGTACCAGCACGTGGTACAGCACGTCCGCGGCCTCGTCGGCGATCGCCTGCCTGTCGCCGCGCAGCGAGGCCATCACCAGCTCGGTCGCCTCCTCGCCGATCTTCTTGTGCCGCAGGTTCTCGTCCGCGTACAGCTTCGCCGTGTACGAGCCGGCGGGCGCGTCCGACCGCCGGTCGCGGAGCACCTGCTCCAGGCGCGCCAGCGTCTCTCCCGGGGCTCCGGGCGCGTCCGGAGCGCCCTCGACGGCCTCGAAGAAGCAGGACCGCGCGCCCGTGTGGCAGGCGGGCCCCGCGGGCGCGACCCGGAGGAGCACCGCGTCGTGATCGCAGTCCGTGCGCAGCGCCCGGACGGTCTGCGTGTTGCCGCTGGTGGCTCCCTTGACCCAGATCTCGCCGCGGCTGCGGCTCCAGAAGGTCGCCTGGCCCGACCGCAGCGTGCGCTCCAGCGCCTCGCGAGACTGCCAGGCGAGCGTCAGGACCTCGGCCGTCGCGGCGTCCTGCACGATGCAGGGGACCAGGCCGCGCTCGTCGTACTTCAACTCTTCTGGGCGGACCATGCTCTTACCCCACGGCTGGTTGAAGCCATCTGACCTTCCTCGATCCGGCGCCTTCGGCGCCTCTACAAGGGGGGAGCTCGCTCCCCCCTCGACCCCCCAACAGATCACGGTCATTTCAAGCGATCGCCAGAGTCAAACTCCTCCAGCGGCCAGCGCATCGGGAAGCCGCGGCGCGCGCACTCCTCCTTCACCTGAGCCACGGAAAGCGTGCCGAAATGGAACACGGTCGCGGCGAGCGCGGCCGAGGCACCCGCGGCGAACGCTTCGGCGAAGTGCGCCGGCCCGCCCGCTCCGCCGCTGGCGATCACCGGGACCGGGACCGCGGCTGAGATCGTTCGCGTCAGCTCCAGCTCGAACCCGGCGCCGGTGCCGTCGCGGTCGATCGAGGTGAGCAGGATCTCGCCTGCGCCACGATCGACCGCCTCGCGCGCCCAGGCGACCGCGTCCCGGCCGGTGGGCCGCGTGCCGCCGTGCGAATGGACCTCCCAGGCAGGACGCGGGCCCGGCAGGCGCTTCGCGTCGATCGCGAGCAGCGCGCTCTGGCTGCCGGTGAGCCGGGCGACGGCGGTCAAGAGGCCCGGGTCGGCGAGGGCCGCCGTGTTCATCGACACCTTGTCCGCGCCGGCGCGCAGCAGCGCCTCCGCGTCCTCCACCGTCCGCACCCCGCCCCCCACCGCGAAGGGGATCGACAGCTCGCGCGCGACCCGCTCCACCAGGGCGACGAGAGTCCCTCGCGCTTCGAGCGAGGCGCTGATGTCCAGGAAGCACAGCTCGTCGGCGCCGGCCCGCCCGTAGGCGCGCGCCTGCTCGACCGGATCGCCGGCATCGCGCAGCTCCTCGAAGCGGACGCCCTTCACCACGCGGCCGTCCTTCACGTCCAGGCAGGGAATGATCCGCCGCGTCAGCATTCACTCAACCCCGCTGGAGCGCGGCCTGGCCCTCGCGAACGGAGAACCTTTGCTCGTACAGGGCAGTCCCGGCGATGGCCCCGGCCAGCCGAGGCAGTCCGGCCCCCGCGAGCGCTTCGAGGTGGGCGAGCGAGCCCGCGCCGCCGCTCGCGATCAGGCTCGCGCGCGGGGCGGCGGCGGCCACCTCGCGCAGGAGCGGCAGGTCGAATCCCTCCAGCGTGCCGTCGCGGGCGACCGCGGTGACGACCAGCCACTCGATCCCCTCCTCCGCCAGGCGAGCCGCCAGATCGCTCCCGGAAGGTCCGCGGGCCTCCGTCCATCCGCGCGTGGCGGTCTTGCCGTTCTTGACGTCGATTCCGCAGGCGATCTGGGACGCGCCGAAGCGGCGCGCCGCCTCGCCCGCGAATCGCGGACGCTCGACTGCCGCGGTGCCCAGGATGGCGCGGGCGGCGCCGGCCCGCAGGGTGGCCTCGACGTCCTCGAGACGCCGGATGCCGCCGCCGATCTGCACCGGCACCGGCGCGACCGCCGCGACGATGGCCTCGACGGCGGCAGTCTGCCGCATCTCGCCGAACGCGGCGTCGAGGTCCACGACGTGCAGCGCAAGGGCGCCGTTCGCCACGAACGCGCGCGCCCGCGCCGGCGGGTCGTCCGAGTAGACCTTGGCGCTGCGCGGGTCTCCCTTGTGCAGGCGCACCGCCTTCCCGCCGAGCAGGTCGACGGCAGGGTAGAGGACGGGTGTCACGGCGCCCCTTCCGGCAGCCGCAAGAACCGCGCGAGCATCGCCTCGCCGTCGCGCGCGCTCTTCTCGGGGTGGAACTGCACTCCGTGCACGTTGGCGCGCCCGACCACTGCCGCGATCTGCACCCCCGAGTGGTCCGCCACCGCCTGCGTGACCCCCTCCGCCGCCTCGCAACGATAGGAATTCGCGAAGTATGCCCAGGGCGCGACCGCATCGGCGAGGAGCGGCGACGCGGCGGTCGTCTGCAGCCGCTGCCAGCCGATGTGCGGCACCTGGACGCCCGGCGGAAGGCGGGTCACGCGGCCCGGGAGGAGCCCGAGGCCCTTGCGCACCCCGTCCTCCTCGCCTTCCTCGAAGAGGATCTGCATGCCCAGGCAGATGCCCAGGACGGGAGCGCCGCGCCGCAGCGCCTCGTCCAGCGCGCCGCGCAGCCCCAGCCGCCGCGCGCGCTCCATCCCGAGCCCGAACGCAGCGACGCCGGGCAACACGACCCGCGCGCCCCGGCCGATCTCCGCCGGGTCGGCGGAGAGACGGGGCTCGCCGCCCGCCCGCGCCAGCGCTTGCAGGACGCTGCCCAGGTTGCCGAGGCCAAGATCGACGACGGTGACCGGCGGGCTCACAGCACTCCTTTGGTGCTGGGCACGCCGCCCGCGCGCTCGTCGAGCGCGCACGCCTGCCGCAGCGCCCGCGCGAACGACTTGAACACCGCCTCGGCGCCGTGGTGGAAGTCGCGCCCGGTCAGGAGGTCGACGTGGACGTTGGCGCGCACGCCGTCCGCGACCGCCTTGAAGAACCCCTCCAGCACCGACAGGTCCATGGCGCTGCGGGGGCCCTGATCGAGCTGCACGTTCCAGTGCAGGAAGGCGCGGCCGGACAGGTCGACCACGCTGCGCGCCAGGGCTTCATCGAGCGGGAAGTAGAAGCACCCCGCGCGGGCGATGCCCTTGCGGTCGCCCAGCGCCTGGTCCAGCGCCTTGCCCAAAGCGATGCCGGTGTCCTCGACGGTGTGGTGCTGGTCGATGTGCAGATCGCCCTTGCAGCTCACCTCCAGCGTCAGCGCGGCGTGCTTGGCGACCGTCTCCAGCATGTGGTCGAAGAACGGGATGCCGGTGTCCACCTTGGCGTCGCCGTTGCCGTCCAGGTCGACGGTGACGCGCAGGTCGGTTTCCTTCGTCTTGCGCTGCACGGCGCCGGTCCGAGGCATCGCTTACGCTCCTGTCTCCGCGAACAGCCGGTCGAGCGCGCGCGTGGTGTCGCCCGGTCCCGCCACGTGAGCGTAGACCAGGGGCGCGCCGCGCGCTCGCGCCGCCTCGGCCGCGGCGCGGTCGTCCGCCGTATCGCCGACGAAGAGGGCCTCGCCGCCGGCACGCAGGAGCTCGCCGCAGAGCCAGATCAGCCCCTCCGGGTCGGGCTTTTGCGGCCGGCCGTCCGACACCCAGCAGAGCCGCTGCGGGACGTGCAGCTCGCAGCGCACCAGCGCGAGGGCGGCCTCTCCGGGGTTGCGCCCGGTGTAGAGCGCGATGGCGAAGCGATCGGCGACGCGCTTCAGCAGGGCGGGGTCGGCGAGCAGCCGCTCCCGTTCCCAGAAGCCGCGCTCCGGGGCCCCGGGCAGCGCGTCCTGGGCGTCGAAGCCGAAGAGCTCGCGGCAATGCGAGCGTCCGCCGTAGAGCGCGCCGCACAGCCGCGAGATCCTTTCCTGAGGATACATGGCGGCGATGATCGGCAGGGCGTTCGCGAGCCCGGCCACGCCGCCGCCCTGCGCCGCCTGGAGGAAGCGCTGCAGCTGGGGCGCGGCGCCGCGCTGCCGCAGGTGCAGGAGCAGCGCGATGCCGCGCGCCATCTCCCAGTCGTCGTTGAAGCGGCCAGCCGCCTTGAACTGCGCGACCTCGCGCTCGCGGTCGAAAGGCGCGGTGCACGGCTCGCAGAGCACCTCCGCGACCGCCCGCCGCGCGGCGTCCTCGGCGACCGCGTGGTAGCTGGCGCGCGCGTCGAGCAGCACGCCGTCCACGTCGAAGATCACCGCCTGCACGCGCGCCCAGCTCACAGCTCGGCCCTCAGCGCGGCGAGGAAGGCGTCGTTCGCCCCCGGCGCGCCGATGCTGACGCGCAGCGCGCGCGACAGGTCGCGCGCGGAGGAGACGTTGCGGATCAACACTCCGCGCGCGAACAGCGCCTTGTGCAGATCGTTGGCCGGCCGGCGGTCTTGCTCGAAGAGCAGGAAGTTCCCGCCCGAGGAGTGCACGCCGCATCCGGCGGAGCGCAGGCCGGCGGCGACCCGCTCCCGCTCGTCCGCCACCAGCTGCGCGCGCGCCCGCACCAGCTCGGGCCGGGCGATCAGCGCCCGCGCCACCAGGCAGGTGACGGCGCTCAGGTTGTAGGGGAGCTGGATCTTGCGAAGCTCGGCGCAGAGCGAAGGCGCCCCCAGGAGCGCCCCGCACCGCAGCGAAGCGGCCGCCAGCGCCTTGGAGAAGGTGCGGAAGAGCAAGAGGCGAGGCGCGCGGGCGAGGAGCGGCGCGAAGTCCTGCCCGCAGAAGTCGCGGTACGCCTCGTCGATGCCGGTGAGGCCCGGCGCCTCCTGGGCGAGCCGCGCGGCATCGGCGGCGGCGAGCGTCGTCCCGGTCGGGTTGTTGGGGGAGCCGAGCAGCACCAGCTTCGCGGAGGCCTCGCGCGCGGCGCGGATCAGCTCGTCGACCGGGAACCGGAAGGCGCCATCGGAGGCGCGCAGCGGCACCTCGATCACGCGGGCGCCCAGCGCCGCCGCCTGCAGCGCGTAGAGCGAGAACGAGGGCGCGGCGACCACCACCGCGTCGCCGGGCTCGATGCAGGCGACGAGCGTGAGCTGCAAGAGCTCGTTGGATCCGTTCCCCACCAGCACGCCGGCCGGATCCATCCCGTAGGCGCGCGCCAGGTCCTCGGCCAGGTGCGCGCCGTCCGCGATCGGGTACTTGCTCCAGTCGGATCGGACGATGCGCTCGGCCAGCTCCGCCTTGAGGTCCTGGGGCAGGTCGGTGGGGCTCTCGTTCAAGTGCAACGGAACCGCGGCGGGATCGCGGGGCGGGCCGTAGGCGGCCAGCGGACGCACGGTGCGCCGCACGAAGCTCTCCGGCGGCTTCACTTGCGCACCTCGATCGCGCGCCCGTGCGCGTGCAGCCCCTCCGCTTCGGCGAGCGCGCGGACGTCGGCGGCGTCGGCGGCGAGCTGGCGCGCGCCGTACTCGATCACGTTCTGCCGCCGGACGAAATCGGAAGCGCACAGCGGCGAGGCGAACCTCGCCGTTCCGGAGGTCGGGAGCGTGTGGTTGGGGCCCGCCAGGTAGTCCCCCACGGGCACCGGCGCGTGCGGTCCCACGAACACCGCGGCCGCCCGCCTGACCCGCGGCAGTGCCGCGGCGGGCTCGCGCACCAGGAGCTCGAGGTGCTCCGGCGCCAGCTCGTCGGCGAAGGCGAGCGCCTCGTCCAGGGAGCGCGCCACGACCGCCGCCCCCCGCGCGCGGAGCGACTCGATCGCGATGCGATTCGGCCGGTCGCGCAGCTCCGCCTCGAGCGCCGCCAGCACGGCCTGCGCCAGGGTCCGGTCCGCCGTGACCAGCAGGGCCAGGGCGAGAGGATCGTGCTCCGCCTGCGCGATCAGGTCGGCCGCGACCAGGCGCGGGTCCGCCGAGGCGTCGGCGACGATCGCCACCTCGGTGGGCCCGGCGAGCGAATCGATCCGCACCTCGCCTACGAGTTGCCGCTTGGCCTCGGTGACGTAGGCGTTCCCGGGCCCGACGATCACGTCGCAGCGCGGGATCGCGCCCGTCCCCAGGGCGAGCGCGGCGATCGCCTGGGCCCCGCCGGCCCGCAGGATGCGCGTGGCGCCCGCGATGCGCGCGGCAGCCGCCACCTCCGGCACGATGCTGCCGTCGGGCCGCGGAGGGGTGGCGAGCACGACGTCCGGCACCCCGGCGAGCCGGGCCACCGCCGCGGTCATGATCACCGTGGAGGGATAGGCGGCGCGCCCCCCCGGGACGTAGCAGCCCGCGCGTGCGAGAGGCACCACCAGGCACCGCAGCAGCCCGCCGTCCGGGAGGCGCTGCTCGTAGCTCTCCGGCACCTGCGGGGCGTGGAACGCGCGGACCCGCTGGGCGGCCTTCTCCAGGGCGGCGCGGACCGGCCCCGGGCAGCGTGCGGCCAGCGCGTCCCATTCGGAGCCGGGCAAGAAAGGGTCGGCCAGGTCGGGGCCGTCGAACCGCCGCGTCAGGTCGCGCAGGGCGGCGTCGCCGCGCGCCCGTACCTCCGCGATGATGCGAGAGACCGCGGGAGCGACCTCGGGCGGCGTCGCCGCGGCGGCGCGCAGCCCGGCGGCCTGCGCGCGCTGGGCGGGATCGGCCAGGTCCAGCAGGCGGATCACGAAGGGCCTCCCACCCGCTCCAGCACCGGCAAGAGCTCCTCCAGCTTGAGGCGGTACGAGGCGCGGTTCACGACCAGCCGCGCGCTTACGTGTAAGAGCTCCTCGACGACCAGGAGCCCGTTCTCCTCCAGCGTCCGGCCGGTCTCCACCAGGTCGACGATGGCGTCGGCGAGATCGGCGACCGCAGCCAGCTCGACGGACCCGGACAGCCGCACCAGGTCGACGGGCACGCCCCGGCGCGCGAACGCCCGGGCGGTGAGACGCGGGTACTTGGTCGCGACGCGGAGCGACCGGCCCATCTCGGCGCCGCTCTCCCCGGAGCGCCAGCCGCGCGCGACCGCCGAGTCCCTCGGCGCGGCGAGGCACAGCCGGCAGGTCCCGAATCCCAGGTCGAGCGGCACCAGGAGGTCGGCGCCCGACTCGAGCACGTGGTCCAGCCCGCACACGCCCAGGTCGGCGGCGCCGCGCTCGACGTAGAGCGGCACGTCCGGATCCTTCAGCAGCAGGAACCGCGCCTGCGCGCCGCGCGCCGGCACGATCAGCTTGCGCGTCGCCGCGAAGTCCTCCTCCGGCGAGAGCCCCGCGCGGGCGAACCGCTCCAGGGCCGCCTGCAGCGTGCGCCCCTTGGGGAGGGCCACGGTGATCATGCGGGCCTCGCCAGCGGGACCAGCGCATCGAGGTCGAGGGAGAAGCCCACCGCCGGACGCGGATCCCCGAAGCGGCCCAGCAACGTGTCGTAGCGGCCACCGCCGCCGACCGCGCGGGGCGCGCCCGCGGCGTAGAGGTTGAAGACGAGCCCGGTGTAGTAGCCGAGGCCGCGGACCTCGCCCAGGTCCACCTCCAGCTCCGCGCCCAGGTTCCGCGCCTGCAAGCGGTCGAGCGCGGCCAGCAGCCGCTGCAGCGCCGAGGATGCGGCCTCGCCCGGCGCGAGCTGCTGCGCACGCGTGAGCAGGGCGGTGGCTTCCGCCTGCGGCCGGGGAGGCTGGGCGAGCATGAGCAGCGCGTCGCGCGCTTTTCCCGGGGGGACCTCCCGCGTGCACAGCAGCGTCAGGCCGGGCAGGTCCTTGCGATCGATGGCATCGGTCAGTGCGCGCGCGAGCCGGGGCGAGGCGCCGGAGGCGGCGATCAACGCGGAGAAGTACCCGACGGCGCCGACCGCGATGCGCGCGGCGCCCGGCGGGATGCCCAGCGCGAGCAGCGAGGCCGCCGCCAGTGCCAGCATCTCGGCATCGGCCTCCGGTCCGGCTTCACCGACCAGCTCGCAGCCGGCCTGCAGGCGCTCGCGCGGGACGCCCGATTCCGCCCCGGACTCGCGGACCACGCTGCCGCGGTAGTACAGGCGCAGCGGCGACATCCGGGACAATCGCGTGGCGGCGATCCGCGCCACCTGCGCGGTGAAGTCGGCGCGCAGGGCGAGCAGGTGGCCGTGCCGGTCGACGGCGCGCAGCGCGTCCGCGCCGCCTCCCGCGCTGTCGCCGAACACCTCGGCCGATTCGATGGAGGGCGGAATGACCTCCGCGAATCCGTGCTCCTCGAAGACGCGGGCGAGCGCCGCCTCGCAGCGCCGCAGGCGGCGCGCGGCCTCGAAGAGGAGGTCCTGCGTGCCCTGCGGCGGGGCGGCTCGTGCCGGCGCTTCGCGCGCGTCTTTCGACCGTCCGTCCAAAGGGTCCATTGTGCGCGGGGGAGGCGCGGCGGGCAACTGGGTTGCGCGATATGGTGCGCCGCCGTGTACCGGCTGTTGCGCCCGATCCTCTTCCTCCTTCCCGCCGAGGCAGCGCACGCGCTCGCGGGCGGCCTGCTGTGGCTCTGGTCGCGCGCCGGCCGGCGGCCGCGCGCGCGGGAGGCGCTCGCGCAAACCCTGTGGGGTCTTCGCTTCCCCAACCCCGTCGGGCTCGCGGCGGGGATGGACAAGGGCCAGGTGCTGGTGCCCGCCTGGTTCCGGCTCGGCTTCGGTTTCGTCGAAGTGGGGACCGTCACGCCCCGGCCGCAGCCGGGCAATCCGCGGCCGCGGCTGTTCCGGCTGCCGGAGCACCGCGCGATCGTCAACCGCATGGGCTTCAACAATCCCGGCGCGCGGCGCGTGGCGCGGCGGCTCTCGAGCCTCCCGCGCCAGCCGGGCCCCGTCGGCGTGAACGTCGGCCGCAACAAGGACACGCCCAACGAGCGCGCGGCCGACGATTACGTGGCCGCGTTCCGCGCGCTCGCTCCGCACGCGGACTACGCCGCGATCAACGTCTCCAGCCCGAACACGCCCGGGTTGCGCGAGCTGCAGGGCGCGGGCGAGCTGCGGGCCCTGGTGGAGGCGGTGGCCCGCGCGCGAGACGAGCTCCACCGATCGACCGGGCGCCGCGTGCCGCTCCTCGTGAAGGTGTCGCCGGACGAGCCGCCCGAGCGCCTCGACGCCCTCGCGGATGCGGCGCTCGCGGGCGGCGCCGACGGCCTGATCGCGACCAACACCACCCTCTCCCGGGAGGGCGTGGTGGGACATCCGCGCGCGGCCGAGGCGGGCGGCCTCTCGGGTCCGCCCCTGCGGGAGGCCGCCGAACGCGCCTGCGCCCGCCTGTTCCTGCGCGTGGGCAGCCGTGCGCCGATCGTCGGAGTCGGCGGCATCGCCACCGCGGAGGACGCCTACCGCCGCATCCGCGCGGGCGCCAGCCTCTTACAGGTGTACACGGCGCTCATCTACCGGGGGCCGTCGACTGCAGGCCACCTCCAGGACGGGCTGGCGCGCCTGCTGGAGCGCGACGGCCTCACCCTCGCCCGGGCTGTCGGGATCGATGCAAAGCGGTACGCGGAGGGGGACAGCCTGCCTGCACGGGCGCCCTCCGGGACCCAGCTCCCCGCGAGCTAGACGGGGACGCGGTCGGGCTCGACCTGGAGGTCCTGCGTCCTTTGCTCGAGCGGACCGGACGCCAGGCGGAACGCGGCCATCGCGGCGAGGCCGAGCAGGAAGCCGATGAGGATGTCGAGGACGTAGTGGTGGTCCAGGTAGACCGCGCTGAGGCAGACGAGGAAGAGGTAGGCGGCCGCGACGATGCGGAAGCGCGGCAGACGCCAGCCGTAGAGGAGCGCCAGCATCGGATACACGACGTGCAGGCTGGGGATCGCGCCGAAGACGTCCGCGCTCTTGCCATAGAAGCTCGCCATCACGGGGAGGCCGACCAGCTGGTCGAACCGCACCGCTCCGGCTGCCGAGGCGCGCACGCTGAGATCGGCGGTGAACCCGTGGGCCGCGACGTACCAGGGCGGGGCAGCCGGGTAGATGTAGTAGAGGCTGAACCCGACCACGTTGGAGACGAAGAACACCCAGGTGAAGCGCACCGCCCGCCGCTCGTGGCCGTGGAAGAGCAGGTAGATGGCGAGCACCACCGATTCGCCGATGAAGAGGAAGGGCGTGTAGGACAGGCCGCAGACGAAGTCGAGCACGCGGCTGGTGTGCAGCTGGAACCATTCGTTCGGCGTGAGCGTACCGGCCGCGGTGCGGATGCCGAACAGCTTGAGGTCGAAGTTGTACGGCTCGTGGAGGTGGATGACCGGCGAGCGGATGGCGTCCTCGTACCAGCGCATCGAGTCGTACACGACCCCGTAGAGCAGGAAGGGCATCGCCACGCGCGCCAGGCGGCGCGTGCCGTCGCTCCACAGCGAGAGCCCCAGGAAGAGCCCGATGGCGATGAAGTGCTCCGGGCCGGGGCCGCCGAGCGCGGTGACGAGAGCGAGGTACGCCGCGCAGAGGGCGGGCACGCCCACCGAGAAGAAGCGGGGCGCGCGGCGCAGCTGCTCGATGCGCTCGCGCATCGACAGCAGCCTCATAGACCCTGTGCCTCGCGCCGCGGACGGTCGGTCTGCACCAGTGGCTCCAGAGGCACCTCCTCGGGCAGGGCCTCCTGCACGGCGCGACGCCGGTCGCGCCAGGCGAGCACCGCGGGCAGCGCGAAGAGGGCCGCCGACAGGCAGGTCAGCTCGCCGATCACCGCGGTCAGGCCGAAGGACTGGATGGCCATGCTGTCCGCCGTGACCAGGGTGGCGTAGCCGATGATGGTGGTTGCCGAACAGAGCGTGACGGCCCCCCCCGCGGCGGTGAGCGATTCCAGGACGCCCGTGGACTGGCGGTAGCGCTGGTAGAAGTTCACGGCGTAATCGACGCCGATCCCGAAGGTGATCGGCAACACGGCGAAGTTGACGAAGTTGAGCCGCAGGCCCAGCCCGCCGAGCGCGCCGAACATCCACAGCACCCCGAGGCAGAGCGACGACACCACCCAGGCGGAGTCGCGGATCGACCGCATCACCAGGATGGTGAGCGCCGCCACCGCGAGGAAGCTCAGCGCCGCGGCGAAACCTCCCTCCTTGGTGATGGAATCCACGATGTCGCTGGTCAGCACGATCTGGCCCGCGATCAGCGCCTTCGGGTCGGCCTTGAGCGCGGTCCTCCGGACCAGCCTCGCGTGCGCCATCTGCGCCTTTCCGTGGCGCGAGTCGGTGCTCAGCGTGGGGAAGACCAGCACCAGGCGCCCGGACTTCCCGTCCTTCTCGTGGAAGGGCAGCTTCAGCCGCTGCGGCACGTCGGCCAGCGTGATGGGCTTGAGCTGCGTCCGCTCGCGGAGACGCAAGAGGGTCGGCCGCAGGTCCTCCGGCAAGGCGCGCGCGATGCGGTCGTCGACCAGCCCCGGCGTCCCCGGGCGCGGAGCGACCAGGCGGAAGATCTCGCGCAGCAGCTCGATCTTGCGCGGCTGCTCGTCGGGCACCAGCTTCTGCAGCGTCTCGACGGAATCGATGGTGCCGTCGGGACCCTGGCGCTCCCGCGCGTCCTCGAGGGCGGCGGCGACCGCCTGCGCCTTGTCGGGCGAGTCCGTCAGCACCACGGTCGGGGTCTGGTAGGACTGCAGCACGGCGTCGACGTGCGAGTCCCAGTACGCGGCTCCGTCGGTGAGCGACTTGCGGCTGCCCAGCTGGCGGAAGTCGTACTGGATCGGCTGCTGCACGAACTGCCACGTGCCCCACAGGGCCGCGACGACGATCACGGTGGAGGCGGCCATCACCCAGCCGGTGTGCCGCGTGAGCGCCGTCGCGTACGGGCCCGCCACGCAGCCGGTCAACCGGGAGCGCTTCTTCTCCCGCAGCGGTCGGACCCGCTCGGCGATGACGATCAGCGGCGGCATCAGCAGATACGTGGTCACCCAGCACAGCAGCATCCCGGCGGTGCCGATGAAGCCGAACTGGTTGAACCCGCGGAAGCTCACCGCGCCCAGCGAGCCGTAGCTGGCCGCGGCTGCCGCGCTCGCCGCGAACGTCGCCACCCAGGTGGCCTTCAGCGCGCAGGGCAGCGCCTGCCTCACCTCGCTGCCGCGCCGGCGTTCCTCGAAGTAGCGCGCCAGCAGGATGATGCCGGCGTTGATGCCGTTCCCGACGATGATGCTGCCCAGGAAAGCGGTGTTCGGGTTCAGGTAGTGGATGATCCACCGCGAGACCGCGAAGGTCGCCGCCACCCCGGTGAAGAGCGGCAGGACGAGCAGCGGGATGGAGCGCCAGCTCCGGTAGTAGAGCACCAGAACGGCCGCGACCGCGGTCAACACCAGGAGGCTGGAGACGAGCAGGTCGCGGACGAGGTTTTCCTGGTTCTCGATCACGGAGCGGACGTCGCCGCCGTACCCCACCCGGATGCTCGGGTGGAAGCTGCGCGGATCGAGAGCGCTGACGGCGCCGCTCACCGCCGCGAACAGGCGCTGGTCGTTGTGGAGGCTGGTGGCCGCGTTGGGCGGATAGACCTGCACCACCAGCGTCTGCCCGCCCTCGCCGGCCAGGTACCCGTCGATGAAGTGGTCGAGGCGGCCGAAGGCCGACCGCACGCGCAGGATGGCGTCCTCCAGGGCGGGGTCGGCGTCCGGCTTCGCCGCCGCCTCCTCGTCGAGCTCCACGAAGAGCGGGTTCGCCGCCCGCTTCGCCGCGGCGATCCGAACGCGCAGGACGCTCCGGACCTCTTCCAGGTCCTTCAGGTCGGCGTACAGCGCGCCGTGCGCCTCGAAGAACGCCTTCTCCTCGTCGATGCGCCAGAAGATCCGCGCCACCAGCTCGGGAGGCAGCTTCGACAACCGCGCCGCCAGCGCGTCCACGAACCGCTCGCCGGCCTTGAGATCGTCGGTGCGGATCACCACCGCCAGGGAGGCGAGGCCGCCGATGCGGCGCTCCAGCTCTTGCAGCGCGACCGCGGAGGGCGCGTCCTGCGGCAAGAGCTCGCGCAGGTCGGTGCGCAGATCGCCGTAGAGGCGCACGGCGAAAGGCAGGGTGCCGGCGAACACCAGGGCGCCGATCGCCACGAGCAGCCAGGGGCGCAGGATGGCGAGCGCGGCGAAGCGCTCCCACAGCCGGTCCCCTCGCCGCCGGGATGGAATGGGCTGCACGCGTTCCAAGATGGTCCCTGTTACCCCGCCCCGTGGCGTGCCGCCACAATCGAGATCGCCTCGCGCAGCAGCGCCAGCCCGGCCAGCCCGACCTCCCTCTCGATGGTCAGCGCGGGCTGAAGGCGGATCGCGTGCGTGTAGCTCATCGCGAGCAGGCCTCGCCGCAGCCCTTCCTGGAAGATCTCCTCGCAGACCTTTCGCGGCAGCGGCTCCTTGGTGGCGCGGTCGGCCACCAGCTCGACGCCCAGGAACAGGCCCTCGCCGCGGACGTCGCCCACCCAGCGCAGGCGCTCGGGCCAGGTGCGCAGCTCGGCGAGCATCGCGGTTCCCACCGCCCGTACGTTCGCCAGGACGTTCTCGCGTTGCAGGGTCCTGACCGAGGCCAGCGCGGCGGCCGCCGCGAGCGGGTTGCCCCCGTAGCTCGACGAGGAGCCGCTCGGGTTGGCCCAGGGCCGGGCCTGGGCCAGCTCCTGCTTGGCGACCAGACCGCTGATCGGGAACCCGGAGCCGAACCCCTTGCCCAGCGTGATCATGTCGGGCGTGACGCCGCTCCGCTCGCAGGCGAACCAGCGGCCGGTGCGCCCGAACCCGGTGATCATCTCGTCCGAGATGAATACCGCGCCGGACTCGCGGGCGATGTCCTGCGCGCGCTGCAGGAATTCGGGGGGCGGGATGACGTTCCCGGCGGTGCCCTGCATGGGCTCCACGATCACGGCCGCCACCTGACCGGTGCTCTGGTGCCGGAGCTGCTCGCGGGCCAGGTCCGCGCAGGCGATCCCGCACGTGGGGTACGTCAGCTTGAGCGGGCACCGGTAGCAGTTCGCATACGGCAGCACGTGCCCCGGAGGAGTCGGCCCGTACGTGCGCTGGTTGCCGGACCCGTTCACGGCCAGGGTGCCCATCGTCTTCCCGTGGAAGCCGCCCCAGAACCCGACCACCTCGTGCTTGCCGGTCGCGTTCTTGGCCAGGCGGAAGGCGCTCTCCACCGCTTCCGCGCCGCTCGAGTAGAGCTGCACGCGGTCGACGCCCGCGGGCGTGAGCTTCGCCACCTCCTCGATCAGCTCGGCCCGCGGCGCGCTGGTGAAGCTGCCCACCGTCGCCTTCTCGATCTGCGCGTGCAGCGCTTCCTTGTAGGCCGGGTGGCAGTGGCCCAGCGAGTTCACCCCGATGCCGCCGATCAGGTCGACGTAGCGGTTGCCGTCCACGTCTTCCACCACCGACCCCTGCGCGCGCTCGACGGCGATGCCGCTCATCAGCGCGAATCCCTGCAGCCCCGGCGCGAGGTGCAGTTGCTCCTTGGCCACGAGCGCGCGGCTCTTCGGGCCGGGAACGGGGGTCTCGATGTGGGGCGCGGTGAGCTTCACGCCGACCTCTCCTTTGGGAAGCCCCCACAGGGGCTTCGATTCTCGACTCTCATCGGCAATGCGCGGGCACCTCTACACTGCCATGTCGATGTCAGCAACGTGCCACGACCCCCCGATTCGTCCCGCAGATCCGGCCGGCTCCAGGACACACTTTACTGCGGACCGGCGCCGGGGGCCCGGGGGTGCGTCCGCAGCGCCATCGCCGCCCCTGGGGTCCGGGATTCGACGCGTATCCGAGTCCGGGGCAGCTCAAGTCGCTGCGAACGCACCCCCGGCTCCCCCGTCGCCTATGCGCAATTGGCGTGGCCGTCTGGTCTGTTCGAGCCGGAATGAGTCGCAGAATCGTCGCGGGCCGCCGTCATGGTCCATCCGAACACTGGTAACAACACTAGCCCCAGCAGCATCGCCACGGCCGACACGAGAGAAGAAATCTCCACAGCTATCAGCGCGAGCGCGGACACTTGGAGGGAGAAGTCGACCATGGCTCCATGATCTTCCTTCTGGCCGGAACGGGCCTATGGTCGGCGCTGCCTTGCCGGCAGATCCGGTCACAGGACGGGTCTGCAGTGCCCCTGACCAATGCGGAAGCCGCGCGGCTACCTGACAGTGCGACGCATCGGCGGTGGGGAGCCGGGGGTGTGTTCGCAGCGACATTAGGAGCCCCAGTCTCGGGGGCCGGCGCTTCTCGGACCCCAGGGGCGACGCTGGCGCTGCGAACACACCCCCGGGCCCCGCCGCCGGTCATGACAGTGGCTAGAACTGCGCGACCGTGGAGGGTGGGTTCGCGTAGGCGAACTCGGAGAGCGCCGTGCCGCTGCGGTGATCGGCGGGCGCGCCGGGCCGGTCGATGCGCAACTCGTATCGGTTCTCGTAGGTGTAAGTCATCGGCGCTGCCATGATGCTGACCAGGAACCGGGACAGCGGGCTCATCTCGCCGAGGACGTCCTCCTTGTAGAGGAGCCGCCGGGCGTCGATGGTCACCGTCACCTTCTCGCCGAGCGCACCCTTGGCCGAGGCGACCACCCGCTGGGGGACGTCGTACTCGAAGCGGCCGCCGGTCTCGCGCCGCGGCCGCTGGAAGGACAGCTTCACCTCGCTGGAGCGCACCTCGGTCTGGCCATTCCGGCTGGTGTAGAGCCAGCCCTGCGGCGCGGCCCGCGATCCCTCGGGCGGGATGAGCACCGCCAGCGCCATGGTGGCGCCCTCGGCGTCGTCGAACGCCTCCATCCGGTACCAGAGCGAGGCGGACTTGTACGCCGGCACCGTGCTGTAGGAGGTGTCCGCGTAGCAGAAGCCGCGCACGCGCCGGCCGCCGCGATCCGAGCTCCACACCGTGCCGTCGAACTTGCTGCGGAGCGCGAAGATCGTCTGGTCGAACACCGCCCGGCCGCCCGCGTCGAAGGTGACGCGGCCGCCGCCGGGCCGGACGGCCTGCGTCTCGGGCAGCACGGTCGCGTCGATCACCAGTTTCTTCCCCGCGAAATGCACGTGGTGGCTGGCGTCGGGCCCCATGGTGAGGCTGTGCGCGCCCATCTCGATGGCGCCCTCGGGCAGCACGCGCCATTGGCCGGACTCGAACGCCTCGGCGTCCTCGATCGTCTTCCCGTTGGGTGCCACCAGCACCGCCCGGGCCGCCGCTCCGCCGTGGCCCTCCAGGCCGGCGTTGCTGACCAGGAATTGCACGCGCGCGAAGGAGCCGTCCTCGATCTGGAAGAGGAACGAGTAGCTCTCCGAGTAGAACGCCTCGGGCAGCAGCTTGGGCAGGTAGCTGGTCTGGGTGACCTTGGCGCCGTCGTCCGCCTGGCTGGAGAAGCCGTGCACGCCCTCCTCGGCGAACGGCATCCCGTAGGCGACGAAGAGGACCGCCACCGCGGCGGTGCCGGAGGCGAGCGCGCCGACCAGCGCCAGGCCGGGCCGGGAGCGGTGCGCTCCGTGCCGGAAGACGAAGTAGCGGTGCAGCGGCAGGTTCCATCCCACGCCCACCAGCACGCCGATGAGGGCGGCGGCGACCAGCGGGTTCCAGTGCAGGCCGTCGGTCAGCAGCACCACCCCCAGCGTGTTGAGCAGCAGCGAGGTGAGCGAGATCGCGGCGTAGCGAGGAACCTCGTGCCAGACCGAATCGCCCTGGGTGCGGAACGTCCACAGCTTGTTGACCGTGAAGTTCGTGATCGCGCCGATCAGCGCGCCCAGGGCGCGCGAGGTCCCGGTGTAGACCCCGGCCAACTCGACCAGGACCGTGAAGGTGCCGTAGTCGACCACCGTGGCGATCACCGAGGCGACCCAGGCGCGCCCGACCCAGCCGGTGAGGGGATCCGCGCCCTGCGCCGGCGGCGGAGGAGCCGCCTCGCGCTTGCGCAGCTCCTCGTGGATATAGGCGAAGCGGCGGAGCGCGGTGACGTTCGCGGCCACGGCCACCAGCACCAGCGTGCCGAGCAGGAGGTGATACACAGGCTGGACGGCGCCGGGCTCCAGCACCCGCGCGAGCAGCGGAGCGAACATGCCGGCGATGCCGATGTACATCGCGCGCTCGCCCCGGTTCATGGCGCCCATGCGCGCGTCGATCCCGCTGATCTCGCCCTTGGCGCGCGCGTACGAGACGAGCAGCGCGCCGCCCATGGACACGATCGCCAGCCAGAAGCCGAGCGGATAGGTCCGGTAATACGCCGCGATGCCGGCGAAGGTGGCGATCTCCGCGTACCGGTCGACCGCGGCGTCGATCAGCTCGCCCGCGTCGGACGCCGTCCCGCGCGTGCGCGCCACCATCCCGTCCAGCGCGTCGAGGATGGCGCAGAGGATCACCAGGCCGCCGCCCACGGCGGGCCGCCCGACCGCGAACGCCGCCGCTCCGGCGACGCTGCACCCCAGCGAGGCCGCGGTCAGCTGGTTCGGGGTCACGCCCAGCGCCAGCGCGCCGCGCTCGAGCGGAGAGAAGCACCAGTACCCGAACTCGATCAGGAAACGGCCCAGGAAGAAGCTCCCAGGCTCCTTCCGGGCACGCTCGTGCTCGAACCGGCCAAGCGCGGCCACACGGATCCCGTAGGCGGCGAGCAGGACGGCGGCGCAGGCGGCGAAGAAAAGGACCAGCGTCAGCCTCCGGACGAGTCCCCGGCGCGGGGTGCTGCCGGCGAACGTACAAAGTTAATCACCGCGCAAGCACTCCCCGGGCGCGCGACCGCCCGTCCAGCGGTCAGGCGCGCGCCCGAAGTATCGGATTTGCGCCAGTTTTGCAACATCGCATCCCAGGACCCGCCGCGGTGCGATGCGCTCACACAAAGGTCAGGGAGGAAGGACCACGAGGACCAGGGGGAGGCCGCGCCCGTAGGTGCCGATGACGTCCTCGAGCGGCTCGCCGTGGAGGGCCAGCATCGCCTCGGGCCCGCCGTCGAGGTTGACGGCGTCCATCGTCCCGAGCGTTTCCGCCAGCCAGCGCGCCACGTCGCGGCGCACCGCGGGCCATTGCGAGGCGAAGAGGAGGATGCGGCCGTCGCGAAGCTGGCCGATCGCGGCCGTGCGGCTCGACTCGGCGCAGTAGTGGGGCCCCGCGCACATCGGCGCACCGCCGCGCACCAGCGCCGGGAAGCTCTTCAGCGCCTCGCTCCACTGGTCGGCGCGAAAATCGGGCGGCGCGAAGAACCGCGGAGCGCGCGACGCCGCCACCACGGTGCTCTGCGCGACGGGCTTCGCCTCGCGCTGGCGGGCGCCGAACCAGAGCGCGTCCTGGCGCAGGCAGCCGGCGCCCTTCACCCTTCGCCCGTCCTGCACGATCTCGCAAGTGGGGCGGACCTCGCCACCGTCCGCCGAGTAGAAGGAGCCGTTCGCGATGGCGATGGCGCCCGGATAGCGCTGCCGCCACTGCGCCAGGGTGGGCTTCTGCGCGTCGTAGCGGACCGCGAAGGTGGCCAGGCGCGGGTCGACGAGCAGCACCTTGGCGGCCCAGTTCGCGTCGCCGCCCAGGTCGGCCGCGGTGGCGGTCTCCACGCCCGGCGCGATCTCGCGCCAGGGTGCCTGGAGCGGCGCTGCGATCGACCAGAGGAGCGACAGCGCCGCGAGCGTCATCCCATCCGCTTCTTGCGCCGGGGCTCGCGCCGGCGTTGCGTGGAGGGGAACACGTCGTGCGAGGCCACCGCCGCCTGCGCCTCGGGCGCCGCTGCCCGGCGCGCCAGCGCCATGAACCGCTCCTGGCTGCGCAGCGGGGTCACGGAGGTGCCGTGGGTTCCCGGCTGCACCCTCTCGTATTGTCCGTCGGCGCGCAGGATCCGCGCCTTGACGTTGTCCGCCAGCGAGGTGGCGAGCACCTCTTCGAGGATGCGCTCTTTGACGCTCGCGTCCTCCACCGGGAACGCGATCTCCACCCGGCGCACGAAGTTCCGCTGCATCCAGTCGGCGCTGGAGAGGTACACCTCCCGCCTGCCGCCCGCCTCGAAGTACCAGATCCGCGAGTGCTCGAGGAACCGGTCGACGACGCTGACCACCTTGATGCGCTCGGACACGCCAGGAATCCCCGGCCGCAGGACGCAGATGCCGCGCACCATCAAGTCGATCTGCACACCCGCCTGCGAGGCGCGGTACAGCGCCTTCACCACGTCGGGCTCCTGGAGCGAGTTCATCTTGGCGATGATGCGTCCCCGGCCGGTCTCCTTGGCGGTCTGCGCCTCGCGCTCGATCAGCTCCACCACCGCCGATTTGAGGCCCAGGGGCGCCACCCGGAACTTCTTCCAGGAGGACGGCTTGGAATAGCCGGTCAATAGGTTGAACAGCGACGTCGCGTCGGCGCCGAAGTCGTCCCGCGCGGTGAAGAGGGAGAGGTCCTCGTAGATGCGCGCCGTCACCGGGTTGTAGTTGCCCGTCCCCAGGTGCACGTACCTGCGCAGCCCGCCTGCCTCGCGGCGGACCACCAGGGCCACCTTGGAGTGCGTCTTGTACCCGATCAGCCCGTACACGACGTGGACGCCCGCCTGCTCCAGCGCGCGGGCCCAGAGGATGTTCGCCTCCTCGTCCATCCGCGCCTTGAGCTCGACCAGCGCGGTGACCTGCTTCCCGTTCTCCGCCGCCCGCTGCAGCGCGCGGACCACCGGGGAGTCCTTCCCGGTGCGATACAGCGTCATCTTGATGGCCAGCACCGAAGGGTCGTCGGCAGCCGCCTCGATGAGCCCCACCACCGGATCGAACGACTCGTAGGGATGGTGCAGGAGGACGTCGCGCTCGCGGATCAGCCGGAACAGGTCGCGCTCCGCGTCGCCGAGCTGCGGCGGGACCACCGGCGTGAAGGGCTCGTCGTGCAGCTCCTTCTGCTCCATGCGGCCGAGGAGCGGAAGGAGATCGGGGATGTTCAGCGGCCCCTCGGGACGGTAGACGTCGGGCGCGCCCAGCTTGAGCGCACGCACCAGGTAGTCGACCATCTGCTGCTCGGCGCCGGCGGCGATCTCGAGCCGCACCGCGCTGCCCCGGTCGCGCCGGCGGACCTCCCGCTCGATGGTGACGAGCAGGTCCTCCGCCTCTTCCTCGTCGATGCTCAGGTCCCAGTTCCGGGTCACGCGGAAGGGCCAGCACCCGTCGATCACCATGCCCGGGAAGAGCTGGGCCACGTGCCGGGCGATGACGTCCTCGAGCAGCGCGAAGCAGCGGCCGTGGTCGGGGATCTCGACCAGGCGAGGAAGCACGCTGGGGACCGGGACCACCCCGTAGCGGAGCCGCGTCCCGGGGGCGGCCGGCCCGAACCGGACCGCCAGGTTGAGCGACTTGTTTCGTAGATGCGGGAAGGGATGGCCGGGGTCGAGCGCGATGGGCGTGAGGACGGGGAACACCTCGCGCCAGAAGTAGTCGTTCACGAACGACGCCGCCCCCGCCGAGAGCTGCTGGGGGCCCAGGAGCCGGACGCCGGCGCGCTCCAGGTTGGGCAGCACGTCGGCGAGCAGGGCCCGATACTGCCGCGCCGCCATCTCGTGGGCGCGCACGCTGATCGCTTGCAGCTGCTCGCCCGGCGAGAGCGCGTCCGGCCCCGACTCCTCCACGTGCCCTACGAGTTGCGACTTCAGTCCGGCCACCCGGATCATGAAAAACTCGTCCAGGTTGCTGCTGGTGATGGCGAGGAACTTCAGACGCTCCAGGGCGGGAACCTGTGGATCGCAGGCCTCCTCCAGGACCCGCTCGTTGAAAGCGAGCCAGGACAGCTCGCGGTTGATGAACCACCGCGAGTCGGAGAGCGACTGGATCGGCGCGACCGGCTCGGGCGGCGGCACCACCGAGAGCGCCGCTGGCAGCGCCGGGCCGGGCTGTCCGGAGGCGGGCGGAATGCCCGCCAGAGACGATGTAGGTGCGCCGTCCATGCGTGGACTGTACATGCCCACTCCGACTCTGGCGAGCGTCAGGCTTGACACGGCGCCGCATCGCGTTACATGGTGTCGGTCACGCAGTGCGTCACGGGAGGCTTTTCGATGTTCACGTCGGAGCAGGTGAAGCAGGCGTTCGGCACGGCCCAGGCGAAGGCGGCGGCGAAGGCGAAGGAGTTCGAGGCGGAGGCCCGCAAGGTCCTCGAGGCCCTCGGCGACCGCGCCCAGGCCGAGCTGAAGGTCCTCATCTCGGCCGCCAAGAGCGATACGCGGGACCGCATCGCGGACCTCGGCGCGGAG
>DASWGQ010000100.1:0-5512 GCA_036393595.1 Myxococcales bacterium | reverse complement strand
GTGGCGCTTCAGTCGCGGGAGCGGCCGCTGAGGAAGTCGCCGGCGCGGGCGGTGAGCTGGGCGGTGCGGGCCAGCTGGGCGTCGAGGCGGGCGAACACGTCCTCGGCCCGATCGTGCAGCGCCACGTCGCGGCCCTCGCCGAGGCGGGCGAACAGATCGACCAGCTTCTGCAGCGTCTGGTGCTCGCGCAAGAGCTCGCGCGCGGCGCGGCTGCCCTTCTGCGTGAAGACGAGCCCGCTCGCGAACAGCCGCGTCAGCGCGGCGCGGTTCCCGTCCATCACCGAGCGCACTCGCCGCTCGGCAAGCTCGCGCCGCCGCTCCTCGCGGACCGACGAGAGATCCACCACGGTGGCCCGCGATCGCCGCCGTCTCCCGCTCCGCGCATGCCGCATCGCCTTGGCCATCCCCTTCCCGTGGAACGGAACGCGCACAGGTTAGACGCGCACGCAGTGCCCGGTCAACGTGAGCGGCGCGCGCTCGGCTGGAGTATGCTGCGCCGCCTTTCCGCGCGGCCGGAGGCAACCCGACGTGTTCCACAAGCTGCTCATCGCCAACCGCGGCGAGATCGCCTGCCGCGTGGCGCGCGCCGCGCGCGCGCTGGGCGTCCGCACCGTCGCCGTGTACTCCGACGCCGACGAGCGATCGCTGCACGTCGAGCAGTGCGACGAGGCGGTGCGCCTGGGCCCCGCGCCCGCGCGCGAGAGTTACCTGGACGCGGAGAAAGTGCTGGCCGCCGCGAAGAGCACCGGCGCGGAGGCGATCCATCCCGGTTACGGCTTCCTCTCCGAGCAGGCCGACTTCGCGCAGGCCTGCGCCGCGGCCGGGGTGGTCTTCGTGGGCCCGCCGCCCGGGGCGATGCGCGCGATCAAGGACAAGTCGCAAGCGCGCGCGGTGATGCGCGGCGCGGGCGTGCCGGTCGTCCCGGGATCCGAGGGGCACGTGACGTCCGGGATCGCCGCCGACGAGGCGCGCGCGCTCGGCTTCCCGCTCCTGGTCAAGGCGGCGGGCGGGGGCGGCGGGCTCGGCATGCAGGTGGCGAACGACGAGCCCGAGCTGCTGAGGGCGCTGCGCGCTTGCTCGGACCGGGCGCGCGCCTCGTTCGGCAGGGACGCGGTCTATCTCGAGCGGTACTTCCCGGGGCCGCGGCACGTGGAGGTGCAGGTCCTCGGGGACGGGCGCCTCACCCTGCACCTCGGCGCGCGCGAGTGCTCGATCCAGCGGCGCCATCAAAAGGTTCTGGAAGAGGCGCCGGCCGCCGCCTTCGAGCTCCCCTCGCCCCGGCCGCGCCTGCGGGACGAGCTGCTCCAGTCGGGCCTCGCGGCGGCGCGCACGGTGGGCTACGCCAACGCCGGCACCTGCGAGTTCCTGCTGGTGGGCGACCAGATCTACTTCATCGAGATGAACGCGCGGCTACAAGTAGAGCACCCGGTCACCGAGGCGGTGACGGGGCTCGACCTGGTGCAGCTCCAGATCCGCATCGCGGCGGGCGAGCACCTGCCCATCGGCCAGGGCGACGTGAAGACGCGCGGGCACGCGATCGAGTGCCGCGTCAACGCCGAGGACCCGGTGAGGTTCTTTCCCTCGCCCGGCGAGATCGTCCGGTTCGAGACGCCGGTTCCCGCCGACGGCCGGTTCCACGACGGCGTCCGCGTCGACGCCGGAGTCCGTGCCGGCGACACGGTGACGCCCTTCTACGACTCGCTGCTCGCCAAGCTCGTGGTGCACGGCCCCACCCGCGACGAGGCCATCGCGCGGCTGCGCGCCGCGCTCGACGCCTTCGTGGTCGAGGGAGTCAAGACCAACCTCCCGCTCCACCGCCGAATCGCCGCATCGCCCCTCTTCGCGCGCGGCGAGCTCGACACCCGTTTCCTGGAACGACTGACGTGATCGAAGCCTTTCCGAAAACCGCAGAGCCGCCCCGTCGGCCCCTGCTGAACGCGGAGGTCCCGCCTTGATCGACGTGCCCGCCCACATCACCGGCACCGTCTGGAAGATCGAGAAGAAGCCCGGCGACCCGGTGTCCGCCGGAGACGTGCTGGTGATCCTCGAATCGATGAAGATGGAGATGCCCGTCGAAGCGCCCGAGGACGGCAAGGTCTCGGAGGTCCGCTGCAAGGAAGGGCAGCCCGTCAGCGAAGGCGAGGTGCTGGTCGTGCTCGCCAAGTGAGAATCGAGGCGGTATCCCACCGCGTCTTCATCGCGGCGAGTCGGCGCTCGAAGAGCTCTAGACCCGCGAGAACAGCTCGGGGAGCCGGATCTTCAGCGCGTGGGCGATCTTGTAGAGCGAAGTCACGCTGGCGCTCGATTCGGCGCGCTCGATCTGCGAGAGCAGGCTGACCGAGAGCCCGGTCCGCTTCGCGAGCTGCTTCAGGGTCAGGGTCCGCTTCTTGCGCAGATCGCGGATCGCCGATCCGATGTTGCGGTGCAGCTCCTCCTCGGGCAGGAGCGCCAGCCCCTTCGCGGCCAGCGCCCGCCGCACCGCTCCGAGCAGCTCGTCCTCGCGCACCGGCTTGCGCAGGTAGTCCACCACGCCGCCGCGCAGGGCGGAGACGGCGGAATCGAGCGTCGCATAGCCGGTCATGAGGATGACGGCGCAGTCGGAATCGTGGTGCCGGATCATCTCCACCACGTCCAGCCCGGAGATGTCGGGCATCTTGAGGTCCACCACCGCGAGGTGGATGTCGTTCTTGCGGATCTCCTCCTCGACCTTGCGGCCGTCGGTCAGCGTCTGGACGCGGTAGCCATCCTTCTTGAGGATCTTCTCGACCAGCTCGACGGAGTCCTGGTCGTCGTCGACAACGAGGATTCGGATGTCCACCGTAGCCCCCTTCGTTGGGACGCGCACTGGAGTCTAAACGTACCTACGGTACGGCAAAGCTTGTTATCCGGCCGCGCCTCAGCGGTCAACGGACGGATGTGTAGGCGTTTGCCGTACGCTGTCGCGTGATCCCGGGGGCGCGGAGTCACGTGACGATCTTGCATCGGGTCGGGGTCCGTGATCGTGCTGGTGCTGGTGCTGGTGCTGGTGCTCGTGCTCGAAGCCGCGGGCGAGCGCATCTCGGCGCCGCGGGCGGTGCGGAGCCACAGCGCTGCCGCGACGGCGGAGGCGACGAGCACGGCTACGACGAAGGTCGTAATGCGCGCCCGCGCCCTTCGCGCGCCCGGTCCGCGCTTCGCGGCGCGAATCGAAGCCGTGGTCTCTTCCGCAGCTCGCGGCTCCGGCTCCGGCTTCTCGTCGGGGCCTCCTTGCAGCGTGAGATCGTACTGGCTGATCTCGATGAGGTCGCCTTCGCGGACGAGGCGCGGTCCGTGGACCCGGCCGCCGTTGACGCGGACGCCGGTGAAGCTCCCCAGGTCCTCGACGTACACGCGGCCGCTGCGGCGCAAGAGCTTGGCGTGGCGGCGCGACACGTCCTTCTCGGTGAGCCGGACGGAGCTCCCCTCGGCGCGGCCGATGATCAGCTCGTCCCGGAACAGCGGCACGACGGTGCGGCGGCCCTCGTCGTTCTCGATGATCAGCTTCATCTCGGCGGCTACCCGCCGAACTTGTCGATGAGCTGCTGCAGCTGTCCCTTGGTGGCGTCGTCGGCGAAGGGCATGTAGAGCTTGTACCACTTCACCGCCGCCTTGGTATCGCCGGCGTAGACGGCCGCGGTGCCGAGCCCGCGATAGGCGTATCCCACGTATTGCTTGCTCGGCTTCAGGTCGATGGCGGCCTGGTACCTGGCGGCGGCGCCGCCGAAGTCCTTCGCGCTCACCTTCGCGTTGCCTTCCTGGATCAGCTGGTACGCCTTCTGATCGCGGCTCGCCGGAGAGACGCCGCCGCCCTCGTGCCGCGCGGGAGCCGGCTTGTCCGCCTGCGCCTGCTGCGGCGCGCACGACACGGCCTGCGCCTCGGCGCTGCTGGCATCGAGCGCGAGGACCTGCTGGACCTCCTGCTTGCAGGCCTCGATCTTCCCCTGCGCCTTCGCTGCCTGCGCCATGGCGAGGTGCGCGGCGGCGTAGCCGGACTTCACCTGGTCGCCCTTCTCCCGCACCCTCTCGCAGAACCAGGTGGTCTCGGTCGAGCACTTCTCGTAGAGCGTGCGCGCCGTGTCGAACTTCTTCGCCGCGATCGCCTTGTCGAGGGCCTGATCGACTTCTTGCGCGCGCGCCTCGTCCTGCGCCTTGGCGCGGTTCGCCGGCTTCTCTCCCTTGGCCGCCGCGGCGTCGTAGTACTCGAGCGCCTTGAGGTAGTCGTGCTTCTTGAGCTCGCGATCGCCGGCCTTGGTCGCCTCGGCGGCGGACAGGTCCCCCTCGCCGCCTTCGTCGGCGCGCCTGGCCTTGCCCACCACGAGGAAGGCGACGACGGCGGCGGCGACCAGCCCCCCCGCCACCGCGGCCAGCGGCAGCTTGCCCTTCTTCGCCGCCGGAGCCCTCGGGCCCTCGCGGGCCCCCGCGATCAGCTCCGCGGTGGTGGGGCGCAGGCCCGGCTTCGCCTCCTCGGCCTTTTCCGCGGGCAGGGTGAACTTCTCGCCCGGCGCGCAGAAGCGGAACTTCAGGTGTCCCAGCTCGACCGTGTCGCCGGGCCTGACCGCGCCGATGGCGTACTGCTCGCCGTTGATGTGCACGCCGTTGGCGCTCTTGTTGTCGACCACCTTCCAGCTCGCGTCCTCGAGCACGAACCGCGCGTGCTGGCGGCTCATCGACTGGTGATCGATGGCGATGTCGTTCTCGTCGCTGCGCCCGATCTTCACCTCGGTGCGCATGAGGAAGAACTCCTTGCCGCGCACGTTGCCGGTGAGGCCCACCAGGCGGGGCATCTCGCCCTTCTGCAGGTCGCGGACGTCGACCTGCGGGGCGGACTTCATGATGTCGCTGACGCGGATGATGGCGGTCGCGCCGCCCGCGGTCGCGGAAGCGGTCGAGGCGCTGCCGGGGGCCGGGCCCGGCGCCGGAGGGGGCGGCGGCTCCGCGGCCGCGGCGGCGGAAGCCGATAGTTGTGGTTGGGTGATGGCCGCCGGCCTCTGCGCCATCATCGACGGCGGGATGGTCGTGCGCCCCATCTTCGGCTGGGTGGGAGGCGGCGTGGTGGGGAGCTCGAACCGGCCCTGGACGCCGAGGTCGTAGTCTCCGATCTCGATCAGGTCCCCTTCCTTGATCTTGGTGGGGCCGCTGATGCGCTCGCCGTTGACGCGCACGCCGTTGTAGGACCCCAGGTCCTCGATCACCAGCGAGCCGTTGTCCTTCTTCAGGCGCGCGTGCCGGCGGGAGACGTTGCGCTCGCTCAGCTTGATGATGTTCCCGTCCTGGCGCCCGATGGTGATCTCTTCGCGCACGAGCGGGACGACGGTCTTCCGTCCCTCGTCGTCCTCGATGATGAGCTTCATGGGGTCCTCCGCCCGAGGCGCTTTCTGCCTGGGGCGTGTGGTGAGCGAGGGCCTGCCGCGTAGCCCCCTCAATGATCATCCTAGTGCAGATGGGCGCGTGGACGGAAGAAGCGATTGTCGGGTCGCCGACGGCCGGGGATGCC
>DASWGQ010000099.1:0-1556 GCA_036393595.1 Myxococcales bacterium | reverse complement strand
CCGTCCCCTCCGCGAAGAAGTACGTCGCGGAGCTGCGCGCGGCGCACGTGCTGGCGGACTGGGCGGAGCGCAAGCAGCGCATCTGGGAGGAGGTGCAGCGGGCCGCGAAGGAAGCGCGCGGCGAGCCGCTGCCGGACGACGGCCTGCTGGAGACCGTCACCGGCCTGGTCGAGGAGCCCTTCGCCGTGGCAGGGCGCTTCGAGGAGAGCTTCCTCGAGCTGCCGCCCGAGGTGCTGGTCTCCGAGATGCGCGGGCACCAGAAGTACTTCTCGGTCCGCGACCCGAAGACGCAGCGTCTCCTGCCCGCCTTCGTCGCCGTGTCCAACACGCGCGTCGCGGACCCTTCGGTGTCGCGCCGCGGGTACGAGCGCGTGCTGCGCGCGCGCCTCTCCGACGGCAAGTTCTTCTACGACGAGGACCGGAAGGTGAAGCTGGCGGCGCGGGTCGAGCGCCTCGCGCGCCGCACCTTCATGGACAAGCTGGGGACCGAGCTGGAGCGCGTCGAGCGCCTGCGTGAGCTGTCGCTCTGGCTGCACGGAGTCACCGGCAAGGGCGAGCCGGCGGTGCTGCGCCGCGCGGCCGAGCTGTGCAAGGCCGACCTGACCACCGGCATGGTGGGCGAGTTCCCCGAGCTGCAGGGCGTCATGGGGCGCGTCTACGCGCAGCACGACGGAGAGCCGGCCGAGGTGGCCGACGCCATCTTGGAGCACTACCTCCCCCGCGGCGCCGAGGACAAGCTGCCGCGCGCCGACGCGGGCGCGCTCCTGGGAATGGCGGACCGGCTCGACCTCCTCGCCGGAGTGTTCGGCATCGGCAAGGAGCCCAGCGGCACCGCCGACCCGTACGGCCTCCGCCGCGCGGCGCTCGGGCTCTTGCGCATCGCGCTGGCGCGGCGGTACCGGTTGGACCTGCGCGAGGCCCTGGCGGAGGCGCAGAGGCTGCACGGCGCGCAGCGCGACCGCGGGGCGAGCAACCGCGTCTCGCAGGACCCGAAGCTGGTGGAGAAGGTGTGGGGCTTCCTGCAGGGCCGCATCGAGGCTTCCTTCCGCGAGCGCGCCGCCCCCGATTCAATTCAAGCCGTGCTGCACACGGGCTCGGCGGACGTGGTCGCGCTGGAGCAGCGCCTGTCGGCGCTGACGCAGGTGCGCGAGAAGAACCGCGCGCACTTCGAGGCGACGGCGGCGACGTTCAAGCGCATCGGCAACATCCTCGCCCAGGCGCGCGAGAAGGGCATCGCCCCGATGCGCTTCGACCGCTCCGCGCTGCGCCCCGAGGAGCCCGCCGAGGCGGCGCTGGCCCAGGCGCTGGAGCAGAGCGGGGAGAAGGTACGCGAGGCGCTGGAGGCGGAGAGCTTCCTCGCCGCCTACGCCGTCCTCGCCGAGCTGCGGCCTGCGGTCGACGCCTTCTTCGACGCGGTGCTGGTGATGCACCAGGACGAGCGGGTCCGCGACAACCGGCTCGCGCTGCTCCGCTCGCTCCACGAGCTCTTCTCGCCCCTCGCCGACTTCGGCAAGCTGCAGGTAGAACGTGCTTGACCCGAGGGGGCGGCTCGCCTA
>DASWGQ010000098.1:0-3778 GCA_036393595.1 Myxococcales bacterium | reverse complement strand
GCACGTGGCGCAAGCGGCCCTCTACGCGCGCGGCGACGCGCCAGCCGCGATCACCGAGGCGGCGCGCGGGGGCGATCCTCTCTGCCGGCGCGCCGTGGAGACGTTCTGTACCCTGTACGGAGCGGAGGCGGGCAACCTGGCGCTCAAGGCGCTGTCCACCGGGGGAGTGTACGTGGCGGGCGGTATCGCGCCGAAGATCCTGCCCGAGTTGCGGGACGGCCGGTTCCGCGCCGCCTTCCTCG
Source organism: Myxococcales bacterium (assembly GCA_036393595.1). GTDB lineage: Bacteria > Myxococcota > Myxococcia > Myxococcales > 40CM-4-68-19 > VBKO01. The sequence continues at coordinate 3,536 of DASWGQ010000098.1, read as the reverse complement.
CCAAGGGGCGCATGCGACCCCTGCTCGAGGCGATCCCCGTGCAGGTGGTGCTCGACCTGAACACCACGGTGCTGGGCGCCGCGGCGCTCGCCGCCGGCGAAGCAACCCTTCTGCCCCAGACGCGTCACACACCTGCGACCATTCCCTAGGGAACACATGCCACCCCCGAAGCCCGAGCTGGAGAAGAAGGCGATCGACACCATCCGCTTCCTTGCGGTGGACGCCGTGGAGAACGCCAACAGCGGCCATCCCGGCCTGCCGATGGGCGCGGCCCCCATGGCCTACGTGCTGTGGACCCGGCACCTGCGCTTCAACCCCAAGGATCCCCGCTGGCCGAACCGCGACCGGTTCGTCCTCAGCGCGGGTCACGGCTCGATGCTGATCTACGCGCTGCTCCACCTGGCCGGGTTCGACCTCACTCTCGAAGACCTGAAGAAGTTCAGACAGCTGCACTCCAAGACGCCCGGCCATCCCGAGTTCCGCGACACCCCGGGCGTCGAGGCGACCACCGGCCCGCTCGGGCAGGGCATCGCCAACGCCGCCGGCATGGCGCTCTCGCAGAAGATGCTCGCCGCGCGCGTCGGCGGGGGGCTCATCGACAACTACGTCTACGGCATCTGCTCCGACGGCGACCTGATGGAAGGCGTCTCGGCGGAAGCCTCGTCCCTGGCGGGTTTCCTGAGACTGGGCAACCTGATCTTCCTCTACGACGACAACCGCGTCACGCTCGCCGGCCATACCGACGTGACGTTCACCGAGGACCGGCTCAAGAGGTACGAGGCGTACGGCTGGCACACCCAGCAGGTCGACGACGGCAACGATACCGAGGCGATCGACCGCGCCATCCGCGCGGCGAAGGCAGAGAAGGATCGCCCCAGCTTGATCGCGGTGCGCACGGCGATCGGATACGGCTCGCCGAACAAGGCCGACACGCACGAGGTGCACGGCTCGCCCCTGGGGAAGGACGAGGTCAGGCTCACCAAGCAGAGGCTGGGATGGCCGCAGGAACCGACCTTCCTGGTCCCCGACGAGGTGCGTGCCCTGTGGGCCGCCCGCGTCGAGGAGCTGAAGAAGGGCTACGACGCCTGGCAGCAGAAGATCGCGCAGTGGCGCAAGGACCCCGCCCACGCGCGGCTGTGGGACCAGTACGCCAATCGCGAGGTGCCGCGCGATCTCCCCGAGCAGCTCGCCAAGGTGGTTGCGAGCACGGCCGCGCCGGAAGCGACCCGCAAGGTGTCCCAGGCGGTCATCCAGAGGGTCGTGGAGCTGGTGCCCAACCTGGTGGGCGGCTCCGCCGACCTCGACCCTTCGACGTTCACGTACATCAAGGACGGCGGCGACGTGAAGCCGGGCGAGTACGGCGGCCGCAACGTCCACTTCGGGGTGCGCGAGCACGGCATGGGCGCGATGGTGAACGGCTTTGCCTACGACGGGTTCTTCATCCCGTTCGGAGCGACGTTCCTCCTCTTCAGCGACTACATGCGGCCCCCCATCCGGCTGGCGGCGCTGTCGAGGCTGCAGAGCCTGTTCGTCTACACGCACGACTCGATCTTCCTCGGGGAGGACGGGCCCACCCACCAGCCCATCGAGCAGCTCGCCTCGCTGCGCGCCATCCCGCACCTCCAGGTCTGGAGGCCCGGCGATCCGCTGGAGGTGGCCGCCTCCTGGGCCGCGGCGCTGCAGCGCAAGGAGGGGCCGACCGCGCTGGTGCTCACCCGGCAGAAGCTGCCGCCGCTGCAGCGCGCGGCCGCGGGCGACGTGCAGAAGATCCTGCGAGGCGCGTACACGCTGGTGGAGGCGCAGGGCGAGCCCGAGCTGGTGATCGTGGCCACCGGGTCGGAGCTGCCGGCCTCGCAGCAGGCCCTCCAGTTCCTCGACGCCGGGCTGCGCGCGCGCACGCGCCTGGTCTCGATGCCCTGCGTGGAGCGCTTCCTCGAGTGGCCCGCCGACGAGCAGCGCAAGCTGTTGCCCCACGACGGCAGGACCAAGCTGGCCGCCGTCGAGGCAGCCGGCGGGCTCGACTGGTACCGCCTGATCGGCGACGGCCTGGTGGTCGGCATCGACCGGTTCGGCGCCAGCGCGCCGGAGAAGGCGCTGGCGGACGCGTACGGCATGACGCCGCAGAAGATCGCCGGGCGCCTCGGCAACTGGCTCGCCGAACGCGCCCGCACGGACGCGAAGGGGTAGGCCATGAAACCCTCCCAGATGCTGAACGAGGTCGGCCAGAGCCCGTGGCTCGACCTGATCGGGCGCAAGCTGATCCACTCCGGCGAGCTGCTCCGGTTCGTCGGCGAGGACGGCATCCGCGGCGTGACGGCGAATCCGGCGATCTTCGAGAAGGCGATCGTCGAGTCGGACGAGTACGACGACGAGCTGACGCGCCTGATCGAGGCAGGCCGCACGCCGATGGAGATCTACGAGACGCTGGCGATCGGCGACGTCCGCGCGGGCTGCGACGTGCTGCGGCCGCTGTTCGATCGCCTGGGCGGGAAGGACGGGTTCGTCTCCCTCGAGGTGTCGCCGTTCATCGCCCGCGACACGCGCGCGACCGTCGAGGAGGCGAAGCGGTTCTGGAAGGCAGCCGGCCGCCGCAACCTGTTCATCAAGATCCCCGCCAACCCGGAAGGGATCCCGGCCATCCGCGAGGCGACTGCCGCGGGGATCAGCGTCAACATCACGCTGATCTTCTCCAACACCGTCTATCAACAGGTCGTCGACGCGTACATGGCGGGACTGGAGGACAGGCTCGCCAAGGGCCTGCCCGTCGCGCAGATCCACAGCGTGGCGTCCTTCTTCGTCAGCCGCGTCGATACGGCCGTCGACAAGCTGCTCGAGCAGAAGGGCGAGAAGTCCCTGCTGGGGAAGATCGCCGTGGCGAACGCGAAGGAGGCGTACCAGGTCTACTTGCGGAGCATCGCCACGCCGCGCTGGAAGGCGCTGGAGGCGAAGGGCGCGACCCGGCAGCGGCCCTTGTGGGCGTCGACCGGCACCAAGAACAAGGCGTACAGCGACGTGCTCTACGTCGAGACGCTCATCGGGCGCGAGACGGTCAACACCATGCCGCTCGCCACGCTGCTGGCGTTCAACGACCACGGCAAGGCCGTGCCGGACTCGGTCCTGCAGGGCGTCGACGAGGCCCGCGCGCAGCTCGCGCGTCTCGGGCAGATCGGCATCGACCTCGAGGAGGTCTGCCGCAAGCTGACCGAGGACGGCCTGGAGCTGTTCAGCACGGCGCTCGAGAACCTCCTGCACGCGATCGGCGCGCGTTCCGAGGCGCAGCGCTTCCGCAAGGCGCGCAAGGTGGACGAGCGGCTCGGCCGGCGCAAGGACGCGGCGGAGCAGGGGCTCAAGATCGCCGCGGACAAGAAGGCCGGCGCGCGGCTCTGGGCGAAGGATCCGTCGCTGTGGGGCGCGGATCCGAAGCGCCAGGAGGTGGCGAAGGACCGCCTCGGGTGGCTCGAGGTGTCGCAGAGGATGCGGCCCCACGCGCCCGAGCTGGCGAGCTTCGCCAAGGAGGCCGCGCAGCGCTTCCGCCA
>DASWGQ010000097.1:0-19655 GCA_036393595.1 Myxococcales bacterium | reverse complement strand
CTGCGACATCGACTCGGTGCCGCCGACCAGCGCGCACTGGGAGTGGCCGGCGAGCATCTCCAGCGCGGCGTCCACCACCGCCTGGAACCCCGACCCGCACAGCCGGTTCACCGTCAGCGCCGGGACGTGATGCGGCAGGCCAGCCTTGAGGCCCACGTGGCGCGCCAGGTAGATCGCGTCCGGGCTGGTCTGCATCACGTTCCCGAAGACCACGTTGTCGACGTCCTCGGGCTTGACCCCGACCTGCGCCAGGGCCGCTTTCGCGGCGTGCACCGCCAGGTCGGTGGCGGAGACGTCCTTCAGGGCCCCGCCATAGGTGCCGAACGGGGTGCGCTTCGCTGCGAGGAACACCAGATCGGTCGGGATGGGCTTCATATCCGGCTCCGGGTGAGTGGACCCGATTCTAGGGCCTGTCACGACTTCGCGCACCGCTCCAGCCGCAGGGCGTGATGAAAAGCACAGCGCATCCTGTAGTCCTTGACATGTGACCATTTAGTGAGCGCGGACGGCTGGCAGCTGGTGCTCTCCGGGCTCAAGACGCTCCTGGAGACCGGCGAGCCGATGCCGATGCCCCAGCCTGCCGCGTAGCAAGCACCTCGATCCGGGCGAGCAGCTCGTTCCCGACTTGCTCGGTGGTCGAGGCCGGGCCACCGAGCATCGGGACCAGGTCGGGGGTGTGCGCGCCCTGCGCGACCTGCTCCCGCACGGCGTCCTCGACCAGGCGCGCCTCCGCGGCGTGACCGAGGTGCTCGAGCATCAGCGCGCCGGAGAGCGCCATCGCCAGCGGGTTCGCCTTGCCCTGCCCCGCGATGTCCGGCGCGCTGCCGTGCACCGGCTCGAAGAGCGAGACCTGACCCGGGTGGATGTTCCCGCTCGCGGCGATGCCCAGCCCGCCGGTGAGCGCGGCGCCGAGATCGGTCAGGATGTCGCCGAACAGGTTGTTGGTGACGATCACGTCGTACCCCTCGGGCTGGCGCACCAGGTCCATCGCCAGCGCGTCGACGAGCATCGCCCTGGCCTGGATCTGCGGGTGGCGCCCGGCCACCTCCGCGAACACGCGCCTCCACAGGCCGTGGCCGTGGAGCAGCACGTTGGCCTTGTCCGCCATGCACACGCGCTTCTTGCCGTTCGCCTCGGCCACCGCGAACGCAGCCTCGCAGATGCGCTCCACTCCTTTCCGCGTGTTGATCTCCACCTCCTGCGCGATCTCGTCGGGCGTGCCCTTCTTGAAGGTGCCACCGGTGCCCGTGTACAGGCCCTCGGTGTTCTCGCGAACCACGACGAAGTCGAGCTCGCGCCGGCCCTTGCCCTTGAGCGGGCTGAGCCGGTCGTCGAGCAGCTGGCACGGGCGCAGGTTGATGTAGAGGTCCAGCTCGAAGCGCATCGCCAGCAGGATGCCCTTCGCGTGCTCGTTCCCGGGCACTCGCGGATCGCCCACCGCGCCGAAGTACACGGCCGCGTAGTCGCGCCGGAGCGTGTCCATGAACCCGTCCGGCAAGATGGTCCCGTCGAGCAGGAACCGCTCGGCGCCGAAGTCGAACCAGTCGAACTGCAGCGGCAGGCCGCGCAGCTCCGCGAGCCGCGAGAGCAACCGCACGCCGACCCGCGCCACCTCGGGGCCGATTCCGTCGCCGGGGATGACCGCGATGCGCTGGGGCATTCAGGCGCGGAACCTAGCACGGCGCGTAACGCGCTGCGTCCCGCCCCGGGGCGAGTTGCACGACCGAGTCACGCCGGGTCGTCATCGATCGGACAAGTTACGTATGCGGGTCGTTTGCGATTGACAGCTTCGGCACCTCCCTTTGGAACGGTCCTGGGAGCGGCGTCACAATGGGTCATTGCGCTGCCGGGGACGCGTGGAGAGCGGCCGTTTCGCCCAAGTCCTCGTTGAGGGACAACCCACGGTCCAGCGCGCACGTGCGCCCTCCGGAGAGCTCCGAAAAACACCATGCTACGACCATTCACATGATGAACTCACGAACCAGTGTCGAGTCGCTAAGCTCCTTCGACCTTCTTTCCGCTACCCGAGAGCTCGTGCGGAAATCTCGAGGCCTGGAAGCAGAGCTTCTCGTCCACCTCGGCGAGATCGACGAGCGGAAGCTCTACCTGGATAGGTCGTTCTCCTCGATGTTCGCCTTTTGCGTCGGCGAGCTCGGGTTTTCCGAGGATGCAGCCTACAACCGGATCAACCTCGCCCGCGCCGCGCGCGGGATGCCGGTGCTCCTGGAGGCGCTGCGCTCGGGGCAAGTGCACCTGGCCGGATTGCGCTTGCTCGCGCCGCACGTAACGATCGAGAACCAATGCAAGGTGCTGGCGGAGGCGGCGGGCAAGTCGAAGCGCAAGATCGAAGAGCTGGTCGCGCGTCTTTCGCCTCAGCCAGCCGTTCCGACCCTGGTGCGCAAGCTTCCGGACCGCCCCACTCCCGCGCCCGAGTCGCCCGCGTTCTCGTTCGGCACTACTCAGCCGGTGCAGCCGCCGCCTGCGTCCTCACCTGCTCTCGCGCTCGCACCGCCACCCGCGCCGCCGTCGCCGCGGCGGGATGAACGCCGGGCCGTGATTGCACCGCTCGCCGAAGAAACATTCAAGTTCCAGTTCACCGGGAGTCGCGCCTGTCATGACAAGCTGCGCCAGGCCCAGGATCTGCTCCGGCACCGCGTCCCCGACGGAGACCTGGGCACCATCTTCGAAAAGGCGCTCGACTTGCTGATCGACCAGGTGAAGAAGGAGCGGTTCGCCACGGGCCGGAAGGCGCGACACACCCCGAGCGAGAACCTCGACGAATCGTGCTCGCGTCACATCCCCGACCGCATCAAGCGCGAAGTCTTCGAGCGCGACGGTGGCCGCTGCACGTTCGCCGACGACCGTGGGCGGAGGTGCACCGAGACCGGGGCTCTCGAATTCGATCACGTGGACGGGTTCGCGCGAACGCACCTCCACCGAGCCGATCGCATCCGCCTGCTTTGCCGTGCACACAACCAGCACGCCGCGGAGCAGTTGTATGGCCGCGCGTTCATGGACCGAGCGCGCGGATTGCTCGAGCCGCTTCCACGTCCCGGGAGTCACTCAGGCTGACGCGCCGCGTCCCGCCCCGGGGCGAGTTGCTACCGCCCGCGCCTCTGCCGCTTCACCTTGTTGGCCTGCTTCGCCAGCGCGGTGCGCGTCTTCTTCGGCAGCCTGGAGATGGTCCTCTTGCGCCTCGCCGCGGCAGCCGCCTTCTTGATGTTCCTGCGCGCCGCCACCCTCTGCTTCGCGGATGCCATGCGCGCGGTCTAGACCTTCGCGCGCAGCCAGTCGAGCACCTTCTGCGCGCTCTGGTCGGGGGGGAACACTGGATAGAACACGTGCTCCACCTCGCCGCGGAACAGCACCAGCGTGAGGCGCTTCAAGAGCGTCATGCCCGCGACCTCGAAGGTGGGCAGCTTGAGGGCGCGCTGGAGCCGCAGCCCCGCGTCGCTGAGCACCTCGAAGGGCAAGTGCAGGCGCCCAGCCATCTCGCGCTGATACTCCGTCGTCTGCGTCGACAGCCCGTACACGGTGGCGCCGAGGCGCGCGAATTCCGCGTGCACGTCCCGGAACCCGCAGCTCTGCGGGGTGCATCCCCGCGCTCCCGGGATCGCGTCCCACCCCGGCGGCAGTTCCTTGTCTGGCTCTCCCGTGCGCGGATAGGCGTACACGACGACGCGGTGCTCCTGCGATTCTTGCGCGAGCACCACCTCGCGCCCCCGCGTCGAGGGCAGCGCGATCGGCGGCACCATCGCGTGCGGCAGATGGCTCGCCGCGCCATCGTCAACCGGAACCGGCAGCCCCGCTGGCAGGCTGTGCAGATCGTCGGTCCGCGCCATGACCCGAGGATGCTCCTCGATCCGGCGCGCCGCCGCCAGGTGTAAAGTGCGGCCGCCGTCCGGCCCCGGCGGCAGGGGGACATCCGATGAAGAGAGCCATCGTGATCGCGGCGGTTTGCCTCGCGAGCGTTCCGGGCCCGTTCGCGCAGGCGAAGGACGGGTGCAAGAGCTTCAGCGGCGACTTCACGGCCGTTGCACCGGCGGACTGCACGTCGCCCGTCGGGATCTGCACGCACGGGACGCTGACCGGCGGCTTCCCCAGCACGTACGACTTCGTCGCCGACACGCTCGTGTCGACGGGCGTGCCGGGCGAGTTCGCCTACACGGGTCACAGCCTGATCACCGCGGCGCACGGCGAGCAGGTCTTCGGGCGCGACAGCGGCGTGCTGACCTTCCTGCCCAACGGAACCGCGCCGTTCGTCACCACGGTCGAGGTGGTAGGCGGGACGCGCCAGTACGAGGGAGCGACCGGCCAGATCGTCGCTCCCGGCGTGCTCGACCTCGCCACGGGCGGCACCGTCGGGACCTACTCCGGAACGATCTGCAAAGCGCAGGACGACGGCGACGCTTAAGCGGTCAGCTTCTCGAACACGGTGGTGCCGTGGTGCTGGATCGCGGGGACGATGCCGCCCTCGCCCGCCAGGGCCTGGATGATGCGGGACGGCTCCTCGGCCTGGAACTCCTGCCCGGCGACGCGGACGCGGCCGCGCGCGAGGTCGACCTGCACCTCCGCGCCGTCCTTCGCCACCTCGTAGAACGAATCGTCCCGCACCACCAGGAAAGGCAGCGCCTCGTTGACCAGGTTGCGCTTGTGGATGAACGCGTAGCTCTTCGCCACGATGGCCTGGATGCCGGCGCCCTTGAGCGCCAGCACGGCCTGCTCGCGCGAGCTGCCCGAGCCCCATCCCTCGCCGGCGACGACCACGGCCGCACCCTCGCGCGCGCGCTGGACGAACTCCGGGCGCACGTAGTGGAACGCCTTGGCGCCCAGGTCGGCCAGCGAGGTGAGGTGGCAGAACTCGCCGGGGATGATCGCGTCCGTATCCACGTTGTCGTCGAAGCGCTGGATGCGCGCCTGCACCAGGCCCGGCTGCACCGCCGCGCGATCCTCCGCGCGCGCCGACTTTCCGGAAGGAGCGGGCTGCGCGGTGGCGCCCGAAGGCGATCGGTGCGGCTGTGGCTCGACCACCTGCACCTCGGGAGCGCGGCGCGGCTTCCGCTCGCCCAGGATCCGGCGGTAGCGGTCCTGGTCGACCAGCGCGAGGAGCGGGCGCGGATCGGTCACCTTCATCTCCGCGGCGCTCGCGGCGACCGTGGCCGCGGAGGCGAGGTGCGCCAGCGAGCCCTCCCCCATCCGGTTCTCGTAGTTGCGGTTCTGCGAGCTGAGCCACCTCTCGCCGCGGCCCGCCTTCTCCGAGGCGACGCCGAGGCACATCGAACAGCCCGGCGGGCCCACGCGGAAGCCGTTGCGCTCGTACACCTTCCACAGCCCGGCGCGGCGCAGGTCCTCCTGGATGGTCAGGTCCCCCGGCACGACCAGCTGCCTGGGCTGGGGCGCGCGGCGCGACTTCCCGGCGGTCTTCTTCTCCGCCGCCTCGAGCACGAGCGCGCCCAGGACCAGCTCCTCCTCGGTGGTGGTGCAGGCGCCGATGAACAGCCCGTCCAGCGGCATCCCTTGAACCTCGCTCACGCCGACCACGTTGTCCGGCGAGAACGGCTTCGCCACCTGCGGCTCGAGCCGGTCCAGCGCGATCGGGTAGCGCGCCACATAGGGGGCCCCGGGATCGGCGCGGAAGGCGCGCATCGGCTGGAGCGCCGCGGCGTCGTCCTCGTCCGAGCGCCCGGCGAGCCACGCCGCGGTCACCTCGTCCGCCTCGAAGATGCCGTTCAGCCCGCCGAACTCGGCGGTCATGTTCGCGATGGCGAAGCGGGAGTCGGTGGAGAGCTGCCGGACGCCGTCGCCCCGGTACTCGACCGACCGCTCCATGGCGACCGTGTTGCGCCCGAGCAGGGCCAGGGTGCGCAGGATGACTTCCTTGCCGCCGAAGCCGAACGGGAGCTGCCCGCTGTACTCGACGCTGATGGCTTCCGGCACCTCGATCCAGGAGGTGCCCAGGACCATGGCCACCACGATGTCCGCGCCGCCCAGGCCGATGGAGACCGCGCCCAGGCCGCCGTGCGAGGAGGTGTGCGAATCCGCGCCCAGCACCACGTCGTTGGGCCGCACCAGGTCCCGGTAGAACTTGGTGTGCAGGATGGTCTGGTTCGCGTCGTAGAAGTGCCGGATGCCGCTCTCCTCGGCGAAGCTGCGCGAGAGCTGCACGAGCTTCTGCGCCCGCTTGTCGTTGGCCAGCGTGACCGGATCGACGGTGTGGTCGACGGCGAGGAAGAAGCGGTCCTTGTCGTGGAGCTTGGGCCTGCCCAACAGGCCGTAGGTGCGCTCCATGCCGTTCCACGCCAGCTCGCTGGCGATGGTCCAATCGACCGATACCTGCAGGACGTCGCCCGCTTGCGCCCACGGCCGCGGCAGGTTGCGCGCGTGCGCAGCCAAGATCTTTTGGCTGAGGGTCATGGGGTGGGGGGTCCGGGCCATGAGGCCGCTGTACATGGCTTCTTTCTCCCCGGCGCGCAACCAGTCGCCGCCGGATTCGGCGGCGCTGCGCTTCTCAATGTCCGGATTTGTGCCACACTGCCGGCATGGGGACCTGGTTCGAGCGGCTCAGCTCCCTGGACTCGCTCTTCCTCGAGCTGGAGGACCGCACCGCCCACATGCACGTCGGGGCGGTCGCCGTCTTCGAAGGGAAGGCGCCGCCGTACCGCGACTTCCTGCAGCTCGTCGAGGCCCGGCTCCACCAGGTGCCGCGCTACCGCCAGCGCGTGCAGTTCGTGCCGTTCAAGCAGGGCCGGCCCGTCTGGATCGACGAGTCGCAGTTCGACCTCGAGTACCACGTGCGCCACACCGCCCTGCCCGCCCCGGGAGGCGACGAGGAGCTGAAGCGGCTCGCCGGGCGGCTCTTCTCGCAGGCCCTCGACCGGGACAAGCCTCTCTGGGAGCTGTGGCTCGTGGAGGGGTTCGGAGGAGACGGCTCTGCCGGCGACGGGCGGACGCCGAAGGCGGGAGCATCCGGTGACCGCTTCGCCATCATCTCCAAGACCCACCACTGCATGCTCGACGGCATCTCCGGCGTCGACCTCGCCACGGTGCTCCTGGACACCGAGCCCTCGACCGAAGCGCCGGCCGCGCCCGCCGAGTGGAAGCCGCGCCCCGCGCCGAAGACCTCCGAGCTCCTGGTCACCTCGCTCAAGGAGCAGATCACCAACCCCATCCAGGTGGTGCGCGAGGCGCTGCACTCGAACAACGATGCCCGCAAGCTGCTGCGTGAGATCGCGGGCGGGGTGAAGCCGCTCCTGGGCCTCGCGGGCATGGGGATGGCGCCGGCTTCCGCGTTGAACCGGCCGATCGGGCCCCACCGCCGGTTCGAGATGCTCGACCTGCCCCTTCCCGAGATCCGCAAGATCCGCCGGGCGCTGCGGGGCACCGTCAACGACGTCATCCTCGCCGTCGTGGCCGGAGCGCTGCGGCGCTGGCTCGAAGCGAAAGGCGAGTCGCTCGGACCCGACCTGCGCGCGCTGGTGCCGGTCAGCATGCGTGGCGCTCACGACCGCAATACCTTCGGGAACCAGGTCTCGGCGGTCTTCTGCCCGCTGCCGGTCGCCGAGGCGAATCCGGTGGAGCGGTTGCGCAAGGTGCGCGAGGCGATGAAGGGGATCAAGGAGGGCGGTCAGGCGGTGGCGGCCGCCGCGCTCGCCTCGCTCAGCGACTTCGCCCCGCCCACGCTTCTCGCCCAGGCGGCGCGGCTGCAGGCGGTCACGCGCTTCTTCAACCTGGTGATCACCAACGTGCCCGGGCCGCAGTTCCCCTTGTACCTGCTGGGACGGCAGCTCCGCGGCTGCTACCCGCAGGTCCCGCTCGCCGCGCAACAGAGCATCGGCGTGGCGCTGCTCAGCTATCACGGCAAGGTCAGCGTCGGGCTGCTCGCCGATCTCGACGTCCGCGACCTGGCCGCTTTCGGCGGCGCGATGCGCGCGTCCCTGGACGAGCTGCTGGCGGCCACGGAAGCGGCGCCCGAGCCGGAGGCCCCCGGGACACCTGCCCCGGTATCGAGCCGCGAGCCGCGAGCCGCAGTCCGCGAGCCCATCCCGGCCGACCCCGCGCGCACACCGGGGATTTGATGCCTCTCGCCGAACGCGCAGGCCATGCCATCCACTACGACGAGGTCGGGGACCCGTCCGCCCCGCCGCTCCTGCTCGTCATGGGGCTTGGCCTCTCCTCGCGCGCCTGGGACCCGCTGCCCGCCCGCCTGTCGGAGAACTTCCGCGTGCTGGTGTTCGACAACCGGGGCACGGGACGATCCGGGCGCCGAGGCTGGATGTACCGCATGCGCGATCTGGCCGACGACGCGGTCACCGTCCTGGACGCGGTCCAGGTGCCGCGGGCCAACGTGTTCGGCATCTCGATGGGCGGGATGATCGCGCAGGAGCTCGCCATCCGGCACCCCTATCGCGTGCGCCGCCTTGCCCTCGGCGCGACCTTCGCGAGCTGGCTGCGCGGGGACAAGCCCTCGCTGCGCACCGCGCTCGACCTGCTCCTGCTCATCCTGCAGCGCCAGCGCGTCCCGGCCGAGCGGCTCGGCCGGCTGCTGGTCTCGCGCGAGTTCCACAGCGCGCATCCGAACCACGCCCTGGAGTGGATCGCGCGCTCCGGCCGCGCGGAGGTCCGCTGCGCCGCCGCGCAGGTCGCCGCCGTGCTGGGCCACGCCACGCTGCACCGGCTCGAGCAGATCCGGGCGCCGACCCTGGTCATCACCGGCGACGCCGACCGGCTCGTCCCGCCCCGCAACTCCGAGGTGCTGGCCGCCGGCATCCCCGATGCGCGCCTGCTCGTGCTGCGAGGCGCGGGTCACGTCTTTCCGCTCGAGCGCGAGCAGGAGACGGTGCGCGCGCTCACCGAGCACTTCCTCGTCGATTGATGGCTATCTTCGCCATGGAGGTCCTCCCATGGACGGGCGCTACGCCGATCGAGCCGACGCCGGCCGTGTCCTCGCCGAGAAGCTCAAGCACCTGGCCGGGAGGCCCGACCTGGTGGTCCTGGCGCTCCCGCGGGGCGGGGTACCGGTCGGCTACGAGATCGCGCGGCGGCTGGGAGCGCCCCTGGACGTCTTCGTCGTGCGCAAGCTCGGCGTACCCGGGCACGAGGAGCTGGCGATGGGCGCGCTCGCCTCGGGCGGGGTACGCGTCCTCAACGAGGACCTGATCGGCGAGCTGGGCATCCCCGACCGGGTGATCGAGGCCGCGACCCTGCGCGAGCAGAACGAGCTGGAACGGCGCGAGCGGGCGTACCGCGGTACCCGACCCGCGCCGGACCTGCGCGGCAAGACCGTGGTGCTGGTCGACGACGGCCTGGCCACCGGGAACACCATGCGCGCCGCGGTGGAAGCGGTCCGGGCGCAGAATCCGGCGCGGGTCATCGTGGCGGTCCCCGTCGCGGCGCGCGCGAGCTGCGAGGAGCTGGCCGAGGTCGCGGACGAGGTGGTCTGCGGGCGCACGCCGGAGCCCTTCCGCGCGGTCGGGCTCTGGTACGACGATTTCGAGCAGACCACCGACGCCGACGTCGGGGCGATCCTCTCGCAGGCGCAGGACCACGCCGACGCGGCGCAGGCCGCTTCCACGGGCGAAGGCGTCACGGTCCACATCGAGGCCGGCGGCGTCCAGCTGGGAGGCGACCTTGCGCTCCCTTCCGGCGCCCGGGGGATGGTCGTGTTCGCGCACGGGAGCGGGTCCAGCCGCTTCAGCCCGCGCAACCGCGCGGTGGCCGCGGCGCTGCGCGCGGCGGGGCTGGGGACGCTGCTCGTGGACCTGCTCACGCGCGACGAGGAGCGGGTCGACGCGCGGACCGGGCACCTCCGATTCGACGTCCGGCTGCTCGCGACCCGCCTGGTCGCCTGCATCGACTGGCTCGCCGGGGGAGCGCGCACCTCCGACCTCCGCATCGGCTGCTTCGGAGCGTCGACCGGCGCCGCCGCGGCACTGGTCGCCGCCGCCGCCCGGCCGACGTCGGTGGCCGCCGTCGTGTCGCGCGGAGGCCGTCCCGACCTGGCCGGCCCCGCGCTCTCGCAAGTGCGTGCGCCGACGCTGCTGATCGTGGGCGGCGAGGATCCGGAAGTGCTGGAGCTGAACCGGCAGGCGCTCCAGAAGCTGCAGGGCGAGAAGGCGCTGGTGGTGATCCCCGGCGCCACCCACCTCTTCGAGGAACCCGGCACCCTCGAGCAGGTGGCCGACCTGGCACGGCGTTGGTTCCTGCGGTGGCTGGCCGCCGAAGCGCTTCCCTCCGCTGCGCCGCCGATCTAGGGTTCGCCGCCATGGCGAATCCGACCCGGCAGGACAAGGCCGCTCCGGTGGACGACGGCGCCATCCAGAAGGCGCTCGCGGAGTACGAGAAGAACCAGCGCACCTACCTGGAAGAGCTGAAGAAGCTGGTGCGCATCCCCAGCGTCTCCTTCGAAGGCTTCGACAAGCAGCAAGTGCGCAAGAGCGGCGAGGCCACCTGCGACCTGTTGCGACGCATCGGCCTGGACAACGTGCAGCTCCTGGAGATGCCGGGCGCGCACCCCTACGCCTACGGCGAGTGGCTGAAGGCGCCGGGGCGGCCGACCCTGCTCCTCTACGCGCACCACGACGTCCAGCCCGCCGGGGACGAGGAGAAGTGGGCCACCAAGCCGTTCGAGCCGGTGGAGAAGGAAGGGCGTCTGTGGGGGCGCGGCGCCGCCGACGACAAGGCCGGCATCCTCGTCCACGTCGCGGCCATCCAGTCCTGGCTGAAGACCGCCGGTTCGCTCCCGGTGAACGTGAAGATCCTCATCGAGGGCGAGGAGGAGGCCGGCTCGGGGTCCTTGGGCGACTTCCTCCGCAAGCACCGGAAGATGCTGCAGGCCGACGCCATCGTGCTCACCGACACGGGCAACTTCGAGACCGGGCTGCCCAGCATCACCACCGCGCTGCGCGGGATCGTAGTCGTGAACGTGGAGGTCAGCGCGCTCAAGCAGCCCGTGCACAGCGGCATGTGGGGCGGCCCGGTGCCCGACGCGGCCATGGCGCTGTCGAAGATCCTCGCGCGCCTGGTGAAGGACGACGGGTCGATCGCCATCCCCGGCATCTACGACAAGGTGAAGCCGCTCACCGACGCCGAGCGCAAGAGCATCGCCGCGCTGCCGTCCGACGAGAAGCTCTTTCGCAAGCAGGCGGGCATGCACGAGGGCGTGCAGCTCCTCGGCGGCCGGCACCCGTGGGAGATGAACTGGCGGCAGCCTTCGCTGGCGGTGAACGCGATCCAGGCCAGCTCGCGCAAGGACGCGCGCAACATCATCGTGGACAGCGCCTGGGCCCGGGTCGGCCTGCGCACCGTGCCCGACATGGACCCGAAGGACGTCGAGAAGCGCCTGACCGAGGCGCTGACCAGGGACCCTCCCTGGGGCGTCAAGGTGCAGGTCCACAAGGAAGGCGCGGGGAGCTGGTGGTACACGAGCACCGAGGCGCCGGCGTTCAAGGCGGCGCTCAAGGCGCTGCGCGACGGATATGGCGCCGAGCCGGTGACCATCGGCTGCGGCGGGTCGATCCCCTTCGTCGACCCGTTCAGCAAGGAGCTGGGCGGCGTGCCCGCGCTCCTCATCGGCGTCGAGGATCCCTACACGAACGCGCACTCCGAGAACGAGAGCCTCCACCTGGGCGATTTCGTGAAGGCCACCAGGAGCGCGATCAGGCTCTATGCCGAGCTGGTCCGGGTCGGAGGCTCCACCTGAGGCGCGGAGCTCCTTCCAACCCTCGATTCCGTTGACCCGTGATCTGTTGGGGGGTCGAGGGGGGAGCGAGCTCCCCCCTTGTAGAGGCGCCGAAGGCGCCGGATCGAAGAGCATCACACCCTCGGCAGAGCGGCCAACTCGCGCGAACCTCTGGGGTTAGCGATACACGCGCACCAGTTCTCCCTTGCGCCCCGCCTCGCGCAGCGGCGTTCCCGCCTGGGCCAGCCGCGCGGCCGCGGGTCCGACGAAGTAGATGGTGCCTTTCACCGGCGAGCTGCGGCGGAAGCGCGACTTCACCGCCTCCTGCAGCTCGCGCACCGCGCGGAGGAAGCGGGACGGCTTCCCGCCGATGCGCGACTGATCGCCGCCCGTCTCGGTCTCCGCCCAGAAATACCCCGAGCGGAGCTGCCCCTCCTCGTCGAGCTGCGAGCGGAAGAAGTAGAGGACGGGGGATTTCACCTCGTCGATCTTCCAGCGGCCCCGGTTCTGGCCGCGCTTGAGCGGATAGGCGATGACGTCGCCGGCCGCCAGGTAGTAGGCAGGGTCGACGAGCTGGGTGTCCTCGCCGCACCGCGGTGGACGGTGCTGCGGCTCGGTCAGCTCCGGCCACAGCTCGAGCTGCAGGCCCGAGAGGCGGCGGAGCACGTCGCGCTCGTCCTCGGGCGCCATGAAGAACGGGATCTGGAGCGCCATGGAGGACTTCTACAGCGGCGACTGCTTCAGCGCGCCTCGGTCGGGGGAAGCGGGGCCTCATCGCCGGCCAGCTCGAACAGCCGGGCGACCTCGGCGTCGTCCAGCTCGAACGTCCGCTGCAGGGCCTTGAGGAGCTCCACCTCGGGGGGATGGGTGCGGCGGTCCGCCCACGCCACCGACGCCGCGAGCCCGAAGGCCAGCTCGCGCGAGGGCCGATCGGGCAGCCGCTCGGCGATGGAGCGGAGGATGGAGGAGAGATCTCCCACCTCCGCAACCTGCTGTGCCGCGCGGGAGATCGCCTGCCGGAGATCGCTGGCGTGGATCCCGTGGAACTCGGGCCGCTCGAAGACGCGGCGGTAGATCTCCTCCACTTCGACCTTGCTGACGTCTCCGTCCGACCCGGCGGCGAGGATCATCGTCTCGAACAGCGCCGCCTGGCGCGTCTCGTCGGAGAAATGGACGTGGCCGTTCTTACCCATGGCTGGCCTCCGCGACCACCACTTTGCCCCGTGGGCGCCGCCGCTGTCCACGGGCGGCCAGGCGCGCGCTCCCGACATCGTCCCCGGGGCGCCGCGGGGCGCCCACTCAAGGCGCGTAGCGGACCAGCGCGACCGTGATGTTGTCCACGCCGCCGTTCGCGTTGGCCTCGTCGATCAGCCGCGTGCAGGCCGCTCGCAGGTCGTTCTCCGCCCCGAGGATCTCGGCGATCCGCGCGTCGCTCACCATGCCGGTGAGCCCGTCGCAGCAGAGCAGGCACACGTCGCCCGGCAACAGGTCCACCTGGGTCATGTCGATCCCGGTCAGGTCCGCCATGCCCAGCGCCCGGGTGATGACGTTCTTGTGCTGGAAGTTGTCGATCTCGTCCTGGGTGAGCCGGCCCGTCTTGACCAGCTCGTTCAGCAGGGAATGGTCGCTGGTCGTCGCGTGCAGCTCGCCCCGCCGCCAGAAGTAGCCGCGGCTGTCGCCCACCCAACCGAAGTGCGCGGTGGCGCCGCGCACCAGGAGACCCACGAAGGTGGTCCCCAGGCCGCGGCGGGTCCCGCTGTCCGCTTCCCCGGCCTCGCGGATGCGCTGGTTGGCCCATTGCGCGGCCACGTTCAGGAGGTTGGTGGGCTCGTCCTTCTGCCGGTCGTAGCCGAACGGCCAGGTGGCCTCCGGATCCTGCGCGATCTCGAAGAAGCGGCGGACGGTCTCGACCCCGATGCCGCTCGCCACCTCGCCCGCCTGGTGCCCGCCCATCCCGTCGCAGACCACCGCCAGCTGGAACTGCGGCAAGAGGAGCAGCGCGTCCTCGTTGTGGTCTCGCTTGCGCCCGACGTCCGTCGCGCCGGCGAATTCGAGCGGCATCGGCTTGGAGCATAGCCGAACGCCCCGGGGACACTGCAGGGAGCCCCCATGCCACCGGAACCGGCGTTCAGATGCGTCCCGACGCAACGCGGCGAAGTGCTGTCGCGCAAGGCGACGCAGCACCACGACTTCGTCGGTCAGGCGGAGCCGGCTCGCGAGCAGTCAGCCCGCGTTCGCTTCCATACGGCAAGCGGCCGTGCCGGCGCAGTAGCGGCGGGCGGACGCGGTGCCTAGGTTGGCCGGCAGGCGCGGGCTCAGGTTCCGTTCGGCACATCCTCGCGCCGTCGGAGGGTTCCCAATGGTCGATGTGGAGAAGTCGGGAAACGGTTTCGGCGCCGGCATGCTGGGCGACCTCAGCGCGCAAGACGCGCAGCGGATCATGGAGCAGACGAAGGTGGCCGTCGATCAGGCGCTCGACCGGGCTTCCGAGTTCATCTGCGAGCGCCCCATCGTCTGCCTCGCGGGCGCGCTGGCGCTCGGATACGTGATCGGGAAGATCGTCTCGCGTTGAGGCGCAAGGAGGACGACGTGGCGATCGACACGGACTACCAGGGCTCGGGCGGAAAGGACGGGAACGGCGAGGTGTTCGAGCATGCGAAGCGCGCCGTGGAAGAAGCCCGTGCGTTCGGCAGCGCGGTGTCGGGATCGATGGAGAACCTGAGCCGCACGCTCGACCTGCGGGGGCGCGTGGAGCGCCACCCGATCGGCATGATGTTCGCGGCCCTGGGCATCGGGTACGTGCTCGGCGGCGGGCTCTTCTCGCCGGTGACCGGACGGCTCATCAAGATCGGCATGCGGCTGGCGCTGGTCCCCCTCATCAAGAGCCAGATCGGCGCGTTGGCGGGCTCGAACGACGGCGAGCGCCCGTCCGGAAGCAGCGCGGTCTAGCGGGCGCCCCGGGCCCGCACGGCACCGCGCGGCGGGCGTGCGCAGATTGCGTGCGGAAGCGGACAAACAAACTTTTCTCGACCGCAGGAGGCCCGACATGAACCTCAAGAAGAGCGGCCTGAAGGCGCTCAAGTACCTGCAAGACATCGATCGCGACGACGTGCTGGAATCCATCGGGCTGCAGGAACGCCGCAGCGCGCTCGCGACGACGCTGGGCAGCCTCGGCATCTTCGTGCTCGGCTGCCTGGTCGGCGCGGGCATCGGCCTGGCGTTCGCGCCCAAGTCGGGAGACGAGCTGCGCAACGAGCTGGGCGACAAGGTCCGGCGCAAGGCCCAGGAGCTGCAGCAGAACGAGGGCGCGTTCGGCAGTCCGAACCGCTCCCAGATGCCCGTGACCTAGCCGCCGCCGTATTCGGCCAGCGCTCGCCACAGCTCGTCGACTCCGAATCTTTCCTTGGCGGAGAAGCCGATCACCTCGCCGGGCGGTACGCCGAGCGTGGCGGCGATCTTCTGCAGCTGGGCTGAGCGGCGGGTGCGGCCGAGCTTGTCGAGCTTGGTCGCGACCACCACGATGCGCTTCCCCAGGGACTGCCCCCAGCCGACCATCTCCACGTCGCTGGGCTGCGCGCCCAGGTGGCCGTCGACGATCACCACCAGCGCGCGCAGCGTCTCGCGGGCGGTCAGGTAGCGTTCGATCATCGCCTTCCACCGCTCGCGCTCCTCGCGCGGGCCGGACGCGAAGCCATAGCCGGGCAGGTCCACCAGGCGCAGCCGGTGCTCGGGCCCCCGGCCGCCCGAGCGGGTGCGCTCGGCGACGCCCACGTCGAAGAAGTTGAGCAGCCTGGTGCGCCCGGGCGTCCGCGATACCCGCGCGAGCTGGCGCCGGTTGGTGAGCGCGTTCAGGCAGCTCGACTTGCCCACGTTGCTGCGCCCGCAGAACGCCGCTTCGGGACGGTCGGCCGGCGGCCACTGCTCGGGCGCGGTGGCCGACTTCACGAACCCGGCCTCGAGGACGATCACGCCGCCGCCCGCTCGCCCCCGCCGCCGTCCGGGACCCCCAGCATCTCGCACAGCTCGTCGAACTCGCGGCCAAACGCCTCCGCGTTGCGGTGCGCCGCGCCGCCCAGCGCGAGCTCGCCGTCGCGCACCTGCGCCCAGACCCGCTTGTGCGAGGTGTAGAAGGCGATGCCGATGCCGAGGAAGAGCAGGAAGCAGCCGGTGTACACGAAAGGCGTCGAGGGATCGCGCGCGATCTGCAGCCCGGTGGCGTAGAACGGGGTCAGGCGGTCGAAGCGGAACGCGAACCGGTCTTCGCGGTTGTCGCGATCGAAGTCGGGCTTCTTCGCGAAGACCCAGAACGAGGTGATGTTCGCGAGCTTCGACGGCCGCATCCGGCCGTCGGGCCCCGCCTCGGGGCGCGATCCCGGCGGCTCCTCCGCGCGCACGACCTGGACCGCGGGCCCCAGGCCGGAGAAATCCTCCTGGTGGTCGACGACCTGGTAGCTGAGCCCCTCGGCCGCCTCGATCGGCTCTCCCGGGGCCGCCAGACGCACCACCTCCGCGCCCGTCGCCTTGTCGAGGATCTTCACGCGGGCGCGCATCCCCTCTTCCAGCTGCTGGTAGCTGGCCTGGTAGAAGGTGAGCCCGCCATAGCGCAGCGGGTGGTTGACGGTGATCGTCTCGCGGGCCAGCTCCCCGCCCGCGCTGCCGTCGGGCAGCCTGCGGAACACGCGCAGGTCGGACTCGAACGCCTTGGGCCGCCCCGGCTCGAACTCCTTGAGGCGGAAGTCGTCGCAGCGGACCAGGAACGGCCGGCCGTCCCGGTCCACCAGCTTGTGGCGGAACTGGGTGCCGTCGGGCCGCCGCTCGATGAACGCGTCCGCCTGGCCGCCTCCCTGCGGCACGTTGGCCACGCCCTCGAAGGCGGTGAGCCGGCCCACGATGCCGCCGCCCAGGATGAGGAGCAGGGACACGTGCACGACCCACACTCCGAAGCGGGCGTACCTGCCCTTCTCGGCGAACGCGCCCTCTTCCGCCGCGCGGACGCTGTACTTGCGCGCGCGGAGCTGCTCCGCGACGGCCTCGGCCGACAGCCGCGTGGGCGCCGCGGCCGTGCGGTAACGCAAGCCGACCACGTGGTCGAGGCGCGTCTCCGGATAGCGCACCAAGTACCAGATGCGCGGGAGCCGCTCGATGGAACAGGCGATGAGGTTCAGCGCCAGCGAGACCAGGAGCAGGGTGAACCACCAGCTGTGGAACAGATCGTAGAGCTCGAGCCACCGGTACGCGCCGAGGACCACCGGCCGGTTCGCGAAGGCGCGCTCGATGTTCAGCAGCGAGTCGTTCTGGGGGTTGACGAACGTGCCGGCGATCATCGCCAGGAAGAGCAACAAGAGATTCGCCAGGGTGAGCCGGAGCGAGCAGAAGAACCGGAACACCTGCTCGACGACGGCGTGCGACTCCTCGGGCGGGAGCTGCGCGACGTCGCTCACCGCGCCGGGAAGTGGACCGGCCTGGACCAGCGTCTCGCTCATCGCTGCCCGCGCAGCCACGCGGCGAGCCGCGTGCTCTTTGCCCTCGCCTGCGCGCCCGGCTGCCTCTTCGCGCGCTCGGCCGTCCAGTGATCGATCCGCTGCAGCGCCGCCTTGACGTCGAAGGGCTGCGCGGAGGGCGACGCCGACCCGTGGCAAGAGACGCAGGTCGAGGCCGCGTCCTGCATGCCGAACAGCCGGGCCAGGTCCCTGTCGCGCATGACCACGGCCGGCTGGTAGTAACGGCCGCCGCCGTGGCAGCTCTCGCAGGACACCCCTGCCACGGGATCGGCGGGATTGGATCGCTGCTCGTCCCGGGAGTGGCACGACAGGCACAAGGCCGAGCGGCGCTGGTCGGGCGTGAAGGAATCGACCGCTCGGGCGTGCGGGCTCTGCGACCAGATGCGGTACGCCTGGGCATGGCAGGCGCGGCAGCTCTCCGGGCCGACCAGATCGGAGGCCAGGGCGGGCGCGGCCAGGGCGAGCAGGGCGGCGGCGAAGGCGAGACGCATCGAGGGGCTGTGGAACGTATCAGCGGGTCTACGGTGGCGCAACGCGTCCGTTCGCCACCTTTCGGAGCGCTCCTATAGACTGAGTCCGATGCGCGTCTTCGGTCTCACCGGCAACATCGGAACCGGCAAGAGCACGGTCGCCCGGCTCTTCGCGGAACGGGGCGTGCCGGTGATCGACGCCGACCAGGTCGCGCGCGAGGTGGTGGCCCCCGGCACCCCGGGCCTGGCCGAGGTGGTCGCGCGCTTTCCCGGCGTGCTGACCGCGCAAGGCGAGCTGGACCGGAAGGCGCTCGCCGCCCGCGTCTTCACGGACGCGCAGGAGAGGGCCGCGCTCAACGCCATCCTGCACCCGCTGATCGGAAGGGAAGTGCGGGCCCGCCTCGATCGGCTCGCGGCGCGCGGACAGCCGCTCGCGCTCTACGAGGCGGCGCTGATCGTCGAGAACGGGCTCCACCACGGCCTCGACGGGCTGATCGTGGTCACCGCGCCCGTCGAGGAACAGGTCCGCAGGCTCGCGCTGCGGGACGGCATGGCCGAGGCTGAGGGGCGCGCCCGCATCGCCGCCCAGCTGCCGGCGCACGAGAAGACGAAGGTGGCCGACTTCGTCATCGAGAACACCGGCGCGCCGGAGCTGCTCCGCGCGCAGGTCGCGCGAGTGCTCGATACGCTGCGCGCCGGCTGGCAGCGGGGCGGGTGATGGACCACGTCCTCATCACCGGCTTCCCCAAGCTGCTCGCGCGGCGCATGGCGCTGCGGCTGCACGCGGGGGGTGCGCAGGTCTCGCTGCTGGTGCAGGACAAGGAAGCGAGCGCTGCGCGCGAGTTCGCCCAGGGCGCGATGGACGTGCTGGTCGGCGACGCCTCCGCCATGCACCTGGGGCTCTCCACCTCCGAATACCGCGAGCTGACCGCCGGGGTGACCGACGTCCTGCACGCGGCGGAGCAGAGCACGCTCAGCGCGCCGCGCGAGGAGATGCGGCGCGTGAACCTGACCGGCACGCAAGCGGTGCTGGAGCTGGCCATCGACTGCCGCCAGCTCCGGCGGTTCACGCACCTCTCCACCGTGTTCGTCTCCGGCGACCGGGTGGGAGTCATCGCCGAGGACGAGCTCGCTTGCGGGCAGGCCTTCCGCAACTCCTACGAGGAATCGAAGTTCGAGGCCGAGCTCCTGGTGCGGCGCGCGATGGGGCAGATCCCCACCACCGTGCTGCGGCCGTCGATCGTGGTGGGCGACACCAAGACGGGCGAGATCGATCGGTTCGAGGGCCCGTACGCGCTGGCCATCCTGCTGGTCACCAGTCCTCTCCAGATTCCGGTGCCTCTCCCGGGCGACGGGATCGCGCCGCTCAACGCCGTGCCCATCGACTACGTGGTCGACGCCTCCGCGGCGATCCACAAGGACTCTCGCGCCGTCGGACGCACCTTCCACCTCGTCGATCCGAACCCGTCCAGCGCGCGGCGCGTGTACGAGACGATCGCGCAACGCAGCGGGAAGAAGCTGCCTCGGCTATCGCTCGGCTACAAGCTGACGGATGCGCTGCTCAAGCTCCCCGGCCTGGAGCGGTTGACGCGCGAGCAGCGCGCCGCCACCGCCTACGTCAACCATCTCAGCTTCTATTCCAGCCGGCACACGCTGGAGATCCTCGACGGGACCGGCATCCGCTGCCCGCCCATCGAGAGCTACCTCGACAACCTGATCGAGTTCGTCCGCGCTCGGCGCCAATAGGGCGACGTCTGTTACACTCGGCGGCATGGCGAATCAGGACCTCGTCGAGCGGGCCGGGAAGGTGCTCTTCCAGAACTACCGGACGCAGCCCGTCGCGCTGGTGCGCGGCGAAGGGACGGCGGTGTGGGACGCGGACGGCAAGAAGTACCTCGACTTCATCGGCGGCATCGCCACCGTCTCCGTCGGCCACGCCAACCCGCGGGTGCGCGAGGCGGTGTTGGAGCAGACCAAGCTCCTCTGGCACGCGTCCAACCTCTACTT
>DASWGQ010000096.1:0-22076 GCA_036393595.1 Myxococcales bacterium | reverse complement strand
CTCGATGCCCTTCCCGATGCCGAACTTGATCTGCTTCACGCCCGCCTCGCCCGGGCGCACGTAGGTGGTGCACGAGTTGTAGCCGACGAGCAGGACGACCAGCGCCGAGCCGATGAGCCACACGGAGCGGCTGCGGCGCGCACCCGGCTCGCCCGGCTTGGGGAAACCGATTCTGGGGATCGCGAACGCCATGCCTATCCCTTCGTCTGTGCGCGCGGCGCGGGCGCCGGCGCATCGGTGGTCGGAAGCTGCGCCCCGTCGGCGCGGAAGCCGAGACTCTGCTGCACTTCGGAGAGGGGCCGGTACGCCTCGAGCGTCGCGCCCTCGCGGGCCAGGTCGGCGACCAGCGCCTCGAGCCGCCTGCGGTGCTGCCGGCGGTACCACCAGGCGTACAAGTCCGGCAGGAAGGGACCCAGCACGAACAGCGCCCAGGGGACCCACTTCTCCTGCACGGGGATCCACGGGACCGCCACCGCGATCGCGCCGAGCACGAGGCCGCACAGCGCGAACGCCGCGCGCGCCACCAGATCGCTGCCCCTCCACATCCCGTAGTCGCGCGCGGCGGCGGCGTTCTCCGCCTCGGCAAGCCGTGCGTACCGTGGCAGCAGCGCGTCGTGCACCACCGCCCGGGCGCGCTGCCAGTGGGGTGGGTCGTCGACCCCGAGCTCGCGGCACTGCTGCTCCATCTGCTGCAGCGCGGATTCGGCCTCGCGGCCGAAGCGCCCCTGCGCCTCGGCATCCCAGCGCGAGACGCCCGGCCGCCGGACCTCGAACAGCGCGAGCAGGTGCTGCGCGACCGCCGCGAGGGAGTACTTCTCCGGAACCATGTCGGGATCCTAGCACGAGGCTGCCCGCCCTCCGGCCGGATGACGCGGCGCTTCTTCTGCTGGTACGGTAAAGCGCAGGGAGGGACAAAAACGATGGCCTACCTCGGCCTCCTGGCCGCCGCGCCGCCCGTCTCCCAGGAGCAGTTCGCCCGCCTCGCAACCGTCGTCGCGGTGTGCTGGTGGGCGCTCTGTTTCGCGATCATCTTCCTCATGCAGTGCGGCTTCCTGCTGCTCGAAGCCGGCTCCGTGCGCGCGAAGAACGCCGCGCACGTCGCCGCCAAGGTGCTGGCCCACACCGCCATCGCGACCTTCTGCTTCTGGCTGGTGGGGTTCGCCATCAAGGCGTTCGCGTGGCCCCTCTGCTACCTCATCCACCAGCGCGGCACGGGCACGCTGCTCGCGAATCTCGAGGACTCGATCACCGGCTACGTCGGCTGGGCGGGCGCCGCCTCCTCCTGGGCGCCGTGGCACTTCAACGCCGCGCCCGCCGTCTACGTCTCCAACTTCTTCGGGTCGCTGACGTTCTGCATCACCTCGACCGCGATCCCGGGCACGGTCTTCAGCGAGCGATTCAAGTTCAAGGCCTACCTGCTCTTCGCCGCGCTCTACTCGGGCATCGTGTATCCGATCTTCGGGTTCCTCATCTGGGGCGGGCTGGGCGGATCGCCGCTCCTCGATCCGCACGGCTGGGTGGTGCAGGCGATGGACCGCCTCTTCACCCCCGAGGTCGGAAGCGCGCTCGGCAAGAAGCTGATCGCGTACGGCATGTCGGCCGACGCAACCGGCACGCACTTCTGGGCGCCCTACACCGACTACGCCGGCTCCACCGGAGTGCACGCGCTCGGGGGCATCGTCGGCCTGGTGGGCGGCTGGTACGTCGGGCCGCGCCTGGGACGCTATCGCCGCGACGGCAGTCCGGTCGCGATCCCGGCGCACAACGTGCTGCTCACCGCGTTCGCCGCGCTGCTGCTCGCCTTCTGCTGGTTCGGCTTCAACGGAGGCTCGGTGATCGCCAACGCCGCCGCGCACCCGGCCCTCGGCAAGGCGGCCGGCGCGCGCGGGCTCTACCTCGCGGACTACCTTTTCTCCGACATCTGGTGGGTGATGGTCACCACCGCGCTGGCCGGGGCGGGCGGGACCTTGGGGGCGCTCATCGCCGGGTACCGGCTGCACCGCGCGGCCGATCCGCTGGTGCTCGCGAACGGGCTGCTCGGCGGGCTGGTGGCGATCTGCAGCTGCGTGGGGTTCGCGCCGCCGGGCTACGGCCTGCTGGTGGGGCTCGTGGCGGGATTCCAGTTCCCGTACACGTTCCGCTGGGTGGAACGCACCCTGAAGATCGACGACGCCATCGGCAGCATCGCCTGCCACCTCGCCTCGGGCGTGATCGGAGGGCTGATGGCCGGGATCTACGGGCAGCTCTTCTGGTGGGGCGTCTTGCCCCCGGACTGGATCCACCCGGGCGGTGAGTTGCAAGGCGGCACCAGCATCCCCACGCTCGGGATCCAGATCTGCGGGTTCCTCGCGCTGGTCGTCTATGGGCTGCCCGTCTCGTACGCCGTGTTCAAGATCTGCGACAAGCTCATCGGGGTGCGCTCCAAGCCCGAGGACGAGCGGACGGGCCTCGACCTGGCCGAGCACGGCCTCGAGGCCTACCCCGCGGAAGGCGGAGTCTGAGCTATCTTGGCGGGCATGGAGCCGCTGCTCGTGGTGTACGACGCGGACTGCGGCGTCTGCCAGGCCAGCGTCGAGTGGCTGCGCAAGCGCGACCGGCGGGGCAGGCTGCGGTTCGTGGGAAACGACGGCGAGCTTCCGGCCGGGATCTCGCGCGAGGAGACCGAGCACACCGTCGTCGTGATCGAGGGCGCGCGGAAGTTGACCCGCGGGGCGGCGATGTCCCGGCTCCTCCGCGAGCTGCGCGGGTGGGCCCTCCTCGGGCACGCGCTGCGATTGCCGGGGATCGCCTGGATCGCCGACCGCGGATACGACCGCTTCGCGCGCAACCGGCACCGCATCTCGGCAGCGCTGGGGCTCGCTTCCTGCCGCGCTCCCCGCGACCCACCCCGGACCACCTAGCACCACGTCGTCGCACGCGGCGGATTCTGGCCGAGGCGAAGAGGTCTGCTACGCTCGCGGCCCAGGGGGGTCGTTGGCAGAACGCGCGCAGACCAGTGGACTTTCCGCGCCCAACGGCGATGCGCAGGCAGCCTCCCCTGCTCCTCCAGCCGCCGGCTCCGCGCCGCCACCCGCGCCGGCTGCTGCCGCCGTTCCGCCCGCGGCACCGCTGGGCGAGGTGGTGAAGCTCGCACCGGCGAAGATCGAGCCGTTCCTCGCCCGCTGCGAGCTGTTCAAGGGCGCCGACAAGTCCATCGTCGCCCGCGCCGCCGCGCTCCTCGCCGGCGTGGAGGTGCCCGCCGGCGCCGCGGTGGTGACCGCGGGAGCGCCGAGCGACGGCCTCGGGATCGTCTTCTCCGGGAAGTTGAGCGTCCGCCTCCCCGACGGCAGCGAAGTGGAGACGCTGGGGCCCGGCGATCACTTCGGCGACGCGGCCCTGGTGCTGGGCGGCCCGAGCCCGACCACTCTCGTCGCGCAGGAGCCCACGCGCATCCTGTGGATGCAGAAGGACCCGGCGGCCGGGCTGATCCGCAAGGTGCAGCCCGTCGCCGAGGCCGTGCTGCGCACGGTCGCCGGCCAGCTCGCGCGCGTCTGCGCCATGGAGCGCATGCAGCTCGCGCTCACCGAGCTGATGCCGGAGGAGCTGGGGCCCTCCGCCCCTCCGGGCGAAGGGCAGCGGGGGTTCTCCGGGAGCATCCCCTTCGTCGAGGTGAGCGACTTCGACCTGCAGCCTTCGGTGCTGGCGATGATCCCCGCCAAGCTGGTGCGGCAGCACCGCATCCTGCCCCTCCGCCTGTCCGGGTCGCGCCTGACCGTCGGCATGGTCGCTCCGCGCAACACCGGCGCGCTGGCCGAGCTGCGCCGGACGCTCCCCACCGTCGAGCCGGAAGTGGTCGCCATCTCCGCCGACGACTTCGCGCAGGCGGTGGTGCGGCTCCGGGTGGACGCGGCCGCCGCGGCGCGGCCCGCCAAGGTGAGCGGCCCTTCGGTCAATCCGGACACGCTGGTCTTCGAGGCGGCGGCGGAGAGCGACCGCGAGGCGACGCCGCCGCGGGCGATGGGCGACGAGGTGATCAAGTTCGTCAACCGGCTCATCGTCGGCGCGCTCGACCGCGAAGCGTCGGACGTGCACATCGAGCCGAGCGCCGGGGCGCCGCGCATCCGGCTGCGCGTGCACGGCGTTCTACAAGAATACCCCGAGGCGGTGCCGCCGGCCGTCACCCTCAAGGCGCTCACCGCGCGTATCAAGGTGCTGGCCGGCCTGGACATCACCGAGCGGCGCATGCCGCAGGACGGGCGCATCGGGCTCACCGCGGGCAAGCGCGACGTCGACCTGCGCGTCTCCACCCTGCCCGCGAACCGCGGCGAGAAGATCGCCCTGCGCATCCTGGAGGCGTCCGGCTCCACGCGCCAGCTGGAGCAGATCTTCTTCGAGCAGCAGACGCTCCAGGCGGTGCGGCGCGCGCTCAACCGGCCCTACGGCGGCATCCTGGTGTCCGGTCCGACCGGATCGGGGAAGACGTCGACGCTCTATTCGCTCCTCAACGAGCGCAAGATCACCCGGCCCGACACCAACATCATGATGGTCGAGGATCCCATCGAGTACCGCCTGCCGGGCGTGACCCAGGTGCAGGTGAACACGGCAGCGGGCCTCGGATTCGCGCAGGCGCTCCGCTCGCTGCTGCGGCAGGACCCGGACGTGATCGTGGTCGGCGAGACGCGCGACGCGGACACGGCCGTGCTCGCTCTCGAGGCGGCGATGACCGGGCACCTGCTCTTCACCTCGCTGCACGCCAACGACGCCATGGCAGCCTTCCAGCGCCTGGAGAACCTGGGCTGCTCGCGCGCCCTGGTGGCGCAGTCGATCGCGCTGGTGCTGGTGCAGAGGCTGGTGCGGAAGCTGTGCACCGCGTGCCGCACGCTCGAGCCGCACCCCCCCGCGCTGGTCGAAGCGCTCATCGCGCGCAAGGTGATGGATCCCGCGCAAGCGACCCTGCCCTTGCCGCGCGCGGTCGGTTGCGACGCGTGCAACCGCACCGGCTACGTGGGCCGGGCCGTGGTGGTCGAGGCGTTCCAGGTGACCGACGAGGCGCGCGCCGCGCTGGCCTCCGGCAAGCCGCTGGCGCAGATCGCGCCCTTCGCGATCACCTCGCGGGCGTTGCTGCCCTTCTCCGGGTACGCGGCGGCGCTGCTGCAGAAGCAGGTGATCAGCGCAACGGAAGTGCTCGCCGCGCTGGTGGAGTGACCCGGTCCGGCTTGCGGCTTGCGGCTCGCGGACGAGCTACCACTGGTCCTTGGCGTGCTCGATCGCGGCGGTGCACGCCTGGGACAGGTCGCTCTTGTGCGAGCGCAGGCAGCGCGCGATCCGGCCACCGCCCGGCTTCACCCCCGCGCAGAGCTTCTGCGCGTCGTCGCGGCAGCTCTGCTGGACGTCCTGCAGCAGGGCGCGGTGCTCTTTCTGCTCCTCGCCGAGCTTCTTGCCCTCGTCGCGGCACGCCACCGACAGGTCCGCCTGGTGCTGCTGCAGGCAGCGGGCGACGCGGCCCCCGCCGGGCTGCACCCCGGCGCAGAACTTCCGCGCGTCGTCCTCGCAGGCGGCGCGGATCTCCTCCATGCGCTCGCGGAACGAGTCGCGCTTCTGCTTGCAGGCGGGCGAGAGGTCTGCCTCGTGCTGCTTCAGGCACTGCAAGATGCGCCCCTGCCCGGGCTCGACCCCCTTGCAGAGCCTCTCCGCATCGTCCTTGCAGGGATGCTCCGCCGCCGCCACGGGCACGGCCAGCAGTACCACCAGTCCGGCGATCAAGCTGCGCATGACTTCCTCCTGGGTCGGCCGCCAGCCGATCAGGCCTGGTGGTGGGCCAGTTGGCGCATCGTGTCCCGGATCGACGGGAGCTGAGGCACGGACGCCATCTCCAGGCTGTCGGCGAGCCCGACTCCGGGGAGGAAGACGCCTGCCAGCAGGCGCGGAGGCGCGGCCAGGTCGTAGAACAGCTCCTCGACCGTCCGCCGCAGCAGGTGCTCGCCGAAGTTGCTGATCTCCGTGTCCTCGTTCACGAACAGCGCGCGGCCCGTCCGCTTGACCGACTCCCGGATGCGCGGCCAGTCGTACGGATGGAGCGTCCGCAGATCGATCACCTCGGCCTCGATGCCTTCCTGGGCGAGCTCGTCCGCCGCCTTCTTGCACAAGGGCAGCGTGCGCCCGTAGCTGACCACGGTCACGTCGCGGCCGCTCCGCACCGTCCGCGCCTCGCCGAAGGGGATGAAGATGTCCGGCGTGTCGGGCCACTGCGGCTGCCACTTGGCGCGGTCGCCGAGCGGCGCATCGATCATCTTGCTCAGCGCGCGGTCGTCGCCGGGCTCGCCGGGGATCTCCTCCCCCGGCAGGCTGCGCACGCGCATCAGCGCCTTCGGGACCAGCAAGAAGCACGGGTTGGGGTCGACGATGCAGGAGAGCAGGAGGCCGTAGGCGTCCCTCGGGGTCGAGGGGATGGCGATCTTGAACCCGGGGATGTGCGTCGCCGTCGCGTCGAACGAGTGCGAGTGGTAGATGCTGCCGCGGATGCCCGCCCCGACCGGCGTCAGGATGGTCATCGGGACGTTCCAATCGCCGTTGGTCGACCAGGTCTGCAGGCCGGCGAGCTTCAGCAGATCGATGGTGTTGTAGGCGTAGTCGCAGAACTGGATCTCGCCGACGTTGCGGCAGCCGGCGAGCGCCAGCCCGATCGAGGCGCCCACGATGCCGCGCTCGTCCAGGGGCGTGTTCCACGCGCACTTGATCCCCTGCGTGGCGGTGAAGGCGCCGCCGAGCGGCGGGCCCACGTCCTCGCCGAAAACGTCGGTCAGATCATGGCGCTCCTCCGCGACGTGCAGCGCCATCCGGATCGCCTGGACCATCGTCGACACGGCTAGTTGCCCTCCCGCACCTTGTCGCGGTCCATGAAGACGTTCTGGTAGATGGTGTCGCCCTTGGGCTGCGGCTCCTGCCGCACCTTGCGGTGCGCCTCCTGCAGCTCCTGCGCGTATTTCTGGCGCAGCTCCTCCATCTGCTGCCGGGTGAGCAGCTTGCGCTCCTCCAGCTTCTTCTCGAATCCCTTGAGGCAGTCGGCCTCGTCGACCACCGCGTTCGCTCCGGAGGCGCTGGAGTGGCCGAACAGCCGCGAGACGAACGCCTCCAGGAGGAACGGCTTGCGCTCGCCGCGGACGTACTCCATCGCGGCGGCAATCTCGCGGTAGGCGACCTCGGGATCGTTGCCGTCGATGGTCTTCGACTCGATCCCGAACGCCTTGCCGCGGTCCGAGATGCGCTTCTCGCCGTGCTGTCCCGACCACGGCGTGGAGATGCCCCACTTGTTGTTGGTGACGAGGATCAGCATCGGCAGCGGGTTCGCCGGGCGGGAGGACCAGATCAGGGAGCTGGCGAAATCGCCCTCCGCGGTTCCCGCATCGCCTCCGGTCACGACGGTGATCCCCCGCCCCCCCGCGCGCTTCTGCGCGATCGCGGTCCCGATGCCGATCGCGTACTGCGCCTCGATGGTCGAGGTGACCGGGACCACGTTCCACTCGAAGATCGAGTAGTGGTTGCAGAAGTTGCGCCCGCCCGAGTACGGATCGGTCGCGGTGTTCTTCATCTGCCGCATGGCGTTCGTCGGGTCGGCGCCCATCGCCAGCAGGGTCGCGCTGTTCCGGTAATGGAAGTGGCAGTAGTCGTACTGCGGCCCGCGCCCCTTGTGGATGAGCAGCCCCAGGGGGACGTTGAAGGCTTCTTCGCCCGGCCCCCCGATCCAGAAGTAGCCGTCGCCCTGCTTGTACATGGCGATGAGCCGCTCCTCGAGCACGCGCGCCTTCAGCATCAGATCGTGGATGCGGAGCAGGAGCTCGGGCGACAGGTCCGCGTCGGGCGCCCGCGGTACGGGCCGTAGGCTGGTGCTCACAAGGGGACCTCCTTCATCGCGCGGCTTCTACAACAGAATCCGCGCGCTCGCAGCAGAACGCCGCTCCCCCGCCGTATTCGGGGACGGTGTGCCTTCATATCGCGACCATCGTGGCATGTGTTCCGGTCGCCGCCATCTTTCGCGCGCCGCCGTGCCGCGTCATGGCGGGTTCAGGCGCGGTGCGCCGTCTCGGCTTCCGGCGGCGGAGCGCCCGCTCCGGCGGAACCCTGCGTGACGGGCTGCTTGTCGGGGCCCTTCTCGGAGGGCTTGTCGGGCGCCTTCTCGGTGGGCGGCGGCGGCTGCGAGCGCGGCGCCGCCACGTCCATGTAGCGGGCGAGCTGCGTCCAGGCCAGGAAGCGGTCCGTCTCGGCGCTCATCGCCTCTCCGCTGCCCGGCTGCGTCGGTTGGTCGGCCCAGGCTTCCGCGTACGCGTCGAAGAGCTGCCGGGCGAAGTCCACCGCCTGGCGCGCTTCCTCCAGCACCTCGCGGTCCGAACGCCAGGGGCCGGGGGCGCGCCTCGGCGCCGCCGCTCGACGCACGGTCGCCACGGTGCGCCGGTAGGTGACCACAGCCTTGCCCAGCTGCGGCGCCGCGGCCAGAAGCCGGGAGCGCAGCTCCAGGCGCGGCGAGGGGGGCTCCGCCGGCGCGCCGCCGTTGACCGGCTGGCCGGCGAACTGAGAAGGGGTCGGGATCGGGGTCGAGATCGGGGTCGAGGTCGAGGTCAGGTTCGAGGTCGGGGTCGAGGTCGGGTTCGAGGTCGCGGTCGCGGTCGCAGTCGCGTCCGACGTCAAGATCGGGACCGAGGGCGGCGTCGAGATCGGGACCGAGGGCGGCGTCGGCAGCCCCTCGGCCGTCGCGATGGACCCCGGCTCCGCCGAAGCCTCCGCCTCCGATGCCGCTGCGGTCTCCCCAGGGGGTGCGGCGACCGCGCCCTCGTCGCCCGCTGCCGCCGGGGCAGGCGCCGCCTCGGCCGGGGCGGGCTCGCGCGGCGCGCTCTTCCGCGCCGCCTCGGCAGCCGCCAGCTGGCCGAGCGCGAGCGGCAGGTCCCGCAGGAAACGGGTCAGGTCGAACTGCTCCTTGCCTTCGAACAGGCGGGCCAGCGCCGTCGCGACCCGCTCCAGCGCGCCGCTGCGGAGCTGCTCCATCACCCGGGGAAAATCGGCGAACAGGCGCCGCTGCGATTCGAGCCGGTCGTGGAGGGCCGCGGCGAAGGCGAGGGCGCCCGCCGCCTGCTCGACGTCGCGGCGGACCGAATCGCGCAGCGAGGCCCAGCTCCCGCCGCCCTGCGGCCGGGGCGGCTGCGAGTGCTGTTGCGGCCCGGGCCCCCCTGGCGTCCTCACCTGTCCCCTCGGGTTTCTGGCCATCCGGCCGCTTCTTCAACCGGATCGCGGCTCCGGATGCAAGCGAAAGCTGCCGGGCACTGTCGGATGCAGGCGCCTTGCCGGTCCCCCCGAGGCTGCGTTACAGCGGGCGCATGCCGAGCCTGAGGCCGTACGCGGAGAGGGACTGGCCGCACTTCCTGCAGCTCGACCTGGAGACGGCCATCGACGCGCTGGGGGAGTCCAGCGAGGACGAGCGCCGCAAGCTGCGCGATCGCTGGCCCCAGAAGCTCGCCGGCCAGGGTTTCACCCCGCAGCGGTTCGGGGTGGCCGCGGCGCAGCTCCTGGTGCTCGAGTCCGAGCAGGGCGCCTACCTCGGACATCTCTGGCTCACCGAGACCCGCGACGCGAGCGGCAAGCGCATCCTCGAGGTCACCACCATGGGCATCGTCCGCGAGGCCCGCGGGCAGAAGCTGGGGCGGCTGCTCATGCAGCGCGCCGAAGCGGAGGCGCGAGAGCGCGGCATGGAGGACATCGAGCTGTCGGTGGCCGGGAACAACCGCCGCGCCCGCGATCTGTACCGCGACCTCGGCTACGAGACGGTGCGACGGACCATGCGCAAGCGGCTGCGCGCATAGTCGGCGCGGTATATCGGAGGCGCTCCGCTTTTCATGGCGCGGACGCCGTGGGATAGGCCCTGGCATGGGGAGAGAGATCTCGGTCGAGGACCTT
This sequence comes from Myxococcales bacterium, assembly GCA_036393595.1. Lineage (GTDB taxonomy): Bacteria > Myxococcota > Myxococcia > Myxococcales > 40CM-4-68-19 > VBKO01. Next base: position 12,155 of record DASWGQ010000096.1, on the reverse strand, counting down.
TCGCTCCGCCTCGAGCGCGGCGAGCGGCCGTTGCTCGTCGACGTGCGGCAGCCCTGGGAGCACGAGCTCTCGCGCCTTCCGGGCAGCCTGCTCCTCCCGCTGGGAGAGCTGCCCTCGCGGGCCGCCGAGGTCCAGCCGGCTCCGGGGCAGCTCGTCGTCTGCTACTGCCACCACGGGGTGCGCAGCCTGCACGCGGCGGAGATCCTCTCCCGCGCCGGCCTGCCGGACGCCGTTTCGCTCGGCGGAGGCATCGACGCCTGGTCGCTCCAGATCGACCCCTCGGTACCGCGATACTGAATGGAATGGTTTCAGGCGATCCGGAACAGCCGCCGGGCGTTGCCGGACAGGACGAGCGCCTCGTCCGAGGGAGGCAGGCCGAGCCCGCGGACGACCCGGAGCTCGCGGTCCCATTCGTAAGGCAGGTTGGGGAAATCGGTGCCGTACAGGATCCGATCCGGCCTGCGCCGCAGCACCTCCAGGTCGGGCGGATCGGGGAAGTACCCCGTGATCGCCATCGTGGTGTCCAGGTAGAGATTGGGGAACTCGTCGAGCAGCGCCTCGAACGCGGCCGGCTCGTCCATGCCCAGGTGGGGCACGATGCAGATCGCCTCGGGGTGCCGCGCCAGCGCGCGGCGCAGCCGCGCCGCTCCGGAGAGCGCGCGCACGTCCGTGCCGTAGCCGTCCGAGGCGGGCTCCCGGCCGCAGTGGATCACCACCGGCTTGCGGTGGCGCGCGGAGGCGCGCCAGACCGGATCGAGGCGCGGATCGTCGGGCGCGACGCGCATCACGTGGCTGTGGATCTTGACTCCGTGGAAGCCCTGCTCCCCCAGCGCGCCGTCGAGGAGCCGCTCGATGCCGTCCTCTCCGGGAAACGCCGTGCAGCAGGGCACCACCTCCGGATACGCGCGCGCGAGCTGCAAGGTGAAGTCGTTCAGCGCCGCCGCCATCCCCGGCTTGTGCGCGTAGGGCAGCACCACGCAGCGGTCGATCCCTCCGTCGCGCAAGGTGCGCACCGCCTCGTCCACCGAGGTGCGGTAACGGATCTCCCAGGCGTGCTCGCTGAACCATCTCCGGATCGCCTCCGCCAGCCGATCCGGAAACAGGTGCACGTGCGCATCGACGATCACGCCCCGGATCTACCCGGGCCGGGTGAGGCCTACAAGCGGATCGGGTCAGCCGGCCGCGCGGCCGCCGAAGCCGAACATGGCGCCGATGCGGGAGAGGAGGTTGGTCTCCTCCTCCGCCTGGGAAGCGCCCGCCTCGGCGCGGGCGGCGTCCAGGTCCCGGCGCCGGCGCGCGATCACGCCGGCCAGCTCCTCGGCGACGTGGACGTTCTGCGCGAACACGCGCGAGAACGCCACCCGGTCGACCGCCAGGAGCGCCGCCTCGGAGAGCGCCACTACCGTCGCCGTGCGCGGCTCTCCGGTGAGGAGCGACATCTCGCCGAAGAACGCGCCGCGCCCCAGGCGCGCCACCTCCCTCTCGCCGTTCTCCAACCGGACGCGCACCGCCAGCTCTCCCCGCGCGACGAGGTACAGCGTGTCCCCCGGCTCCCCCTGCCGCACGACCGCCTCGCGCGGGCCGTACTCGAGGAAGCGCGCGTGCTCCGCCAGCACCTTGCGGTCGGCCGGGCGCAGCGTGGCGAGGAAGTCGATGCGCGAGAGCAGGTCGTCCGCGTCCTCGAAGTGCTCGCGGCGCCTGCGCTCGTCGGCCTCGGCGGCGCGTTCGCGGAAGGAGAGCGTGGTCTGCGGGTACGGCATGTCGATCGCGGCGCGGCGCAGCGCGTACCAGATCGCCTCGTTCACCTCGTCGATCGCCTCGCGCTCCAGCGCGTAGCTCTCCGTGAAGAAGCGGACGCGGTAGACGGCCCCGCTCGGCTCGAAGGAGGCGAGCTGCACCACCGGCGGCGGCTCCTTGAGGGCCCGCGCGCACGAGGAAACCGCCTCCAGGAGCGCCGCCTTCGCTCGCGCAGGCGCGACCTCCAGGTCCACGATCGCCGACAGCTCGACGCAGTCCTGCGCCGTCGGCCGCGAGTGGTTCACCACCACCTCGCGGCTGATGAGTCCGTTGGGCACCAGGATCTCGTCGTGGTCGCCGGTGACCAGCCGGGTCGAGCGCCAGCCGACGTCGAGCACCTTCCCCCGCCACTTGCCGAAGCTCACCCATTCGCCCTGATCGAAGGGCTGCTCGGCGTGCAGCGTGAGCCCGCTGAACAGGTTTCCCAGCGCCTCCTGCAGCGCGAAGCCCAGCACCACCGAGAGCAGGGCGGAGGTGGCGAGCAGCGAGGAGAGGTTCAGCCGGTACTCGAGGCGGAGCACCACCGCCGCGACCACGAACGTCCCCGCCCAGGCGAGCAGGCTCCGGAGCAGGCGCGGGATGCCTTCCCCGCCGCGCAGCCGCAGCACCGCGAAGAGCAGCGCCTCGCCCAGCCGGAGGACGCCGACCGCGCCCGCGATGTACGCGGCCGTCGCGCTCGCGTGGCGCAGCGTGCCGTCGACGCCCTCGAGCGCGAACGCCGCCACGCGTCCGATCAGGTAGATGGCCAGCAGGAGCTGCGGCGGGCGCAGCTCGATGGCGAACGTGCGCGCGGCGTCCGATCGGCTCCCGCGCAGCAGCACGCGCCGGATCGCGGAGACCCCGATCCACAGCGCGGCGGCGAGCAGGAACCGCGTCATGCCTTCCGGGAGGAGCACGAGCGCATGGTTGCCTCCCGCCGGCCGCGAGGGCAACTGATCGGCAGGAGCGCTTTCTTGAGGTTTTGTAGGACGGCCCGTAACCTCGCGCCAGATGACGGTGCGGTGCGCGCTGGCGATATCGGTGTGTGTGCTCGCGGGTATGGCGAGGCAGTCGGCCGCCGATTCCACCGCGGCCACGAACCAGACCCCGGAGTCGATCTCGCTCGCGCGCACCGAATCCGGCGGTCCCGACGACGAGGACTCCGCCCCGGACGGGCTCGTCAGCCGCGCTTCCGGGCGGCCCGACCACCCGCGGACGCTCGAGGAGATCAAGAGCTCGGGCTACATCCGCGTGCTGACGCGCAACAACGACACCAGCTTCTTCATCCATCGCGGCCACCGGATGGGCTTCGACTACGAGCTTGGCAAGAAACTGGCGCACCGGCTGGGCATCCGCGTCGACATGGTGGTCACCGCGAGCTGGGGCGACATGGTCCCCCGGCTCCTGCGGGGCGAGGGCGACGTGATCGCCGCCGAGGTCACCGTCACCGAGGAGCGCAAGAAGCAGGTCCTGTTCGCCGAGCCGTGGGGGAAGACCCGCGAGGTCGTCGTCTACCAGGAAGGCGCCGCACCGGTCGGCAGACCCGACGACCTCGCCGGCAAGGAAGTCCGCGTGCGGAAGAGCTCCACCTACCACGAGACGCTCCTCGAGCTGTCTCGCAAGCTCGAGTCGCAAGGCCTCGCCCCGGTGCGCATCGGGATCGTTCCCGAGGACTGGGAGACCGACACCATCCTGACCGCGGTCAGCAAGGGCGAGATCCACTACACGGTCGCCGACGCGCTCCTCGCCGACATCCATGCCGCGTACTTCGACAACCTCGTGGTCGGCCCCGCGCTGTCCGAGGAGCGCCCGCTGGCCTGGGCGGTGCGGCCGGGCGACACCCGGCTGCGCGACGAGATCGACGCGACCTTCCGCGAGCTGCGGCGCAAACCCGACTTCAACGTGCTCAAGCGGAAGTACTTCGAGGAGGAGCGCACCTTCCGCAAGGCGCGCGCGGACAGGCTCTACGCCTCGGAGACGGGCACGCTCTCGAACTTCGATCCGCTGGTGCGCAAGTATGCCGGGCACCATGGATTCGACTGGCGCCTGGTCGCCGCGCAGATCTACCAGGAGAGCCGGTTCGACCCGCGGCGCAAGAGCTGGGCAGGCGCGCTGGGCCTCTTCCAGATCATGCCCGGCACGGCGAAGGGCCTGGGCATCGCCGACCCGACCGATCCCGAACAGTCCATCCGCGGCGGCCTGAAGTACATGCAGCAGCTCCACGAGCACTACCAGGACGTCGCCAATCCCATCGAGCGCTACCGGTTCGCCCTGGCCGCCTACAACACCGGCTTCGGGCACGTCGACGACGCCCGGCGGCTCTGCAAGGCGGCCGGCAAGGACCACACCCGCTGGCGCGAGGTGGCGGCCTATCTCCTGAAGCTGTCCGATCGGCGCTACGCCTCGAAGACGCGGTTCGGCTTCTGCCGCGGCATCGAGCCCGTCGACTACGTGCGGCACATCGACGAGCGGTACGCCGGATACGCGCAGCTGGTCCCGCTGGCGCGGGCGGGCGAGCGCTAGGCCGTTCCGCGGAGCGGGCGCCGCGCGCGGCGTTACACTGGTCGCGCCATGCGGCGCGATTCGGTCATCCTGGCACTCGCGTTCGTCGCCGTCGCTGCCGCGTTCGTCGTCTCCACCATGGTCGCGCAGCGCGCCTCCCGCGAGGTGGGCGGGCTGGCCGCCTCGATCGCGCGCGATGCCGCCCCCGGGCTGGCCTCGATGAGCAACGTCCGTGGCGAGGTGCGGCGCCTGCAGGAGCTCGTGACCCGCCTGGCGGTCCTGGGCGCCGCGCCCGGCGACAAGGCCGAGGTCGACGAGACCCGGCAAGACCTCGATGGGCACCTCGCCAACTTCCGCGCCCTGCCCGCTTCCGGCGAGGAGCTGAAGCTGCTCAACGAGCTCCAGACGAACATCCGCTCCTTCGACGAGTCGGTGGAGCGCGTCATCGCCCAGCTCGGCTCGCGGCAGCCGGAAAAAGCGGCGGCCACGCTCGCCCGAGAGGTCCGCCCGCTCGCGGACGAGGCGATCGCGACGGCCGGCAAGCTGGTCCACCTGGACGCGCGCGCCGCGGAGGAGGCGGCCCTGCGCATCGAGCAGGTGCACCGGCGCGCCGATCGGATGGCGCTGCAGATGGACACGCTCTGCGTCATCCTGGCCGGCCTCGCGGCCTGGCTCATGGTGCGCGCGGTGGGGAAGGCCCGGCGGATCCAGGAGGAGCACCGGGAGATCGTCGAGCGCCGCGCGGAGGAGCTGGAGCAGTTCGCCGGGCGGGTGGCGCACGACGTGCTGAGCCCGCTGGCCAGCGTCGGCCTCGCCCTGTCGGTGGCGCAGAGGACGGGGACGCAGGCCCAGCAGTCCGCGGCGCAGCGCGGAGCGTCGAGCCTGCAGCGCGTCCGCGGCATCGTCGACGCCCTGCTCGAATTCGCGCGCTCCGGCGCGCGCCCGGAGCCGGGAGCCTCGAGCGACGTCCCTCCCATCGTCGCCGGGCTCCAGGAGGAGCTCCGGCCGCAGGCGGAGGCGGCCGCCGCCGAGCTACGCGTCGACCCCACCCCGGACTGCGCAGTGGCGTGCAGCCCAGGCGTGCTGATGGTGATCCTGAACAACCTGATCCGGAACGCGGTCAAGTACCTGGGGGACGCCTCGGAGCGCGTGGTGGTCCTGCGCGTGCGTCCGCGCCGGGCGAGCGTGCTGTTCGAGGTGGAGGACAGCGGTCCGGGCATCCCCGCCGACCTGGGGGAACGCATCTTCGAGCCGGGCATCCGCGGGCGGCACGCCTCCGCCACCCTGCCCGGCATCGGCCTGGGCCTGGCCACGGTGAAGCGCCTGGTCACCGCGCACGGCGGCACCCTGGGCACTCGCCGGAGCGCCCTCGGTGGCGCCTCGTTCTGGTTCGAGCTGCCGCGCGTCGAGGCGAGCGGGCGTCCGGCCGCGCCCCAGGAGTCCGTGATGCGGTCATGACACAGCGCGCTATACTGCTGCCATGATCGGAACAGTGACCCAGCTCCCCAGGACCGACGCCCGCCCCGTGGTCGCCCTGGTCGCTCACGACCGCCGCAAGGACGAGATGGTCGAGTGGGCGCTCTTCAACCGGGGAACGCTCTCCCGGTGCTCGCTGTACGCGACGCGGACCACCGGGGCCACGCTGAAAGAAGCGATGCAGGCGGACATGGACATCCACCTCCTCCTCTCGGGACCGCTGGGCGGGGACGCGCAGCTCGGCTCGCTGATCGCCGAGGGGCGTATCGACGCCGTGTTCTTCTTCTGGGACCCGCTGACCCCGCAGCCGCACGACGTGGACGTGAAGGCGCTCCTGCGCCTGGCGGTCCTCTACGACGTCGCGATCGCCTGCAACCGCAGCTCCGCGGACCACATCATCTCTTCCCCGCTCTTCACCGTCCCGGAGCAGTACCGGAAGGACCGCGGCCAGCCGGGCCCCGGCTAAGCCCCTTGGGGTCGGTGAAGCTTCCGAACTCTCGGGCGTTTCGCGGACTTGACGGGGTCGCGGCCAGCCGGTAGGGTGCGCGCCCTTCCGAGCAGTCGCGCCCGGATCGGATACCCGCTCGCCCTCCCGCCTGGCCGGCGGAGGAGCGGGGGGACCACGGAGAAGTGATGAGCGCAGGGCCGTTGCACTACGAAACGAAGAAGCAAGGCGTCGTCGAGAAGTTCCGGACCCACGAGCGCGACACCGGCTCGCCCGAGGTCCAGGTCGCGCTCCTCACCGAGCGCATCCAGTACCTCACCGAGCACTTCAAGACGCACAAGAAGGACCACCATTCTCGCCGCGGCCTGCTCAAGCTGGTCGGGCAACGCAGACGGCTCCTCGACTACCTGAAGTCGAAGGACGCCGCCCGCTATCGCAAGCTGATCGAGGGGCTCGGCATCCGCAAGTAGGCTTTTCCGGGGGGTATTCCGAATGCGGGACGCCCCCCGGCGCGTTAAAGGAGGAGGCGGCGCGGTCCGGAGGCGTCGGTCGGTCCCTCATCAGAGCGGCGAACGGCTCGCTGCTGTGACCAGGCTCCGAACGGTCCCCCGGACGGCCCCGCAGCGGCTCGGAAGGAAGCCGCGCGCAAGTCCGGGGTCGGCTGACCCCACCAGTTCCCAAACGAGAGCACGCGGCCATGGGGCCGCGAAAGGACGTTGCACATGGAAGCGAAGACGGTGACCGCGCAGGTCGGTAATCAGAGCATCTCGATCGAGACGGGCAAGATGGCCAAGCAGGCCGATGGCTCGGTGGTGGTGCGCGCCGGCGATGGCGTGGTGCTGGTCACCGCGGTGTCGGCCAAGGACAGGAAGGAAGGACTCGACTTCTTCCCGCTCACGGTGGACTACCAGGAGCGCCTCTCCGCCGCGGGCCGCATCCCCGGCAGCTTCTTCCGGCGCGAGGGCCGCCTGACCGAGCGCGAGACGCTGATCTCGCGCCTGATCGATCGCAGCTGCCGGCCGCTGTTCCCGGAGGGGTACCAGAACGAGACGCAGATCATCGCGACCGTCTTCTCGGCCGACAACCAGTACGACACCGACGTCCTGGCGCTGACCGGCGCCTCGTTCGCGCTGGCGATGTCGGACATTCCGTTCCCGTTCGCCTTCGCCGGCGTGCGCGTGGGCCGCGTGGGCGGGAAGTTCATCGCCAACCCCAGCGAGTTGGAGCGCGAGCAGGGCGACCTGGACATCGTGCTGGCGGCTTCCAGAGACGCCATCTTCATGGTGGAGGGCGGCGCCAAGGAGATCGACGAGAGCACGATGGTCGAGGCGCTGCTCTTCGGGCAGCGCGCCATCGAGCAGCTGCTCGACCGCCAGGAGGAGCTGCGGCGCGCGGTGGGCAAGGCGAAGCGGACCTTCGAGAAGATGCCGCTCGCGGGCGGCGTCTCGGACAAGGTGCGCGCGGCCGTCTACGAGAAGGTGCGCGAGGCATACGCGCATGACCAGAAGCACGAGCGCTACGGGCTGCTCTCGCAGATCAAGAAGGACGTGGTCGCGGAGCTCTGCGCCGAGGGCGCGGAGCTCGCCGGCCAGGAGAAGGACGTCAAGACCGCCCTCGAGGACCTCAAGTACGAGTACATGCGCCGCATGATCACGCACGAGGGGCGGCGCATCGGCGGGCGCAAGACCGACCAGGTCCGGTCCATCTCCTCCGAAGTGGGGCTCTTGCCGCGCGCGCACGGGTCGGCGCTCTTCACCCGCGGCGAGACGCAGGGCCTGGTGACCACCACGCTGGGCACCAGCGATGACGAGCAGCGGATGGAGAGCCTCAAGGGCCAGTCCTTCCGCAAGTTCATGCTGCACTACAACTTCCCGCCCTACTCGGTCGGGGAGGTGAAGCCGCTCCGCGGCGCAGGACGGCGCGAGATCGGCCACGGCATCCTGGCGGAGCGCGCGCTGCGCTCGGTGCTGCCGGCGGACGACAAATTCCCGTACACCATCCGCGTGGTGAGCGACATCCTCGAGTCGAACGGCTCCAGCTCGATGGCCACGGTGTGCGGCGGCTGCCTCTCGCTGATGGACGCCGGCGTGCCGATCAGCGCGCCGGTCGCCGGCATCGCCATGGGCCTGATCAAGGAGGACGGCCGCATCGCCATCCTTTCCGACATCCTCGGCGACGAGGACCACCTGGGCGACATGGACTTCAAGGTGTGCGGCACGGCCAAGGGCATCACCTCGATCCAGATGGACATCAAGATCACCGGCGTGGACAAGCAGATCCTCACCGATGCGCTCAACCAGGCGCGCGCCGGACGGCTGCACATCCTCTCGGAGATGGCCAAGGCGATCGAGAAGCCGCGCGCGGACATCTCCCAGTACGCGCCGAAGATCACCACCATCCGCATCCCGGTCAGCCGCATCAAGGACGTCATCGGGCCCGGCGGCAAGGTGATCAAGGACATCATCGCCCGCACCGGCGCCACCATCGACATCGAGGACGACGGCTCGGTCGCGATCGCCTCTCCCAACAGCGAGGGCGTCGACCAGGCGATCAAGATGATCCGCGCGCTCACCCAGGAAGCGGAGGTCGGCAAGATCTACCTGGGCACCGTGCGGCGCATCATGGAGTTCGGCGCCTTCGTGGAGATCTTCCCCGGCACCGACGGGCTGGTGCACATCTCGGACCTCGCCAATTCGCGCGTCAAGAAGGTGGAGGACGTGCTCAAGGAAGGCGACGAGGTGCTGGTGAAGGTGGTCTCGGTGGACCGCAGCGGGAAGATCCGGCTCTCGCGCAAGGAGGCGCTGGCGGAGCAGGCGGCGCAGGGGGACAGAAAGGGACAGCAGGCGGCCCCGGCGGCGAAGGCGTAACGCGGCTTGCGGCTCGCGGTCAGCAGCCGAGAGCCGCGAACAGGTCGATGAGCTGGAGGCCCGCCGCAAGGGCGCGGCCCTCCGGATCGACGGCAGGGTCGTAGGCCGCGAGGCTGGCCGAGCAGATCCCGCGGGCCCCCGCGATCGCGCGGACTGCGTCCTGCACCTCGGGAGGAGTCAGGCCGTCCGGCGGAGCGAACTCGTTCGCCGGAGCCAGCGCCGGATCGTGGACGTCCAGATCGATGTGCACGTGCATGCGCCGGGCCCGCACGCGATCCATCGCCGGCTGCAGGGCCACGCCCGCGCCCAGCCGCCGGACCTCCGCGACGGTGACCCAGCTCACGCCGGAACCCTGGAGGGCTGTCCGCTCGGCCGGATCGAGATCGCGCGCGCCGACGAGGACCGCGTCGTGCTCCGCCACGGGAGCGAAGCCGGGAACCGACAGCGCCAGCGGGCGGAAGCAGCGGCCGGTCGCGATGGCCAGCGCCATTCCGTCGAGGAACCCGCTCCGGGTCGTCTCGGGCGTGTTGAAGTCGCCGTGTCCGTCGAACCAGGCGATACCGGTGCCCGCTCCGGCCGCGGCGAGCGCGCCGATGGCGCTGCCGCAGTTCCCCGAAAGCACCAGCGGAAACGCTCCGGCCGCCGCCGCACCGCGCACCTCCGCCGCGACTGCCCGGTGCAGCGCGAACGTGGTGCCGATCTCGGCGCGCAGGCCGGCCGGTGCCTCCACTGCCGCTTCGTCCACCTCGATGCCTCGCGCGCGCAGCCGGTCCGCCGCGGCGGCCAGCCGCCCGGGACCCGCGCCCATCCGCAGCCCGCGGTTCCCCGCGTCGTAGGGGACTCGAATCAAGCGCACGCGCATCCGACCATCCTACTTCCGCCCCCGCGCGCCGCACATGCCCGCCGTTGCAGCGGTGGCGGGACGCTGGAAGGATGGCCGCATGGGTCGCCTCCTCGCGCTCGTGCTGGGCCTCGCCGTTCTGGCCTTCGCGGCGAAGATCATGCTCGCCGGCACCGCCGGCAGCCCCGCGGGACCGTCACAACCGAAGCGCCAGCTCGACAACGTCCGCTCCCGCGCGAAGCAGCTCGAGCGCGAGCAGCAGAGAAACGTGGACGAAATGGCGCGCAAGGCCGCCGAGCAGTAACCGGCCTGAGCGCATCCCCTGACGTCTGCGCTCTGAAAAGCGTAGTGCGCCGCTTGACCGGCTACTCCAAGAGCGCAGCGCCGCCCTGGAGGCGGCGACTGTCGGCGGCGACCAGAACGCATCCCATAATGTCTGCGCCATGGAAAAACGTAGCGCCGCCGAATACGGCGGCGGCTAGTTGGGCCTGGCGACCGCCAGCGGCGCGAGCGTTTCCACCTCGGAGGCGCGCTGCCGCTCGGGCTGCGTTGGATCCGCCGGTAGATCGACGACGAACGTGGTCCCGTGCTGCGCGGTCGATCGCACCCTGAGCTCGCCCCCGTGGCGGCGCACGATGTTCCGGCAAAGGAACAAGCCGATCCCGGTGCCCTGCCCCGACGGCTTGGTGGTGAAGAACGGCTCGAAGACCCGGTTCAGCATCCCGGCCGGAATGCCCGGGCCGTTGTCGGAGACCTCGGCCAGCACGCGCGCTCCCTCCCGCCGGACCACCACCACGATGCGGCCGTCGCGCGCCCGCTCCGTCCCGATCGCCTGCACCGCGTTCACCAACAGGTTGACGAAGACCTGCGACATCCGTCCCACGCTGCCGATGACCTGGGTCTCGCCGTCCAGACGCAAGGTGACGGTGGCGCGGCCGCGCAGCTCCGCCTCGGCCATGCGCAGCGAGGCGCGGACCGCCTCCTTCAGCTCGAAGGGCAGCTGCGTGCTCTCGTCCGCGCTGGCCAGGGCGCCGATGTCGCGGATGATGTCGCGCATGCGGTTCGCGCCGTCGACGGCGTCGGAGGAGGCGCGGCGCAGCTGCGTGAAGGTGACGGTCTCGCGGGTGGGCTGCGTCGACTCCGGCGGCGCGAAGCGCGGCAGGTGCTCCGCGATGTAGCCGGCGTTCTCCAGGACGTAGGTGAGCGGCGTCCGGATCTCGTGGGCGATGCTCGCCGCGAGCTGCCCGAGCGCGACCAGCCGGTCGGACGAGGCGACGTGCTGGAGCAGCCGGTCGTTCTCCAGCGCGAGCCGCGCCTGCGCGGCGAGGACCGAGGCGCGCTCCAGATCGGCGGGTCCGAAGGGAGGGCGCTCGCGCTGGGCGGTGAGGATGGCGACCAGACGGCCCTCGGCGGTGAGGGGATGGACCAGCCCGGGGCCACGGGCCGCGCGCTGCGGGGGCTGGTCGCCGGACGCGGCGCCGATGATGGCGGGCTCCTCTTCCGTGCGCAGCCAGTCGTACACCCAGGACGGCGCGGAAGCTCCCTGCCCGTCGCCGCCCCACAGGTACGCCACGGTGAGGCGGCCGTCCTCGGGCGCGGGCACCAGCAGGCACGCGCTCTGGGCAGAGAGCGCCTCGGCGAACGCGCTCACGATCGCCTCGGGCAGCTTCTCGCGCGCCTCGAGCACTCCGCGCAGCGCGAGCAGCTGCGCCTCGGCTTCGCGCAGCGACTTGCGTTCCAGCGCCCGCTCGACCAGCGCGTCCAGCTCGCCTCCCTCACAGGGGCGCCGCACCGAGGCGAACGCTCCTTCCTGGAGGCAGCGGATGGACGCGGCCCGCTCGCCCGGAAGCGCGAGCACGATCACTTCCGTCCGCGGGCACACCTTCTGGAGCGCGCGGAGCAGCGCCAGATCGGGCGGGAGCAAGGCGACGTCCCAGCCTTCCGGATCCGCCAGCCACTGAGGAAGCGCGCGCGCGTCCGCGACGTGCGCGAGGCAGTGACCACGGCGTTCCAGCTCCGCGCCTTCGCGCGCACAGCCGACGATCAGGATCCTGCTCGCCATGGACTTCCCCCAAGACTGGACGAAATACGCAGCAACAGGCGTGCCGGTCCTACCGTCCCATTTGTACCCGGCCGGAGACGCGGGTCTGCGCGGCGGCAATTGTGGGAGACGCTCCTTCCGGGTGCGCCCGGCGTGCTCGATTCGCGCATCGCCGCGCCCATCGAGCGCACCGAAATGCGCAACGCC
>DASWGQ010000095.1:0-4853 GCA_036393595.1 Myxococcales bacterium | reverse complement strand
CTCGACCCCGACCTCGACCTCGACCTCGACCCCGACCTCGACCCCGACCTCGACCTCGACCACGACCTCGACCTCGACCTCGACCACGACCCCGACCTCCCCATAACATTCCGCCCGTGAAGCGCGTCCTGGTCGTCCAGCACGAACCCTTCGAGGGACCAGGCACGCTGGGCGAGGCGCTTTCCGGGTGCGAGCTGCGGCTCGTGCGGACGTTCGCGGGTGACCCGGTGCCCGCGAGGCTGGCGGAGGACGGCCTGGTCGTGCTCGGCGGCGGGATGGGCGTCTACGAGGCCGATCGGCATCCGTACCTGCGCGAGGAGATGAGGCTGCTGGAAGCGGCCGTGCGGGACGGGCGGCCCGTCTTGGGCATCTGCCTGGGCAGCCAGCTGCTCGCGGCCGCGCTCGGCGCCTCGGTGGCCAAGGCGCCGCGGAAGGAGATCGGCTGGTTCGAGGTGGGCCTGCTGCCCGGAGCGACGGACGACGCGCTGTTCGCGGGCGCCCCGGCGTCCTTCGCCGCGTTCCACTGGCACGGCGACGCCTTCGCGCTCCCGGACCGGGCGGTGCCGCTCGCAGCCACCGCGATGACGCCGTTGCAAGCATTCCGAGCCGGGCCGCGCGCCTGGGGCGTCCAGTTCCATCTCGAGACCGACGCGCACGTGCTGAACGCCATGCTCGAATCCGGCGCGGAGGAGCTTCGCCAGGCCGCGGTCGATCCCGTGGCGATCCGCGCGAGCGCGGCCGACGAGCTGCCCCGGCTGCGCGCGCTGGCCCTGCGGATTTTCGGCCGCTGGGTCGATCTCCTCTGATCAGCCCTTGCGCGCCGGGACCGGGGCGTCGCCGAACGCCTGGTCCATGAGCAGCTGCTGCTCGTAGCGGTGCGCGGCGGCGCTGCCCGTCGCGGGGCTGGCGCTCTCCGCCCGGCTGACGCAGGTGATGCGCCGCAGCGAGTAGCACGCCCGCAGGTAGTACCAGGCGCCCATGTTGAACGGTTCCTCCTGCACCCAGACGAGCTTCGCGGACTCCGGATAGACCGACAGCGCCTTGGTCAACTCCTCTGGATCGAGCGGGTAGAGCTGCTCGATGCGGACGAGCGCCACGTCATCGCGCTGCTTCACCTCGCGGGCCGCGAGGAGGTCGTAGTAGACCTTGCCCGAGCTGAGCAGGATCCGCTTCACCTTGCGCGGGCTGACCGAGCGGTCGGGGATGATGCGCTGGAACCCGCCCTCGGAGAGGTCGGTCAGGGTCGACACGGCGTGCTTGTGCCGCAGCAGGCTCTTGGGCGTCATGATCACCAGCGGCTTGCGCCAGGGACGGAGCACCTGCCGCCGCAGGGCGTGGAAGTACTGGGCCGGCGTGGTCAGGTTGCAGACCTGCATGTTGTCCTCGCCGGCGAGCTGGAGGAAGCGCTCGAGGCGCGCCGAGGAGTGCTCCGGCCCTTGCCCCTCGAACCCGTGGGGCAGGAGCAACACGACGCCCGACAGGCGGTTCCACTTGTCCTCGGCCGAGGAGAGGAACTGGTCGATGATCACCTGCGCGCCGTTGGTGAAGTCGCCGAACTGGGCTTCCCAACAAGAAAGCCACTCGGGCGTGTCGAGCGAGAACCCGTAGTCGAAGCCGAGCACGCCGGCCTCGCTGAGCGGGCTGTCGTAGATCTCGAACCGCCCCTGCCCGGGCCGCAGATTCGCGAGGGGCGTGTACCGGCGCCCGTTTCGCACGTCCGAAAGCACCGCGTGGCGCTGCGAGAACGTCCCGCGCCGGCTGTCCTGGCCGCTGAAGCGGATCGGCGTTCCCTCGTCGAGCAGCGTGGCGAAGGCGAGGTGCTCTCCGGTGGCCCAGTCGAACGGCTCCTCGCCGCTGCCCTCGGCGAGCTTGGCGCGCGCCTCGAGCAGCTTGGCGATCTTCTCGTGCGGGGTGAAGTCCGCCGGCACCACCGAGGTGGCGCGGAGCAGCTCGCGGAGCTTCGGCAGCGGGACGGCGGTCGGGACCTCCGGCGTGTCCTTGTCCGGGCCGCCCCGGTACTTCGACCAGAGCCCCGCCATGGCGCTCTGCGTCCGCTTGGCCCCCGTCTTGCGCGTCCGCTCCAGCTCCTCCTCCAGCTGCTGCACGCGGGCGTGCATCAGCTCCTCGGCCTCCTGCGGAGTGGCGATGCCGCCCTGGGCGAGCTGGCGCGCGTAGATGGCGCGCGCGGGCGGCTTGCGCCGGATGACCTCGTACATCACCGGCTGGGTGAAGCTGGGCTCGTCGGCCTCGTTGTGCCCGTACTTCCGGTAGCAGTAGAGGTCGATGAGCACGTCCTGCCCGAAGGTCTGGCGGTAGTCGACCGCCAGCTGCACCGCCCACACCACCGCCTCGGGGTCCTCGCCGTTGACGTGGAAGACCGGCGCGCGCAGCACGCGGGCGATGTCCGTGCAGTACGGCGTCGAGCGCGCGTCCTCCGGATTGGTGGTGAAGCCGACCTGGTTGTTGATGACCACGTGGAGGGTGCCGCCGGTGGCGTAGCCTTCGAGGTTGGCGAGGTTCAGGGTCTCGGCCACCAGCCCCTGACCGGCGAAGGCCGCGTCGCCGTGGATGAGCACGGGGAGCACCTTCTTGCGCTCCGGGTCGCGCGGTTCGTCGCGGTCCTGCTTGGCGCGAACGCGACCCTCCACGACCGTGTTGACCCATTCGAGATGGCTGGGGTTGAAGGCGAGCGACAGGTGGAGGTGCTTGCCGCTGCTGGTCACCCGGTCGGACGAGTACCCCAGGTGGTACTTCACGTCGCCGCGCCCCATCAGCTCCTGGGGAGCGTCCTTGTCCTCGAACTCGGCGAAGATGGCGCTGAGGTCCTTGTGGAGCACGTTCGCGAGGATGTTGAGGCGGCCGCGGTGGGCCATGCCGATGACGATCTCCTCGCCGCCGCGCTCGCCGAACTCCTCGATCAGCCAGTCCATCAGCGGGATGAGGCTCTCGCCGCCCTCCAGCGAGAAGCGCTTGGCCCCGATGTACTTCTTGTGCAGGAAGGTCTCGAGCGTCTCCGCGTCGGTGAGGCGCGCCAGGATGCGCAGCTTCTCCTCGCGAGTCAGCTGGACCTCGTTCCCGGTCGCCTCCATCCGCTCCTGCAGCCAGTGGCGGATGACCGGGTCCTCGCCGTGCATGAACTCGGCGCCGATGGTGCGGCAGTAGGTCCGCTTCAGGCGCGCGACGATCTCGCGCAGCGGCAGCGTGGACGCGCCCACGTTGAAGTCCCCGGTGGCGAACGGCTTGTCCAGGTCCTCCTCGGTCAGGCCGAAGCTCGTAGGCTCCAGCTCGGGAGGCGGCGGCTTGAGGAGGCCGAGGGGATCGATGTTGGCGAACAGATGGCCGCGGATGCGGTAGGCGTTGATCAGCTCGGCGACCGCTTCCTGCTTCTGCTCGGCGTCGAGCCGCTGCGCCTCCGGGGCGGAGGCGGAGAGGTCGAGGAGCGCGCCGGCGAAGGCGCCCTCCGGCCGGAGCGCGACCGCCGCGGCGGCGCGCGCTCCGTTCCCGTGCCCGTTGCCGTTGGTCGCCGGCGCCGGAGCAGCGAACGCGCTGCTTTGCACCGGAGCGGGGGGCGGCAGCCCGGCGAGCCGCGCGAAGTACTGCTGCCACTCCGCGTCGACCGCGGCCGGGTTGTCCCGCCACCGCTCGTACTGGTCCTCGACGAACACCTGGTTGATGCCGAAATCCCGGTCGAAATCCATCGCGTTCCGCCTCGACCCACGCGCGGCGGCCGAAGTCCTTCGGGGCCTCGCGGGGATGCGGAAAATAACGGAACGCCGGGCCCGGAGCCAGTGCTACTTGCCTGCCCGCCAGGCGGCGGCGGACGCGGTGCGAGCGCTCGACCGGCGCGCGGTCTCTCTCAGGGACGGACGCCGGGCGGGCCCGGTTTCACGGACCCGCCCGGGGGGACGCTCACTGTACCGTGTACGGGTCGATCCGGTTGGTATAGGAGACGCTCAGGGCCGAGCCCAGGAGCCCGCCCGCGGCCTCCACCTCGTTGGTGCGCGTGATGATCACGCGCTGACTGATCCGCGCGGGATTCTCCGCGCCCGAGATGGTGAAGTCGCCCGTATCCGGCGCGAGCGTCGTCGCCAGGTCCCGCGTCTGGATGCTGACCTGCTTCGCGACCGCGGGCGTCGTCCAGATCACGTCGAGCGGCTGGCCGGCCGTCACCGTCCCGTTCTGGGCCGGCGCATTGATGGTGTGCATGCCGACACCGCCCAACACCACGTTCTGCACGTTGTCGGTGCCCTTCACGACGTTGAGCCGGAAGTCGCCCGAGGGATACGACGCGACCGTGCCGGTGTACGCGCTACCCGCAGCCGCTTGCGTCAGGTTCACGACGCCGTCCGGCACGGAGGAGTTGAGCACCGTCACGGTCGCGCCGTTCACGGTGGCGCCGGTGCCGTCCGTAACGGTGACCGACAAGGTGGTCTGCGGGGTGGTGGTCGTCGGCAGGTTGGCGGCGGTGATGCTGCCCACCACCTTCAGCGTGTTGGTGCCGGTGCCGGGGCTGTTGTGGCTGACCGCCGCATTGTTGCTGCTGCTCGATCCGCAGGCGAGCGCGGCGGCTGCCGCGGCCAAGGTGAGGATGCGCTTCATCTAGGGTTCTCCTTTGAAAAATCGTGTGCAAGAGGCTCTCGCACGCCGTTCGGGAACGGACCAGTTTTGGTCGGGCGCGGCCACGCCACCTCAGCCTCGGATGTGCTCCGGCGTGCCGGGTTGTGCGGGAGGGCTCGCGAGGGTACTTGTCTTTCGGGGCCGTGGCGGAACCGGCAGACGCAGGAGACTTAAAATCTCCGTCCCGGGAACGGGAGTCCGGGTTCGAGTCCCGGCGGCCCCATCGAGCGGGCTCA
>DASWGQ010000094.1:0-2738 GCA_036393595.1 Myxococcales bacterium | reverse complement strand
TGGGATCGAGCACCGCGCGGCCGGTCTGCCGCTTGGAGTCGCCGATCACGCGCGCCACGTCGAGGCGGCGCTTCACCAGCTCGGCCAGGTCGTGATCGATGGCGTCCACCCAGGCGCGCAGCTGCGCGAGCGGCAGATGGGCATTGGGGTCGAGCGCCAGCGCCCGCGCCAGCTCGGCAAACCGGGCCGGCACCAGCGCCTGCTCGCTGTCGCACAACGCGCGCGCCGGGTCGTCGTGCACCTCGACGATGAGCCCGTCGGCGCCCGCCGACCAAGCCGCCCTCGCGAGCCCTTCCACCAGATCCGCACGCCCGGCGGCGTGGGACGGATCGGCGAGGAGAGGGAGGTGCGTGAGCGGGCGGACCGCCAGCATGCCGCCCAGATCCAAGGTGTTGCGCGTCGAGGGCTCGAAGGTGCGGATGCCGCGCTCGCAGAGCATCACGCGCGACTCGCCGCTCGCCATCACGTACTCGGCGGCGCCGAGCCACTCGTCGGTGGTGGCGCCCGCCCCGCGCTTGAGCAGCACCGGCCGGCCGGCGCGTCCCACCGCGCGAAGCAGGTCGAAGTTCTGCATGTTGCGAGCGCCGATCTGCAGCACGTCGGCTTTCTGCGCGACCTGCTGCACCTGATCGACGGCCATCACCTCGGTGACGATGGGCAGCTTCACCTCGCGGCTTGCCGCCGCGAGCCACTCGAGTGCTTCGTATCCGTGGCCCTGGAACGCGTACGGGTTGGTGCGCGGCTTGAACACTCCGCCGCGCAGCGCGGTCGCGCCGCACGCCGCGACCTCCTTGGCGATGCGCATCACCTGCTCGGGCGATTCGACCGAGCAGGGACCGGCGATCATCGCGCGATGCCCGCCGCCCACCTTGAACGGACCGACCTCCACCACCGTGGCCGCCTTGCGGGCCGTGGCGTGCGGCAGCGACTTCACCGCCGGCGCGGTGCCCTCCTTGGGCGGCAGGTGCGAGGCGTGGGGGGCGGGCTGGCCGAGCGAGACGACCTGCACGTCGCGGGCGGGGGCCAGCGCCTGCAGGCGGGCCGCGTCCGCGCCGAGCACCCACATGCGCACGGGGTGCTCCGGCGTCCCCGCCAGCGGCAGCAGGGTCGCGCCGGTCAGCACGTCGAGTCGCGTGGTCGCCGTCATCGAGCTGGTGCGCAGGAACGCGAGCGGCACGCGTGCCCGCGCGTGGTCGGCCTGGCGCAGGTGGACGAAGCGCGTGCTGTTCTGGTCGCGGTCCGAGACGTCCTCGACGAGCACGTCCAGGCCGGACATCTCGGCGGCGTGCCGCGAGCAGATGGCCGCGTCGGTGGACGCGTCGGCGGCGATGATCTTGGCGGCGCCGGCGGTGTCGTAGCAGACCACCGGCTCGATCCCCAGCGCGGCCAGCCGCTGCGTGCACTGCCGCAGCGCGGCCGGGTGCGACCAGGCCCGCTTCACATCGCCGAGGGGCGTGCCCTGCTTCGCGGACAGCGCGAGCCGGACCGGCACGCTGGTGAGCCCGGTCGCCACCAGGTCGAGCCCCCGCAGCACCGCGGAGGCGAGCGGCTCCAGCGCCTCGGTGATGCCGCCCACCACGGCGTTCTCCAGGGGGAAGACCGCCTCGTCGATCGTGCCCTGCCCGAGCGCCTCGAGCACCTTCTCGAAGCTGGCGAACGGCACCGGAACGCCGCCGTGCGCCGCCGCGGCCACCTCGCCGAACGCGCCCGGCTCGCCCTGGTAGCCCACCTTCAGCTCGGCCGGGGCGTCGGCGTTTGCTTCCCGGGGTTCGCGGTCGGCGATCTCGCGCAGCACGGCTGGCTCCTCGAAAAGGCCCACAGTACCCCAACCGGCGGCGGGAGGCGCGCCCTTCCCACCCAAGGCGAAAGCGGCGGAGGGCAGCCGGGGATGGTAGGCTCGGTCCGATGCCCAAGCTCCCGCCGGACGACATGCTGCTGGTAGCGGCGCCCTGGCAGAGCGGCCTGTCCGCCGATCCGATGATGGGGGTCTTCCGCAGGCACTTCAGCGCCCTGCGGGCCGCGCACGCCGCCCAGGACCAGGAAGGAGTGCTGGTGGCGGCGGTCGACCGGAGCGGCCTGTTCGACGCGCACGCGCACCTCCGGCTACCGAAGAGCGGGATCGCCCACCTGATCGTCGGACGGCACGAGCGCTGCGACTTCGTCCTCTCCCGGGATCCGGACGTATCGCTGCGACATCTATTAGTGCGCGCGACCCGCGGCCCCGGAGGGCGCATCCAGCTCCGCGCCATCGACCTGCGCAGCCGCGTGGGCCTGCTCAGCGAGGACGGGCGCCGCTGCGAGGCGATCGCCTCGCGGGGTCCGCTCTTCCTGCAGGTGGCGAGCTACGTGGTGTTCCTCCTGCCCACCGGCCCTTTGGTGCGGCCCTGGGCGCGGGACGCCGACGAGACCTGGCGCGGGTTCTCTCCGCGCAGCCAGGAGATCCTCCCGCCGCCGCAGCCCCTCAAGTCGCGCGCGGCGCCCGGCGCGGACGCGGTCAGGCTGGCGACCATCACGCTCACCTCGAGCTCGCCGCAAGCGGGAGATCTGACCTCGACACATGCGGTGTGGAGCGACCAGCTCGAGCGCGGCATCCTGGTGGGCCGCGACGACCGCTGCAGCCACGGCGGCGTCGACGAGGGCAACCTCTCGCGCGTGCACCTGGTGCTGCTCAGCGTCGACGACGAGGTCTGGGCGATCGACACCGCCTCCACCAACGGGACGCGCGTGCAGGAGGGCCC
>DASWGQ010000093.1:0-2463 GCA_036393595.1 Myxococcales bacterium | reverse complement strand
CCCCGACCTCGACCCCGACCTCGACCCCGACCTCGACCCCGACCCCGACCCCGACCCCGACCCCGACAGCGACTCCGGTCGGGCCGTCTGCCAACGCCGCGCCGGCCGGTGCCGTCGGCGGCCCGGTGCGCGCGACCCAGGAGGTGACGTCCCGCCCGCGCTCGCGCGGCGCCCGCGCGGCACCCTGGATTGCCGCGGGAGCCGGGGCGCTCGCCGTCGGAGGAGCAGCACTGTGGTGGGATGGAGCGAGGGTGTCGGACGACCTGCACGCGAGATTCGCGGCGGGCGAGCTCGACGCGACCGACGGACCGCGGTACGGGCGGGCGCGGCGCGAGTCGATCGCGGGGCGCGCGATGATCGCAGGCGCGGCCGTGCTCGGCGCGATAGCGGTGGCTTTGTGGTGGTGAGCGCCGCGCCCGCCGCATGCCTCGGAGCCGGCGGCGCCGCGCTGGCCCTCGCGCTGGCCGCTTGCGTCCCCGATCCAGGAGGCAGCTGCAGCCGGGACGCGGACTGCGAAGGAGGCGCGGCCGGACTGTTCTGCGCCGAAGGGGTTTGCCAGAGCCCGCCGCGCGCCGCCCTCGACGAGGTCCCGCGCACGCTCTTCGCCCGCGCGCAGACAGCCACCGTGCGGGTGCGAGTCGACCGAGCGCACGGAGGCGCGGAGGCGGCGACCGCGTCGCTCCGCATCAACGGCAAGACCGTCCAGGGAGCGAGAGAACCCGGCGGGCGGATCCGCTTCGACGTCCCGCTCCAGCTCGCTCCCGCCGGCGTCGAGGTGGCGGTCCCGATGGAAGTCTCCGTGCTCGACGACCTGGGCCACGCCACCGTCTTGTCCGGCGCGCTCGCGCTGGACGACCTCGCCCCGCGGGTGTTCATCGACGCGAGCAGCGTGCCTGCGCAGCCGGTGCCGCGGGGCGCGGTCGTCCAGCTCCGGGCGCACGTCTTCGACGGCTCGGCGGTGACGCTGACCACTTCCCCGGGGACGACGCTCGCGCTCCAGCTGGACGGCTCGTTCCGCATGGCGGTGGACACCGGCGCGCTGGACCCGTCGGCGACGGCCGCCGAGCCCGTCCTCACCGCCGTCGACACGGTGGGCCTGGGCGCCTCGGCCTCGGCGCGCTTCGCCGTGACCCGGTAGAATCAGTCGCCGCCAATCAGGACATGCACTCAGGGCGAAGGTGGCACCACCGGCCACTTCACCGTCCGCGCGATCCGATCCGCCAGCTCGGTCGGCCGTTCCGAGAGCGGCTGCAGGACCACCACCGCGAGCGCGGTGCGGTCGCGCTCGGTGCAGACCGCCTCGAGATGTGCCTGCCCGTCTTCTCCGAGCACGGTCGCGACCACGCGCACCGATCCGGCCACGCGCCCCGGGTGCGGCTCCGCCACGTCTACCGCGCGGAGCGCGCCCACGTCCGCCAGGCGCCACAGGTCCCTGGTCACCGCGCCGCGCACGAGGTCGGCCGATCCGCGGCAACCCGGGGCCGAGAGCAGCGTGACCGAGCTCCGCCACAGCGTGGACAGCCCGTTCGTGTACGAGATCTCGTGCGGCGAGGACGCCGCCTTCCGCCATCCGAGCGGCACCTGCACCGAGATCCCCGGCGGACCCTCGCGCAGAGATCCCAGGACCGGCAGCGCAGGAGCGGCGAGCATCCCCATCGAGACCGTCCCCAGCAGGGCCCCGGTCGCGGCGGCGAGCCTGCGCGCCGCCGGTTCGCCCGGCCACTGCCGCGGAGTCAGGAACAACCCGCACGCAGCTCCCGCGAGCAGCCCTCCGCCGTGCCCCCAATTGTCCACGCCCGCCGAGCCGAGCCCGGCCAGGAACAGCGCGAACAGCCAGGGCAAGAGCCGCAGGCCGAAATGCGCGCGCAGCCGTCCGCGCACCGCGCGCCGCCAGCCGAAGGTGGCGGACGCGCCCAGCACCCCGAAGGCGATCCCCGAGGCCCCCAGCGAGATCGAATCGGCCCCGGCCGCGGAAGCCACCGTCGTCCCCAGCGCGGTGAAGATGATCAGCGCCAGGTAGTCGGCCGGACGCACCGCCCGCTCCAGCGCCCCTCCGACGTTCCAGATGGCGAAGGCATTGAAGGCGAGGTGCAGGAGGTCCTTGTGCAGGAGGTTCGCCGAGAGCAGGCGCCAGGTCTCGCCCCGATCGAGGATCAGCGGAGTGGCCTTGGCCCCATACGCGAGCAGTCCGGAAACCGACAGGGCCCCCCTCGTTCCGCCGGCCGCCAGCAGCACCCAGGCGCACGCCAGCAGGAAGAGCAGCGTCACCCAGGGGATGCCGGAAACGGCCAGCATTTCGCGCGCCGACCCTGGACGCAGCGCGGCATCCCCGGCCGTCGGCGACCCGACAATCGCTTCTTCCGTCCACGCGCCCATCTGCACTAGGATGATCATTGAGGGGGCTACGCGGCAGGCCCTCGCTCACCACACGCCCCAGGCAGAAAGCGCCTCGGGCGGAGGACC
>DASWGQ010000092.1:0-14707 GCA_036393595.1 Myxococcales bacterium | reverse complement strand
GTGTGCGCGCAAAGGAGGCGGCCGTGGCGTTGACCATCAGCTCACCCGCGTTCGAGAACGGTGGGGAGATTCCCCGGCGGTACACCTGTGACGGCGAGGACATCTCGCCGGAGCTGCGCTTCGGCGGCGTCCCACAGGGCGCGAAGAGCCTGGTGTTGATCGTCCACGATCCCGACGCGCCCGACCCGAAGGCGCCGCGCATGGACTGGGTCCATTGGATCCTCTACGACCTTCCACCGACGACCACGGTGCTTCCGGAGGGCGTGCGGCAGGCCGACCTGCCGCCTGGCACGTTGCAGGGGCTGAACGACTGGAAGCGCACGGGGTGGGGCGGCCCTTGCCCGCCCATCGGCCGCCACCGCTACTTCTTCCAGCTGCACGCGCTCAACACGGTGTTGCCGGACCTCGAGAAGCCCGACCGGCAACGCCTGCAGCGCGAGATGCAGGGGCACCTGCTGGGCAGCGGCGAGCTGATGGGCACCTACCAGCGCCGGTAGCGTTCCCGCACCCGCAAATTGCGTGCGCGCCGATCTCGCGCTGCCTCCGGTGCGGCCGCAGCTTGCGCGTCGGGAGGCCAACCGGGAGCGTGGAACATGAGCTTGCGAAGGATGGTAGGGACGTTGATCGCCGCGGGATCGCTCGCGGCCGCGGGCCTCGCGGCGGGCCAGGGCGGCGGTAGCTCGGGCGGGTCGACGTCGGGGCAGTCGTCCGGCACGGCCGGCCAGACGGGCAGCAGCGGGTCGACGACGTCCGGCACTTCCAGCGATCAAGGGATGGCCGGCTCGGACGCTGGCTCGTCCAGCTCGACCGGCCGCAGCTCGAAGCCGCAGGGTCGCAGCGGCCCCACGACCCCGAGGAGCAGCACCTCCGACGCGGGGACGGGCGACACTTCGGGGTCGACGGGCAGCGGCAGCTCGTCGACCGGTGACACGAGCGGCACCGGCTCGGGCAGCTCGACGGGAAGCAGCGGGTCGGGCACCTCTTCCGGCGTCGGCAGCTCGACCGGCAGCAGCGGCACGTCCGGCGACACCAGCTCCAGCTCGGGCAGCACCTCTCCATCGAGCGGCTCGCCGACCGGCACCTCCGGGTCGACCGGGGACACGAGCACCTCCTCGAAGGACGGAGGCCGGTAGCAGACTCGCGCTTCCGCTTCAGTTGCGGAGGCGCTGGAGGTCAGAGCGCGCGGAGTCGGCGGCCGCCCGCGCCTCCTTCGCGGCGCGCTCGGCCGCGTCGGCCCGCGCTTCGAGCTTGCGCAGCCGGCGTTCGAGCTGAAGCGCGTCGCGGGCGCGCTTGCGTTCTTCGCGCGCTTGTTGCTCGGCGCGTCGCCTGGTCTCGAGCGCCTCGGCGCGCGCTACGCGCTTCGCCGCGGCGTTCGCGCGGGCCGTCGAGGTCGGGGTCGCGTGCGAGGTCGAGGCCGCGTGCGAGGTCGAGGCCGCGTGCGAGCTCGGCGTCGCGTGCGACGCCGAATGCGCGGGCGCATGCCGCGCCGGCGCAATCCCCGCGCTCAGCAGCGCGTCGAACCCGGCCGGCTCCAGGGCCTCCCGCATCGTTCCGTTCCGCAGCCGCTCGCGCATCTCGGGTGAGCCGGCCGCCGCGGCCTGCAACGTGGACTGCACCGTCCGGATCGCCCCGGGCGACGCCTGCAGGCCAGCGCCGCGCAGCACCTGCTCCGCGCCGCGTTCCAGCTTCGCCAGCGCGGCGCGCTGCCCGGCCATCGCGGCGCGCAGCTCGTCGCCCCCCGCTCCTCGCAGCTGCGCTTTCTGGACCCGCTCGGAGGAGTCGAGCAGCTCTTCGACCTCCGCCGGGGCGCGGCGCGCGAGCTGGTTGACCGCCCAGACTGGCGCCGTCGGCCGGCGCAGCGACGCGACTTCCTTGGCTTCGGCTTCACGGCCCCCGGCACGCAGCTCCTTCGCCAGCGCGTCGCGCGCCGCGACGAATTCCGCGGGTGGAACGCCGAACAGGTCGCGCAGCCGGTCCGTCATGCCGGCCGCGGCACCGTCCGGCGGTTCACCGCTCGCTCCTGGGCGGGATCTGCCAGAGGTCGCCCCACAGCGCCGCGCCGCCGTCGATCCGCAGGGTCGCGCCGGTCACGAACAGCGCAGCGGGCGAGGCGAGATAGACGATGGCGTGCGCCGTCTCCTCGACGGTGCCGAGGCGCTTCTGCGGCGTGCGCGCGACGCCGCGCTCGAGCATCTCCTTTGGGTACCGGTCCATCCCGCTGGAGAGGATCACTCCGGGCGCGACCGCATTCACGCGCACGTCGTGCTCGGCCCACTCCACCGCCAGCGACATGGTGAGGTTCTCGACCCCCGCGCGCGCGGCGCCGGTGTGCGCCATGCCGGGGAAGCCGCGGTAGACGTTCGCGATCACGTTGACGATCGCGCCCGACCGGCGAGGGATCATCGCGCGCTCCGCCACCTCGCGCGTCACGTAGAACGTGCCGTTCAGGTTGTTGCGCACCACCGCGTCGAATCCCTTCGGCGAGGTGCCCAGGGCGGGCGCGGTGAACTGCCCGCCGGCATTGTTGACCAGCACGTCGATGCGGCCGTGCGCGCGCAGCACCTCGTCGACGAGCGCCGCGACTTGGGGGGGCTCGCGGATGTCGCAGGCGACCGCGCGCGCGTCGCCCAGCTTGCGCAGCTCGGCGGCGGCGGGGTCGAGATGGTCGCGGCTGCGGCTGGCGATCACCACCTTGGCCCCGAGCTGCAGCAGCTCGCGCGCGGTCGCGAATCCGATGCCGGTCCCTCCGCCGGTCACCAGCGCCACCTGTCCGTCGAACAGGCCGGGCGCGAACGGGTTCCTCCGGGCCGCCTCGACGTCGAGCATGGCCGGGAGTCTACGCGATGCCGCCGCCGACCGTCTCCCCGATGGCCGGCACCCGCAGCGCCTGCTCCGGAAGGCCGCGCCGTTGCCACTCCGCGCGAAGCCGCCGGGGCGGCTCGTCGAGCGGCTCGTCGGTCAACTTGAACGTCCCCCAGTGCATGGCCACCAGCCGCCGCGCGCCGAGGTCGGCGAAGGCTTGCACTGCCTGCTCCGGGTTCATGTGCTGCTTCTCCATGAACCAGGGCGGATCGTAGGCGCCGATGGGGAGCAGCGCGGCGTCCAGCCCCGGGAACCGTCGCCCGATCTCGGCGAAACCTTCGAAGTAAGCCGTGTCGCCCGAGTGGTAGATGCGCCCGCTGGGGCCCTCGACCACGAATCCACCCCACAGCGCGCGGTTCGTGTCGGAAAGGCCCCGGCGGCTCCAGTGCTGCGAGGGGACGAAGGTGGCGCGCACGCGGTCGGTGACCTGCGCGCTCTGCCACCAGTCCAGCTCCTCGCACCGGACCAGGCGCGACATGCCCAGGCCGGACAGCGTGCGCGCGCCGACCGCCCGGACGGACGGCGTGTCCAGGTGGTCGTAATGGTTGTGCGTCACCAGGGTGGCGTCGATGCGCGGCAGCTCGCGGGCGGAGAGCGGGGCAGGGGCGTTGCGGCGGATCAGCCCCCCGATCCGGTCCGAGAAGACCGGGTCGATGAGCAGCGACGCTCCGTCCAGCTGCACCAGGAAGCTCGCATGGCCCAGCCAGGTGAGCCGCGGGACGGACGCGGGCGTCGCGAGGAGGGCACGGTCGGGAGCCACCGAGGGGACCTCCGCCGTGGCCGGAGAGCGGCGGCGCCGCCCCGCCAGGCGGTCCAGGACGGCCCAGCGGAAGACGGCGCCCAGTGGGTGTGCGCCGGTGCCGTCGAGGTTGCGGAAGCGGCCGCCGGGGTCGCGCGAAGCGGAAGGCATCGAGTGAATCTACTCGAACCGCAGCGCTTCGATGGGATCGAGCCGCGACGCGCGCAGGGCCGGGTAGAAGCCTGCCACGATGCCCGCCAGGCCCGCGAGCAGCATGGTGGCCCCCATCACCGGCGCGGAAAGCAGCGTCGGCCACTGGGCCTGGAGGGCCATGTACTTCGCCACGCCGATGCCGAGCCCCAGGCCGAGGAGCCCGCCGACCACCGCCAGCACCACCGCCTCGGTGAGGAACTGGAAGAGCACGTCCCGTCCGCGCGCCCCGACCGCCATGCGGATGCCGATCTCGCGCGTCCGCTCCGTCACCGAGACGAGCATGACGTTGGCGATCCCGATCGCGCCGACCAGGAGCGAGATGAGGGCCACCGATCCGAGCAGCAGGGCGATGGTCTTCGTCTGCTCCTGCGCCGCGTTCTGCATCTCCGCCAGGTTGCGCACCTGGAAGTCGGGCTCGGCGCTGTCCAGTTGGTGGTGCCGCTGCTTGAGGAGCGAAGTGACCTCTCGCTGCGCCGGGTCGACGGCCTGCGGTGAGCGCGCGGACACCATCAGCGAGCCCACCGCGTCGCTCTGCGACCCGTTGATGCGGCGGACCAGCGTCGCCCAGGGCATGAGGATGATGTCATCCTGGTCCTGGCCCCAGCTGCTCTGCCCCTTGGCCGCGAGGATGCCCACCACCTTGCAGGGCACGTGCTTGACCCGGATCTGCTCGCCCAGCGCCGGCTGGTCGCCGAAGAGCTTGTCGACCACCGTCTGGCCCAGGATGCAGACCTTGGCGGCGGCCGCGTCCTCCTCGCGCCCGAACATCTCGCCGGCGACGAGGGGCCAGCCTCGCACGTCGAGGTAGGCCGAGGTGGTGCCGATCACTTGCGTGAACCAGTTCGCGCCGCCGTAGATCACCTGGGCGCCGGTGCGGTTCATCGGTGCGATGGCGCCCACGGTGGAGGTCAGCTCCTTTTCGATCGCCTGCGCGTCGTCGCGGGTGAGGTTCTGCGTCGCTCCGCTTCCGGTGGCGGCTCCGTGCTGCGAGATCGAGCCGGGCAGGATCATCAGGAGATTCGACCCCAGCGACGCCATCTGCGCGGCCACCTTGGCCTGGGCGCCCTGGCCGATCGCCACCGTGGCCACCACCGCGGCGACGGCGATCACGATGCCGAGGGCGGCGAGGAACGAGCGCAGCTTGTTCTTGCGCAGCGCGCGCAGGGCGGTGCGCGTGGCGGCGAGCACGTTCATGCCGCGCCCTCCTGCAGCTCGGCGCGCGCCAACCGCCGGTCCGTGACCCGTCGGTCGTCGAGCACGTGCCCGTCCTTGAAGACCACCACCCGCTGGGCGTGCAGCGCGACGTCCGGCTCGTGGGTCACCACCAGGACGGTGAGCCCGCGGTCGTTCAAGTCCTGGAAGATGCCCATCACCTCGAGGCTGGTGCGCGAATCGAGGTTTCCGGTCGGCTCGTCGGCGAGGACGAGCGTGGGCCGGTTGACCAGGGCTCGCGCGATGGCGACGCGCTGCTGCTGCCCGCCGGAGAGCTGCGCGGGGGCGTGGTCGAGCCGGTCGCCGAGACCGACCCGCTCCAGGGACTCCGCGGCGCGGGCGTGGCGCTCCCGCGCGGGGGTCCCCTGGTACAGCATCGGCAGCTCGACGTTCTCCAGCGCGCTGGTGCGGGGCAGCAGGTTGAAGCCCTGGAAGACGAAGCCGATCTCGCGGCCCCGCACCCGCGCGAGCTCATCGCGGGAGAACCGGCTCACGTCCTGCCCGCGGAGCAGGTATCGACCCCCGCTGGGGCGATCGAGGCACCCGACGAGGTTCATGAAGGTGCTCTTGCCGGAGCCCGAGGCGCCCATCACCGCGATGAACTCGCCCGGGTCGATGCGCAGCGAGATGCCGCGCAGCGCGTGCACCTTCACGTCGCCCATCGTGTAGATCTTCTCCAGGCCTTCCGTCTCGACGACTGCCGTCGCCTGGGCAGCGCCGGGGAGCTCAGAACGGTCCACGGCGGGTCCCCTGCGGCCGGGCGCCACCGGCGCCGGAGTCGCCGACGACCACCGGGTCGTTCTCGGCAAGCCCGCTCAGCACCTCCGTGCGCTGGCCGTCGGAGATGCCGATGCGGACGTCCACCGGCGCCGGCTTGCCGTCGACGACCTTGTACAGGCGGGCCGGTTTCCCCGGGGCGGGCGAGCCCGCGCCGCCCGGGTTGCCGCGCCGCTCCGTCCGGGCCATGGTGCGGTCGCCCCGTGGACCGCCCTGCTGGGCGGGCGGCTCCGGCGAGGCGGCGCTCTCGGGCTTCCAGCGCAAGGCGGCGTTGGAGACGCGCAGCACGTCGTCCTTGTGGCCGGTCAGCACCTTGACCGCCGCGGTCATGCCCTGCCGCAGCTTGCGCTCCGGATTCGACGCGTCGATGACCGCGTCGTAGGTGACCACGTTCTGGATGGTGTTGGGCGCCTGGCGCACCTCGCGGATGAGGCCGCTGAACTCGTCGCCCGGGTAGGCGTCGACCGTGAACCTCGCCTGCGCGCCCTCGTGGACCTTGCCGACGTCGGCCTCGTCGATGTGGGCGAGCACCTGCATCTTGGTCAGATCGTTCGCGATGGTGAACATGGTCGGCGTCTGGAACGACGCGGCGACCGTCTGCCCGACGTCGACCGCGCGCGAGACCACGATCCCGTCGATCGGGCTCGTGATCCGCGCGAACTCGAGATTGGCGGCGGCCATGTCGCGGTCGGCCCGCGCCTGCAGCACCTTGGCCTTGGTGCCCGACAGGTTGGCGGCCATCTGTTCGCGGTTCGCCACCGCGCTGTCCACGTCCTGCTGCGAGACGAGCCTCTGCTCGAGGAGCTCCTTGGTGCGCTTCTCCACCCGGACCGCGTCGTTGAGCTGGGCCTTCGCCTTCTCCACGTCCGCCTGGGCGCTGGCGAGGCCCGCCTGCGCCCTCTCCAGGGTGGCGCGGAAGAGCCGCGGATCGAGGTCGGCGAGCGGCTGGCCCTTCTTCACCTGCGAGTTGAAGTCCACGTACAGCTTGGAGACGATGCCGGAGACCTGGCTCCCGATGTTGACGGTGACGATGGCGCTGACGTCGCCGGTGGCCGAGACGACCTCGCTGATCGGACCGCGCGTGACCTCCTCGGTGCGGAAGCTGGTCGACGCGCCTCGCTTGCAGCCCGCCAGGGCCAGGCAAGCGAGCGAGAGGGCGGCGGCGGAGCGCATGCGCACGGTGCGGCAGAGGCTAACGGCCGCCTTCACACCGAGTCAATCCGAGGCGGGTCAGCGAAACAGGACCGCAACACTGCAATTCCGGGTCAAACTACGTTGACCTTTCAGGCCGGTCAGTCGGCGTTGAGCTTGTGAACAGCTTCATGGGCATCATCATGATGGTCGGCATCGTGGTCTCGAACGGCGTCCTGCTGGTGGATTTCGCCAACGTGCTGCGCGAGCGCGGCAAGGACCTGATCGAGGCCACCGTGGAAGCCGGGCGAACGCGGCTCCGGCCGATTCTCATGACCACCATCGCCACCATCGTGGGCCTGGTGCCGATGGCGCTCGGCATCGGCGAGGGCAGCGAGACGAACCTGCCGCTGGCGCGCGCGGTCATCGGTGGACTCACCGTCTCCACGGTGTTCACCCTCTTCCTGGTGCCGGCGCTGTACTCGTTGCTGGACCGGTTCCGCCGGCCGGCCGAGCAGGACGCGTCCGAAAGCCGCACGGCGCACGCCTGAGCCGATGCCGGCGACGGCGCATCGAAAGGGACCATGAACGCACTCCGGAACCTGGCCGCCGTCCTGCTGCTCTGCGCCGCCGCCGCGCGAGCGCAGCCTGAGCGCATCACCTTCCCCGAGGCGGTCCAGCGCGCGCTGGCCCGCAACGCCTCGGTCCACGTCGCGCTGCAGGAGATCTCGCGCGCCCACGGGATCATGCGCGAGGTGCGCGCGGCGGCCATTCCCACGCTGACCGCCAACGGCGTCTACACGCGCCTCGACGCGGACCGGACCACCGTCGCCACGGCGCTCGACGCCTCCGGCAACACCGTCGACGTGACCCGCATCCTGCAGCCGCGCAACAGCTGGACCGGGAACCTCCAGCTGATCGTCCCCCTGGTCGCGCCCCAGCGCTGGGTCCAGTGGGACCACGCCTCCGAGCAGGTCGACGTGGCGCGCCTCTCCGCGGAGGACGTCCGCCGTCAGGTCGCGGTCACCACCGCGCGCTTTTACGTCGAGGTGCTCTCCCAGCACCGGCTGGTCGACGCCAACCAGCGCGCGGCCGACAACGCGCGCGACCACCTCGAGGACGCCAAGGCGCGGCTCTCGGCGGGCACCGGCAACCGGCTCGACCTGGTGCGCGCGGGCCAGGAGCTGGCCACCTCGGAATCGCTGGTGCAGGCCGCCCTGACGGGACTGGTGCGGACCCAGGAAGCTCTCGGCATCCTGGTCGGCGGCGACGCGCCGGTCGACACCACCGACGACATGCAGTTCCCTCCGCTGCCGGCGCCCGCCGAGGCGATCGACGACGCCGAGCAGCGGCGCGCCGACATCCAGGCGCAGCGCAAGCGGGCCCTTGC
This sequence comes from Myxococcales bacterium, assembly GCA_036393595.1. Classification (GTDB taxonomy): domain Bacteria; phylum Myxococcota; class Myxococcia; order Myxococcales; family 40CM-4-68-19; genus VBKO01. Next base: position 6,383 of record DASWGQ010000092.1, on the reverse strand, counting down.
GGCGCAGCACGTGGTGCGCGACAGCTACGCCGATTTCCTGCCGTTCCTGACCGGCGTGGCGCAGCCGTTCGCCTCGAGCTTCACCTCCCTCACCTCGCCCACCACGGGATGGCAGGCGCAGCTGGTGCTCACCCTGCCGCTCTACGACGGCGGGTTCCGCTACGGCGCGCTGGAGCAGCGGCGCGCCGAGCGCGACCAGGCGGGCGAGTTGCTCGACGCCGCCCTCCGCCAGGCGCGCTCGGACGTGCGGGCGGGCTTCGAGGCCATGCAGCGCGCCGATCTGTCGCTGCGGCAGGCGCGCGAGGCGAGCCGCCTCGCCGCCGAGGCGCTGGACATCACCACCCTCGCGTACCACGCCGGCGCCACCAACGACCTGGAGGTGGTGGACGCGCAGCGCCGCGCCCGCGACGCGGCCAATGCCGCCGCGGTGGCGGAGGACGCCGCGCGCCAGGCGCGCATCGATCTGCTGGCCGCGACCGGCCGGTTCCCCTGACGGCGGACGGCGTACAGGATCAGGACCCCCCACGGCGGGTCCGCCTCCTTCCAGAGCAGATGGGCATCCTTTTCCCACCGGCAAGGGTAGAACGGCGGGGTGGCCGCTCCCGCACCCGCCCCGCCGCGTGGCGCGCTGCGCGAGATCGCGCTGCTCTTCCTGCGGCTCGGGGCGACCGCGTTCGGCGGTCCGGCCGCGCACATCGCGCTGCTCGAGGACGAGGTGGTGCGGCGGCGGGGATGGTTGACCCGCGAGCGGTTCCTCGACCTGCTGGGCGCGACCAACCTGATCCCCGGCCCGAACTCGACCGAGATGGCCATCCACCTCGGGTACCTGCGCGGCGGCCCTTTGGGCCTCGTGCTGGCCGGGGTCTGCTTCATCGTGCCGGCCTCGCTCCTCTCCGCCGCGCTCGCCTGGGCCTACCTCCGTTTCGGCGGCGTGCCGCAGGTGGAAGGCGTCCTCTACGGCATCAAGCCGGCCATCATCGTCATCGTGGTGCAGGCGGTCGTCTCGCTCTCCCGAGCCGCGCTGCGGACGAGGTGGCTGGTCGTCGTCGCGGTCGCGAGCGCGGCTGCCGCGCTCTTCGGCTTGAACGAGCTGCTGGTCCTCGGCGTCGCCGGCGCCGCCGCCTGCGCTCCGCGCCTGGGACGGGGCGGGCGCGGCGTCCTGTTGGCGGTTCCCGCGGCTGCCGCCGCGTCAGCGCCCGTGGCCGTGGGTCTCTGGCCGCTCTTTCTCGCCTTCGCGAAGATCGGCTCGGTCCTGTTCGGCAGCGGATACGTGCTGCTCGCCTTCCTCCGCGCCGACCTGGTCGCGCAGCGGCACTGGCTGACCGAGGCGCAGCTCCTCGACGCGGTCGCCGTCGGCCAGTTCACGCCCGGGCCGGTGTCCAGCACTGCGACCTTCATTGGCTACCTGCTGCGCGGGCCGGCAGGCGCCGCGGTGGCGACGCTCGGGATGTTCGCCCCGGCCTTCGTCTTCGTCGCGCTGAGCGGACCGCTGGTGCCGCGCATCCGGCGATCGCCCGCGGCGGGCGCGTTCCTCGACGGCGTGAACGCGGCCTCGCTGGCGCTGATGGCGGTGGTGGCGGCGCAGCTGGGACGGGCGGCGATCGTCGACCGGGTGACGGTCGCCATCGCGGCGGCGAGCGCGGTGGCCGTCTTGCGGCTGCGCGTGAGCTCCGCCTGGCTGGTCCTCGGGGGAGGGGTGATCGGAGCGCTGCTGCACTAGTCGCCGCCGATAGGCGGCGCTACGCTTTTCAGCGCGCGGACGTCATGGCATGCGCTCTGGCCTCGACTCGACGAGAGCGAGCACGGCGGCCCGCCGCGGGAGCGACGCCTGCGCGCCGAGCACGGTGGTGGCCAGCGCCGCGGCGGCGCTGGCGAACGGCCCGGCCTCCCACAGCGGGCGCCCTTCGGCGAGCGCGACCGCGAAGGCGCTCGCGAAGGCGTCGCCCGCCCCGGTCGCGTCCAGGCGCGCCACCTCGAACCGGGGCAGCCACACCTCGCCTTCGCTCCACGAGAGCAGGTCGCCGTCCTCGCCCGCCTGGACCGCGACCGCCCCCACGCCACGCCGGAGCAGCACCGCCGCCGCGGCGCGCGCCGAGTCGCGGCACACGACGGCCACCCCGGTCAGCGCGAGGGCCTCGCTGCAGTTCGGACGGATGACGTCGATCTGGGCGAGGAGGTCGTCGGCCAGCGGCGCCGGTGGGCCCGGGTCGAGCACCACCTGCGCGCCGGCGGAGCGCCCGATGCGAATGGCTTCGGTCACCGCGGCGAGCGGCACTCCGAGCTGGAGGAGGACCACGCGCGCCGAGCGGAGCGCGTCGCCGGCGGCGCGGACGTCCTCGGCGCAGAGGCGGGCGTTCGCGCCCGCCGCGGAGAGGATCTGCTTCTCGCCGTTCCCGCCGACCTGGCAGAGCGCCACCCCGGTGGGCTCCGACGGATCGCGGATCAGGTGATCGATCTCGACGCCCTCGGTGATGAGCGCCTCCACCACCGAATCTCCGCGGACGTCGTTTCCCACCCGGGCGACGAGCGAGACGCGCGCGCCGAGGCGCGCTGCCCCGACCGCCTGGTTCGCTCCCTTGCCTCCGGGCGCTTGCTGGAACAGCTCGCCATTGACGGATTCGCCCGGCCGCGGCAGCCGGGGGCCGCGCACCAGGTAGTCGACGTTCGCCTTGCCGACCACCACCACGTCGTAGCGCCCGTCCACCCGGGCAATGTAGCCGCCGCCCATGGGGCGGCGCTACGCGGTTCCGGGCGCGGACGTCGCGACTCGCTGTGCCTTGACTTCCGAAATCACACGAACCCTAGAAGGCCTCACAGCCAAGACGAAGGTCTCCCAGCCACGACGAATACGGCAGCCACGAGGGCGAGGGGACCGGCGGTCACAACTCCCGCCGGTCACGCGAGAACGCAGTCGAGCAAACGTCGACCATCCGCATGGGTCGGGCGGTCGGCACTCAAAGGGAGAAAACATGAAACCGCCAAAGCCAACGCAATTCATCGGATCGTGCTGCGAGGGGCTCTTCACCCGGCGCGGGCTTCTCAGGGGAGCGCTGACCGGTGGCGCCGCCATCGCGGGAGCGACGGCGCTCCCCCGGATCGTCGAGGCGCACTCCAGGCAGCCGCACCCGCCACCTGTGTTCTCCAAAGATGCGTTCACGAGCCTCGTTCCCGCAGCCGTCGGCGGCCCGATGATCGCAAATCGCAACATGATTTCCCTGCGGTGGCTCGGATGCTCTTGCTACGAATTGGTCCACCGGGGCAAGGTCTACCTGCTCGACGCCTGGTTCGATCGTGGACCACGGACCCGATCAGTGGGGTTCACGGACGACGACGTGGTTCGAGCCGAAACGATCTTCATCGGCCACGCGCACTTCGACCACATCGCTGACGCTCCGCCGATCTCTGCCCGAACTGGCGCGACGATCGTGGGTGCCCCCATCTCGACGGGTTATGCCGCGTCCGTCGGCACCCCGGCCAGCAAGCTTCGTACGGTGAGGGGACTTGGTGGCGAGTTGCTGGAGTTCGACGGGTTCACCGTCGAGCCAATCCTGGCGCACCACGCCGTGGGGCCGACACGAACGAATTCGAAGGGCGAAACGGTCGGCCAGGCCTTGCTGGACGTTTACAACGCGGCGTTGGATCCGTTCACGCCAGCAGAAGTCGTAGAGTTTCAAGCGATGCTCGCGCGAGGCTCCTTCAATCCGTTGATCATCACCGAAGGCACGATCGCATATCTGTTCACGTTCGAGAGTGGCTACCGCATGGTCTGGCTCGACAGCGGCGGGCCGATCACCCCACAGCTGCGCGCTCTCATGAGCAGGGTTCGGAAGACGAACCTGGCGATCGCCTCGTATACGGTGCAGGGGATACCGCCGCTCCAGGTCCCCGTCACGATGGCCCTCGTGGACCTGTTCCAGCCCGATCTCTTCCTGCCCTGTCACCACGACGAGATCATCCTCTTGCCCTTCAATGCAGTCCTGCCCGACATGGCGACCGAACCCTTGAGGATGGCGATCCGGGACACGATGCCAGATACGCGCAGCATGGCGCCGCTCTACAACAGTCCCATCGTCATCGACACGAGAACGAACGAGCACGCCGACAAGGATTAGTCGCCGCCGATAGGGCGGCGCTACGCTTTTCAGAGCGCGGACGTTATGGGATGCGCTCTGGGGATGAGCGTGGCGCCGCCCTATCGCGCGACTACAGCCGCGCGAGCACCTCGTCCGCGAAGGTCTTCGGGGTCGCCTTCGGCCAGACGTGCTTGATGCGCCCGTCGGGGCCGATCAGGTACGCCACGCGCACCGCGGTCGACTGCGTCGGCGCGTCCGCCGCCCCGTACTTGACGCCCAGCTCGCGCTTGGTGTCGGACAGGAGCGGGTAGGTGAACCCGAACTTCTCGGCGAACTTCTTGTTGTCCGCCACCGAGTCGAAGCTCGCGCCCAGGATGGCGGCGTTCTTCGCCTCGATCTCCTTCGCCCTGTCACGCAGGACGTTGCCCTGGATGGTTCAACCGGGAGTGTCCGCCTTCGGGTAGAACCACAAAACGACGTTCTTGCCCCTGTAGTCGGACAGGCGCACGGTGCGCCCGTCGTGAGCGGTGGCAGTGAAGTCCGGGGCGGCATCGCCGACGGCAAGGAGCGGCATGGCGGCCCACGTAGCAGACTCGCCCGCGAAGGTCCACCTCCTCGACGGCGCGCTGGGGACCGAGCTGGGCCGGCGCGGGGTGGAGACGCGCGGCGCGCTCTTCTCGGCGGCGGCGCTGCTCGACGAGCGCGGCCGGGCGGCGCTGCGCGAGGTGCACCGCGCCTATGTCGATGCAGGGGTGGACGTGATCACTGCAGCCACCTTCCGCACCAGCCGCCGCTCGCTGGCCGCGGCCGGGCTCGAAGCGCGGTTCCCCGAGCTGCCCCGCCTCGCGGTCGGCGAAGCGCGCGAGGCGGCTGGCGGCCGGGCGCGCGTCGCCGGATCGATGGCGCCCCTGGAGGACTGCTACCGGCCCGACCTGCGCCCGTCGCCGGCGCAGGCCTCGCGCGAGCACCTCGAGCACGCCCGCGCGCTGGCGGAGGCCGGCTGCGATCTCCTCCTGGTCGAGACGGTCGCCGCGGCGGACGAGGGGCTCGCGGCCGTGGCGGCGGCCGCGGCGACCGGGCTGCCGGTGTGGGTCGCCGCCATGGCCACGCCGCGGGGAACGCTGCTCGATGGCGGCGACCTGGGCGAGTTCTTCCGCCGCGCGGCCGCCGCCGGAGCGAGCGCCGCGCTGATTAACTGCACGCCGCCGGACGGCGTGGACCTCGCGCTGCCGGCGGCCGCGGCCTCGGGCGTGCCGTTCGGCGCGTATGCGCATCTCGGCGAGGTGGACGCGGCGGTTCCGTGGGGCAGGGCGCCCGATCTCTCCCCGGAAGAGTACGCGCGGCGCGCGCTCCGGTGGGTCGAGCGCGGCGCGACGATCGTGGGAGGATGCTGCGGCACCGGTCCGGAGCACATCCGCGCCCTGGCGCGGGGGAGACCTCGGTGAAGCTGGCTGCGATGCTCGGCGGAGTTGCGCTGGCCGCGGGTGGGGCGCAGAAGGTGGGCGCCATGGACGTCGAGAAGCTGCTCGCCGAACGGGCGGAGACGCTCGCCGCCTTCAAGGACCCGCAGCGCAGCCCGTATGCCGCGGTCGACCGGCGGGACTTCCAGGGCGAGCCGCTCGTCCTGGGCAGCGCCGAGGACGCCGATCTGCGCCTGGAAGGAGCGCGGCCGCGCCACGCGCGCATCGCCGTGGACGGCGGCGGGTTCCGCGTCGAGGCGATCGACGAGGGTGCCACGGTCGAGGTGCAGGGCAAGCCGCTGCGGGAGGCGCGCCTCGACGCCGGCGCGACCTTCGGGATTGGCCGCTACTCGGTCCGGCTCTCCCACCAGAACTTCCCCGCGCTGGTGCTGCTCGACCCGCAATCGCCCCGGTTGCGCGACGGACCTCCGCCGCGCTGGTTCCCGCCCGACGAGGCTTTCCGGGTGCTGGCCCGGCTCGAGCGCGATCCGTCGCCCCGCGACGAGGTGGTGCTCTCGACGCGCGGCAACGCGCGCCGTGCCCGGCGGCTCGGGCGGTTCTCCTTCGAGCTCGGCGGCCGCAAGCAGCAGCTGACCGCGCTGCGGCTGCTCGAGCCGGGCGTGGGCGAGGCTGCGGTCTCCATCTTCTTCCGTGACGCCACCACCGGCCACGAGACGTATCCGGTCGGGCGGTACCTCGAGCCGGAGCCGGTCGCCGCCGATCCCGGGCGTTTCGTGCTCGACTTCAACCGTGCCTACAACCCGAGCTGTGCGTTCTCGCCCCACTACAACTGCCCCATTCCCCCGCGCGAGAACGTCCTCCACGTCCCGGTCCGGGCGGGCGAAATGGA
>DASWGQ010000091.1:0-10913 GCA_036393595.1 Myxococcales bacterium | reverse complement strand
CTGATGGAGAAAGCCGCCGGCGCGCTCGAGACCGGCATGCAGTCCGCCGAGGAGAAGCTCGGGGAGCTGGCGAAGGACGCGGTCAAGCTCCAGGAGAAGTTCGCCAAGCAGAGGGCTTCCAAGCCGGCCCGGGCGAAGCCTTCGCGCAAGGCCCGCGCCAAGGCGGGCGGGCGCGCCAAGGGGGCCCGGAAGGCGGCCGCCAAGGGTGCGCGGAAGACCGCCAAGGCGAGAGCGAAGAAGGGCGCCCGCCGCGCGGCCGGGAAGGCGACCCGCCGCTCCGCGAAGGGCGGGCGGGGGAAGAGCGGCGGCGCGAAGCGCGCAAGCAAGGCACGCCGCTCCCGGCGGTAGGCGGATGGGGGCGCCGCTGGACCTGGGGCGGCCCGGCGACGCCGTCGGCCGCCTCATCGAGCTGGCGCTGGAGGAGGACGTGGGCCCCGGCGACCGCACCGCCGAGGCCTGCGTTCCGGCGCAGGCGCGCGGCACCGCCCTGGTGGTCGCGAAGGAGCCGCTGGTCGTCTCCGGCGTGTCCGCCGCCGCGCGCGTGTTCCGCGCGCTCGACGGGGAGTGCCAGCTGGAGCCCCTCCTCGGCGAGGGCGACCCCGCCGACGCCGGGGCCGGGGTCCTCCGCGTCCGCGGGCGGCTGCGCGCGTTGCTCAGCGCCGAGCGCACCGCGCTGAACCTCCTGCAGCGGCTGTGCGGGGTCGCGACGCTCACGCGCAGCTACGCGCAGGCGCTGCGCGGCACCCGGACGCGGCTGCTCGACACGCGCAAGACGAGCCCCGGGATGCGCGCGCTGGAGAAAGCAGCCGTGCGCGCGGGGGGAGGCGAGAACCACCGCGGCGCGCTGTTCGACGGCATCCTGGTCAAGGACAACCATGCCGCCGCCGCGGGCGGGATCGGAGAGGCCGTGCGCCGCGCCAAGGCGGCCGCCTCGCCGTTCCTGCGCGTCGAGGCCGAGGTGAGCACTCCCGAGCAGATCGAGGAGGCCCTCGCCGCCGGGGCCGACCTGCTCCTGCTCGACAACCTGGGCGATCGCGAGCTGGCTGCGGCCGTGAAGCAGGTCGCCGGGCGCGTTCCGACCGAGGCGTCGGGCGGGGTCACCCTGGGCCGCTTGCAGCGCATCGCCGCCTGCGGAGTAGACTACGTGTCCGTGGGCGCCCTGACGCACTCCGCTCCGGCGGTCGACCTGAGCCTGCTCGTGGAGGGCCGCGCGTGAGCCCGCTGGTCTCGCCCGCCGCCGGCGAGGCCGAGTTCACTCATTGGACCGACGATCGCCAGGACGCGTTCGTATTGGGCATGCTGCTGGAGTGCGACGACGATTTCGTCTCCGGCTCGGTGCTCTGCGACAAGCTCGACGTGCCGCGCGCCGAGCTGCTCAAGCGCCTCGATTCGCTGCGCGCCCGCGGCTATGTGATCCAGGCCTCCGGGGGGCGCGGCTACCGGCTGACGGGCATGCCCGCGGGCCTGTCGGAGCGCGAGATCGCTCCGCTCCTGGGGACCACCGAGATCGGCCGCGCGATCCACCACCACGCCGAGCTGCCCTCGACCAACGACGAGGCGCACCGCCTCGCGGAGCTGGGCGCCCGCCACGGCGAGGTGGTCATCGCCGAGCTGCAGACGCACGGGCGGGGCCGCCGCGGGCGGGCTTGGATCGCGCCGCCGGGAAAGTCGATCGCGCTCTCGGTCGTCCTGCGCCCCTCCCTCTCCGCCGCGCGCGCCCCCGAGATCACGCTGGCGGCGGCGGTGGCGGTGTGCGAGGCGGCCCGCGATCTGGGAGCCGGGACGGCGCGGATCAAGTGGCCCAACGACGTCGAGTGCGGCGGGCGCAAACTGGCGGGGATCCTCACCGAGCTGCGGGCCGACGGGGAGAGCACCCGGCACGTGGTGCTCGGCGTGGGTCTCAACTGCGGCCTGCTCCCCGAGGACTTTCCCGAGGAGCTGGAGGACCAGGCGACCAGCCTGCGGATCGAGAAGGGCGAGGAGGTCCCGCGGGCGCTCGCCTGCGCGCGGCTGCTCGAGGCGCTCGACGAGTGGCTCGCGCTCCACGACGTGGAGGGATTCCCCCCCGTGCGGGACCGCTGGCGCCAGCTCTCCTCCACCCTGGGCCGGCGGGTGAGGGTGGAGCTGGAGCCGGGCGTGCTGGAAGGCGATGCGGTCGACCTGGCCGAGGACGGCGCGCTCCTCGTGCGCACAAAGGATGAGGCATTGACTCGGGTCATGGCGGGCGACGTCACCTACTGCAGGGTCCTGTAGGCGGCAGACCTACGGTCCTTTGTTGACCGCCACTCTCGCGCTGCCGATACTCGGCGCATGCTCCTCGCCATCGACGTCGGCAACAGCAACACGGTGGTGGGGCTCTTCGATCTCGCGCCGAAGCCCGTGCTGCGCGAGTCCTTCCGCTTCCAGACCGAGAAGGATCGCACCGGCGACGAGTATGGCCTGCAGCTGCGCACGCTGTTCGACTTCGCGGGAGTCAAGCTGGAGCAGGTGCACGACGTGATCGTCTCCAGCGTCGTTCCGCCGATGCAGTTCCCGCTCGAGCAGATGTGCAAGCGGTTCTTCGGGAAGAAGCCGCTCATGGTGGGCCCCGGGGTCAAGACGGGGATGCCGGTCCTCTACGACAATCCGCGCGAGGTCGGCGCGGATCGCATCGTGAACGCGGTGGCTGCCTACGACAAGTGGCCGCAGGGGCTGATCATCGTCGACTTCGGCACCGCCACCACCTTCGACGCGGTGACGCCCCGGGGCGAGTACCTGGGAGGCGCGATCGCCCCCGGCATCGCCGTCTCCATGGAGGCGCTCTTCCACCGCGCCAGCAAGCTCCCGCGCGTCGCCTTCGAGAAGCCCGACAAGGTGGTGGGCCGGAACACCGTCGCCTCGATGCAGAGCGGGCTCGTCTTCGGCTACGCGGGCCTGGTCGATTCCATCTGCTCGCGCATGGCGGAGGAGCTGGGGTTCCCGGTGAAGATCGTCGCGACCGGCGGGCTCGCTCCGCTCATCGGCGACGTCTCCAAGCGCATCGAGATCGTGGACGAGCAGCTCACGCTCGACGGGCTGCGCATCATCTATCAACGCAATCAAACCTGAACCCGGCTGGCGGTGGTTGGCCGGCGGCTGGCGGAGAACGGACTCGATGGACGAGGGGCCGAAGGACTCGAAGCCGGGGGCGGTGCCGCGCGGGGCATCCCCCGCGGAGCAGGATCACCTGCGCGCGGTGGTGAAGGTCGCGCCGCGTCCGACGCGGACCCCCACGCGCATGCCCCGGCACACGCTCCCGCCGCCTCCCACGCACGCGCCCCAGCACCAGGCGCTTCCCGCCGCCGAGCTGAACAAGATCATCGACGAGGGTCGCGCGCTGCTCGACACCGACCGCGCTTCGGCGCACCAGGTGTTCGAGAAGGCGTACCGGCGCAACCTCAATGACGTGCGCGTGCTCTCCAACTACGGCCTGACCCTGGTGCTGGTGGAGGGCGACCGGCAGCGCGGCATCCGCTTTTGCGAGGAGGCGGTGCGGCGCGGGCCGGCCACCACCGAGACGCTGGTCAACCTGGCCAAGGCGCTGGTGGTGACCCGGAACAAGGAGCAGGCGGTGCGGGCGCTGCAGCGGGCGATGGAGCTGGCGCCCGACGATCCGCGCGTCCGCTACGAGTTCCTCGCCCTCGGCCTGCGCCGTCCGCCGCCGATCCCCTGGCTGCCGCGCACTTTCTTCCTCAACAAGTGGCTCGGCAAGCTGAGCTGGAAGATGTCCGGGAAACGCTTCGATCCGACGCTTTCCTTGCAGGACCTCCCGGACCCCGAGCCGCAGCCGCAGGCGCTCCCGCCGCGCCAGGCCGGATAGCAAGGACGGCATGAGCGAAGCGACCGGGCCGACGACCTGTCCTCTGCAGCTCGACGTGCTGCCGGCCAACTTCCAGAAGCACGTCGATCCGAAGGCGCCCGCGCCCCTGCGGATGATGGGCGCGAAGGCCTTGGTCCCGATGGGGCCCAAGGACATGGCCACCGCGCTTTTCATGCTGACCTTCGACGCCGAGGCGAACGTGCGCGAGACGGCGGCGAAGAGCGCGGCCGGGCTCCCCGACCGCGTCCTCGCGGTCGCGCTGCGCGACGAGACCGCCGACCCGCGCGTCCTCGACTACTACGTCTGGGCGCTGGCCTCGAAGGTCGAGTACCTGGAGATGCTGGTCTTGAACCCGTCCACGCCCGACGAGGCGGTGGCGCGGGTGGCGGCGATGCCGCAGGAGAAGCTGGTGGAGATCGTCGCGCAGAACCAGCTGCGCATCCTGCGCCACGACGGCATCGTGCGGGCCCTGATCGCCAATCCGGTCACGCGGCCCTCCACGGCCGACAACATCACCGACTTCTGCGTCCGTTCCGGCCTGGTGCTCGCGGACATGCCGGCCTTCCAGGCCGCCCGCAAGCGCGTGCTGGGAGCGGGGGTGGACGAGAGGGAGGCGGCGGAGGCGGCGGCCAAGGCAGCGCTCGAGGAAGCCGGAGCGGTGGAAGCGCTGGAGGAGATCGGCGCCACCGATACCGCCGGTGAGACGCCGGAGGAGCCGAAGGAGGACGAGGAGCTCGACGCCGACGGCAAGAGGAAGCGGCTCACCATCAAGCAGCAGATCGGGAAGCTCTCCATCGCCAAGAAGATCGAGTGGGCGAACAAGAAGGGCAACAAGGAGGTCCGCACCATCCTGCTGCGCGATCCGAACAAGCTGGTGCAGCTGGCGGTGGTGCAGAGCGCGCGCATCACCGACGGCGAGATCGCCAAGATCGCCAGCGCGCGCACCTCGCCCAACGAGGTGCTCCAGCACATCTACAACAACCGCCTGCTCATGAAGAACTACACGATCAAGGTGAACCTGGTGAACAACCCCAAGGTCCCGGTGGCGGTGGCAATGCGCTTCCTCTCCATCCTGCGGCAGAGCGAGCTCAAGTCGCTCTCCAAGAACCGCAACGTCTCCCGCGCGTTGCAGACCCAGGCCCAGAAGCTCCTGGAAAAGAAGGTCTGAAGCCCCCCTCCGCGGCAGGTGCCCGGCGGGCCGGTTGCCTGACGGGCACGCGATGCCGATCCTCGACCTGGGAGGAGCCGCCATGGGCCATCCGGTCGAAAGCTCGGCTGCACCTGCGCAGCAGGACGTCCGATTCGAGCCGAGGCGCGTCGAAAAGCCGTGGGGGTACGAGCTGATCTGGGCCCACGCCGAGCGCTACGTGGGAAAGGTCCTGCACGTTTCCCGCGGGCATGCGCTGAGCCGGCAGTACCACCGACAGAAGGACGAGACGATCCACCTCCTCTCCGGGTCGATGCGGTTCGAGTTCGACGCCGGCGCAGGACCGCGCGAGGTGCTGCTCCAGCCGGGCGATTCGATGCGCATCCGGCCGGGGACCATCCATCGGATGGTGGCGCTCGCCGATTGCGACGTGCTCGAGGCGAGCACACCCGAGCTGGACGACGTGGTGCGGCTCGAGTACCGCTACGGCCGGAGCTGATGGAGCGGCCGCAGCCGGCGCGCGCCCTCGCCCTCGCGGCGCCTCTCGGATGGGAGGCGGGCGCGCTCGCCTGGCCCGCGCTGTGCGCCCTGGCCGCGGTGGCCGCGGTGGTGCCGCTCTGGGCGGGCCGGTTCCTGCCCTTCCAGGACGCGCCCCAGCACCTCGCCGCGGTCCGGGTGCTCGCCGACTACGGGAATCCGGTGTTCGCCTTCCGGCGCTGGTTCGAGATCGATCTCGCGCGCTCGCAGTACCTCGGGTTCTACCTGCCTGCCGCGCTTCTCGCGCGCGTGGCTGGGCCCGAGGCCGCCTGCCGGATCGTCCTCTCGCTCATCGCGCTGGCGCTGCCCGCGGCCTCGTGGACGTTCCTGCGCTCGTTCGATCGCGACCCGCGGCTCGCGGTGCTCGCGCCGGCGCTGTTCCACACCGCGCCGCTGTACCTGGGGTTCTTCAACTTCGTCGAGTCGGTTCCCGCCACCATCCTGGTGATCGCGCTCCTCGAGCGCGAGCTGCGCGCGCCGCGGCGGGGCACCGCGGTGGCGCTCGCCGTCGCGGCGGCCGCATTGCTCTACCTGCACCCCAGCGCGCTGGCGCTGGCGCTCGGTGCGGGCGCCCTGCTCGCGGTGACTTCGGGTGCCGGCTGGCGACGCGCCGCCCGCTCGCTGGCGCCGCTGGTCCCCGCCGTGGCGCTGCTGGCCGCCTGGATGGCGACTTCCCTCTTCGCCCAGTCACCCGATGCGGTCGGGCACGCCGCGGCGAGCTGGCAGCCGCTGCGCGATCGCGTGCTCGACCTGCTGCGCTTCGGAAACGTGCTCGCGGGCCACGCCGACGAGGCGTTCGTGGCGGCCTTGCTCCTCTGCTGGCTCGCGGCGGCGCTGGTCCCTGGCCGCACGCGAGACGCGCGCTGGTGGCGACTGCCGCTCCTCGCCGCGTGCCTCGGGTTTGCGTCTCTCGCCGTGCCGGAGACGGTCGGGGCCGCGGGCTCGCTGCACCTGCGGGCGATTCCGCTGCTCGCGTTCGTGTTCCTCTCCGCGCCGGCGCTCGCTCCGGGGCGTGTCACCTCGGCGCTGCTCGCCGCCGCCGTGGCGCTGCAGCTCGCCTACGACGCCCGGCTGGCCGCCGTTTACCGCGCGTTCGACGCCGAGGCCGAGGCGCCGCAGCTGGAGCAGGTGCTTCGGGCGGCGGAACCGGGCCGGCGGCTGCTGTCGCTCGTGGCCGACCGGCAGAGCCACCAGGTGCAGTTCCAGGCCTACCAGCACTTCGGCATGTACTACCAGGTGGAGAGAGGCGGCCGGGCGCGCCGGAACTTCGCCGAGCTGCCCTGGACGCCGGTGCGCTTCCGCGCGGGCACGCCCGCGGTCCCGCTCCCGCCCGGCTGGGAAGAGCACCCCGACTGGTTCGATCCCGCGCGCGAAGGCGCCGAGGCCGAGTATCTATTAGTGCGCGGCCCGGCACCGGATCCGGGCGGCCCGTTCGTGGTCAAGGCGCGCGCCGGGCGGTGGACCCTGTACGAGGCCCGGGGCCACTGAGCTTCAGGGCACCGCCGCGCGGCGCTCCGCGAGGAGGGCGCGTCGCGCCGGGGCCGGCGCCCGCGGGACGCTCCAGCTGAACGCCTTGTTCATCCAGAAGTTCCAGGCGGTGACGAGCGCGATGGCGACCGCGTTGGCGAGATACCGGTTGATGCGGAGCACGTCGACCTGTAGCGCGAGCAGCAGGACGCTGAGCGCCAGGCCCATCGCGCAGATCAGGTTGAACTTGGCGAACCGCTTGAGCCGCGCCGCTCCGCCGCCGAGCCGCTGCGCCAGGTCCCGGAAGGTCCAGGAGTCGTTCCAGGTGAAATTGTTGACGATGGCCGCCTCGGCGGCGAGCACCTTGCTCTGGGTGAGGCCCCACCCGAGCGCGTGCGGATCGGAGAGGAGGAACAGGAGCGCCATGTCCACCGCGACTCCGCTCAGCCCCACCGCGGCGAAGCGGGGGAAGCGCGCCGGCAGCATCGCGAGCCGGAGCCTGACGAGGTGGCGCAAGTAGTCGACGTACAGCTTCGCCGTGACCTTGCTCTCGCCGGCCAGGCGCTCGCGGAACACGTAGCCCACCTCCGAGACCGCCCGGATGCGCCCGCGGCCGAGCACCTCGATGAGGATCTTGTACCCGAGAGGGCTCAGCTCGGCGCCGGCGACGGCCGCGCGCCGGACCATGAAGTAGCCGCTCATCGGGTCGCTGACGCGGCCGACCACGGACGGCAACACCGCCAGCCCGAGCAGCTGCGCTCCGCGCGAGAGCGCCCGCCGCAGCGCGCTCCAGTCGCTGACGCCGCCGCCCTCCGCGTGCCGGCTGGCGACCGCCAGGTCCGCGCCGGCCGTGATCGCCTCCCACAGCCGCGCGAGCACCTCGGGCGGGTGCTGCAGGTCGGCGTCGATCACCGCGAGCACCTCGCCGCGGGCTGCCTGCCAGCCGCGGATCACCGCGGTGGACAGCCCCTTCTCGGAGCGCCGGCGCATCACGCGCACCGCGGGCCAGCGCTCGGCCAGGCGCATGGCGACGGCCCAGGTCCCGTCGGGGCTGTCGTCGTCGACCACCAGGATCTCGTACTCGCCCGCGAGGCGCGGCTCGAGGACCGCGGTGAGCTGCCGCAGCAGCTCCTCCAGGTTGCGCGACTCGTTGTAGGTGGGGACGATCAGCGAAAGCCGGATCGGCGCCTGGGGGTCGTGGCCCACGCACAAGGGTCCGCGCGGGACATCGACCACTGCCGCCAGACGAGTGCCGAAAGCCGGTCGAACGATGCGCATCGGTCCGCTCCCGGGGATCGGGCGCCGCCGTTGGCCGTCACCCTCCGCAGAAAATGTTCGGCTCCGACGGGCTGTCGGCAATCGGACGATCCACGTGACGCATTCCGCCGGATCGCCCAGCCGCCGCGGATCGGACCGCGCTGCTCGAACAGCAACTGTCCATCCGGGCTGCGCAAGCACACCTGGGATTTCCTTCCACCCAAATCGATCGCATAATGGTCCACGGCTGGTTCCTCCTCTTTGCGCCTCGAGCGCGGAAATGCGTGAGCGACGGTACTCCGTCAGCTCGTTGGATGAGGAGCCAGCCACTTCATCGAGTCGGGCTCATGATTAGTCACTTCTCGTCTCCTGGGCGCCAACGCGAGTCTCCATTTGCTTTTCAAGGAGAGCCGACCGGAGCGACGGCGAGGATTCCAAATTCGTTGCCGGCGAGGCGGAGGGCGTCGTTGCCGGCGAGGCGGGGGGCGTCGTTGCCGGCGAGGCGGAGGGCGTCGTTCGCGGTGGGAGGAAAGTGCGGGACCTCGCTCCAGCATCGTTTGGCGGAGCCGGTGATCGCGCGAGGTCGGAGCGTCCGCCTGTGCAGTGCCTCTTTGACGCGCCGCGTCCCGCCCCGGGGCGGGACACAGTGCGTCAAATCAAATCTTGAAGACCAAACGGAGACCCGGGGGTTTGTCCTCGCAGCCGGAATGCAGGACGCGATCCTCCTCGAGCTCGGCTGGCGCACTCGAGGCGAGAAGTGATCAATCGTGAGCCCCCGGGGGGGACGCGGCTCGTTAGAGCGGTGGGCCGGCAGCCACTCATACCTGACGCTTGTCAGCCGCGGAGGCGCAGGCGCCCCCGCGCGATCCACATCACGGATGGCGAGGCCAGAATCGGCGCCGATTCTGGTCGCGCTCGACGCGGCGATCCTGCCGCTCCCCTCGCCTACGAGCTGAGCTCCTCGCCGCCGCTGCGCGCTCGACACTCACCCTGAAAGCAACGGAGACCCAGGGTGGTTTGTCCTCGGAGGCGGAATGCACGACATGATCCTCCTTCCTCCTCGAACTCGGCTGGCGCACCCGAGCAAGAAGCGATCAACCATGAGAGGGCGGCGCCATGCACCCTTCCACAGCGCGGATATTCTGGGATGCGCTCTGGCAGCCTCAGGTGTCCCCGCGGCGTTACGCGGACTTCTTCTCCGGTCCCGAGCCGGAGCCGGTATCGACGGCGCCGTCCTCGAGGAGCGCGAGCGCGATCTGCAGGGCCTTGCGCATCCGTTCCCGCAGCTTCTCGTCGCCCTTCATCTTCTGGTACGCGCGGATCGCGCGATCTTCGTTCTGCTTGGCCGCGGCCTGCGTCTCCGCGACCTGCTTGCGCAGCTCGTCGCGCTCCTCGCGCAGCAGGTCCTTCTCGCCGGTCAGTGCCGCGACCTCTTCGCGCGCCTTCTCCAGCTCGGCTTCGAGCTGGGCGGCCTGCGACTTGCCGCCTCCCGCCTTCAACTCCTGGCGCGCCGCGGTCAGCTCGCGCTCGAACTTCTTCGCCGCGGCGGCGAGCGCGTCGGCGCGCTGCTGCAGCGCCTTGGCCGAGGCGTCGCGCTTCACCGCTTGCTCCTTGAGCTGCTGCGCCTGCTCCTCCAGCGCACCCTGCTGCTCCTGCAGGTCGGCGAGCTCCTGCCGGAGCTCGGCGGCGCTCTTGTCCGCACCGGCGCGGGAGCGCGGGTCGGCCCGCGGGGGCGGCGGCCGGGACGGCCGGGGTGGGGCCTTGGGCGCGGGCGACATCGCGTCGAGCTCGGCGAGAGCGGATTCGTCGTCCAGGCCGAGCAGCTGTTCGTCGGTGGGCGCGGACAGTTCGGTCGGCTCGCGGCGCCGCTCCTGCGGCTCGGGGTCGGGATCGGGCGCGACGCGCAGGCGCGGCTTCTCGACGTGCACCGATCCGGTCCCGCCGGAAGGCTGCAGGGCATCGAACGCCTGGTCGAACATCTCCAGGTCCTCGTCGCCGCCGCCCCGTGCAGGGGCGGGCGCGTCGTCCATCTCGACCAGCTCCTCCAGCTCGACGACCGGGTCGTCGTTCGCGCTGTGCGCCTCGGCGGCCTCGGCCTCGCCGAGCTGGATGGGCTCGTCCTCGCCCGAAATGCCGTTCCCCAGCCCGAGCGACTCGTCGTCCATCGAGACCATCTCCTCGTCGCCCTCGGGGGCGGGAACGCCGAGCAGGCGCGCAGCCATCTGCAGCATCGCCTGCGCGCCAAACGGCTTGATCAGGTAGTCCTCGGCGCGGGTCTTCAGCTTCTTGTGCTTCTCGAAGCTGTCGGGCGTCGCGTTCGCGGAGGTGAGGATGACCGGGATGGCCTTGAGCTGCTCGTCCTTCTTGAGCCGCGTGCAGAGCATGTACCCGTTGGTGGGCTGCGCCTCGACACACACCACGATCAGGTCGGGGTTCCCCTGCCGCGCGAGCGCCATTCCCTGCTCGCTGTTCGTCGCCGTAAGCGCCTTGAAGCCCCCGGCTTTCGCCGCGGCCGCGAGCCCCTGCGCGAAGGACTCGTCGGAATCGATGAGCAGGATCCGCTTGGGCATGAGGCCTGTAGGAAAAGAGTACGGGTCCCGTTGCCGGGGGTCAACGAATCGTGCAGGGGATTTGCAGAATTACCGGAACTCTACCGCTTGCACGAGC
>DASWGQ010000090.1:0-4614 GCA_036393595.1 Myxococcales bacterium | reverse complement strand
TGTCCGGGAAGCTGGGGCTCTTGCCGGGAGACGCGGAAGCGGTCGCCCTGTGGAACGACGCCAGCCTGGCGCGGGCCAGCGCGATGCAGGCTTATCTGAAGGTCGACTCGCGGGCAGCGGTGCAGGCGGCGCTGGGGCTCGCCGCGGCGGCGAACGAGCGGCTCCAGCGCAAGCAACCGTGGAAGACGATCGCCACCGATCCGGAATCCGCGCGGCGCGAGCTGACGCTGGCGGTGAACCTGGCCCGGGTCGTCGCGGCGATGTTGGAGCCCGTCGTCCCGCGGTTCGCCCAAGGCATCGTGGAGCAGACGGGGGCGCCGCTCCCTGCCATCACGGACCACAAGCCCATCGAGGAGGGGACCATCCGCGAGCCCAGGCCCCTGGTGCGCAGGATGGAGGACGAGGACGTGCGCAAGCTCACCTCGCGGTTCGTGGCGGCCGAGGCGCCCGCAGAGGCCCCGAGCTCGACCCGGACCGCGACTGCCACCTCGACCTCGACCTCGACCCCGACCTCCACCTCGACCGGGACCTCGACCTCGAACGCGACCTCGACCGGGACCCCGACCTCCGAGATCTCGATCGACCGCTTCTCCGAGGTGGATCTCCGCGCCGGCAAGGTGCTCGCCGCCGAGAAGGTGCCCAAGGCCGACAAGCTGCTCAAGCTGACCGTCGACCTCGGCGAGGGCGCGCCGCGCACGATCGTCAGCGGCGTGGCCCAGGCCTACCGGCCGGAGGAGCTGGTCGGCCGGACCGTCGCGGTGGTCGCGAACCTGCCGAAGAAACCTCTGCGGGGTGTCGAGTCGCACGGCATGGTGCTGTTCGCCACCGGCGGCCCGCGCGGGCTGACGGTCGTCGAGGTCGGCGAGGAAGTGGCGCCGGGATCGAAGGTGAAGTGATGGGCCTCTTCTCCTGGATGAAGAAGGCGGCTCCACGGGACGAGCCGGAGAGCGCTGCCTCCGGGCCCGCCCAGGAGACCGTGGACGAGTTGGCCGACTCGCTCGACGGGCCGGACGGAGCGGCGCGGGTGGACGCCGCGCGCGCGCTGCTCGACCGGTGGCGCGCGGGCGACGTGCACGCGGCCGAGGCGATCGTCGGGCGGCTCGAGGGCCTCTTGGAGGATGCGGAGCCGCAGGTCCGCATCGCCGCGCTCGGCGCCGTCCGGATGATGCGCAAGCCAGAGAACCTCGAGAAGCACGCGAGCGCGGTCCTGGGGCTCTTGGCCGATCGCGCCGCCCAGGTGCGCACCGCGGCGGTGTGGTCGGCGGCGCGGCTGCCTGGCCCGGCCGCCCGGGAGCAGGTGAGGGCCTTGCTCGGGTCGGCCGAGGAGCCGATGCGGTTTGCGGCGGCCTGCGCGCTCAGCGACCAGCGCGACCCGGCGGCGGTGCCGCAGCTCGTCGGCGCGCTGCGCGAGGACTACCGGCGCCAGGAGGCGCTCTCGGCGCTCCTGTCGCTCGGCGATCCGGGAGCGCTGCCCGGGGTCGCGGAGCTGTTCGAGGAGGAGTCCCTGGGCGAGCTCGACCGCACGCTCGCCGCGGCCGTGCTGGCGCGGCTGGGCGATCCGCGCGGAGCAGCGCACCTGGTGGAACGCATCGCGGGGGACGGCGACGACCGCCCGATCGCGGCGGAGTGGGCGGGACGGCTCGGCGTGGCCGACGCGGCGCCCGCGCTCGAGGAGCTGGCCGGGTCCGATGGCGAGCCCGCGCGCGGCGCTGCGCTGCGCGCGCTGGGGCGCCTCGGCGCGACCGGGGCCGAGGAGCGTCTTCTCGCCATCGCCACTTCCGCGGAGGAGCCCGAAGACCTGCGCATGGACGCCGCGGAGGGCCTGGCGGAGATCGGCTCGCCGGCCGCGATCGCGGCGCTGCGCGGGCTGGCCGACGAGCCGGGCGAGCTCGGGCCGCTGTCGAAGGAGCTGCTCGCGGAGATCGCGTCGAACCGGGCGGAAGCGACCGCGACCGCGAACGCCGCCTCGACCGCGACCGCGAACGCCGCCTCGACCGCGACCCCGACCTCGACCGCGAACCCGACCTCGACCTAGACCTCGAGCTCGACCCCGAACCCGACCTCGAACCCGACCTCCGCCTCCGGCCCGTGCCCCTCATCGACTCCCATGCCCACCTCGACTTCGCCGATTACGGCGACGACCTCCCCGCGACGCTGCGGCGCGCGCGCGAGGCGGGGCTCGTGCACGTCGTCGTGGTGGGCCAGTGGCGCGAGCCCGACGAGCGCCGCCCCGGCACGCGCGCAGGCATGGCGGCGGCGCGCGACGCGATCGAGCTCGCCTCGAGCGACCGTTCCTTCCTCAGCGCGACCGCCGGGATCCATCCGCACGACGCCGCGCGCGCCACGGCCGCCGACCTGCGCGAGTTGGAGGCGCTCTGCCGCGAGCCGGAGTGCGTCGCGGTGGGCGAGTGCGGGCTCGACTACCACTACGACCGCTCGCCGCGAGAGGTGCAGCGGGAGGTGTTCGCGGCGCAGGCCCGGCTGGCGAAGTCGCTCCGCAAGCCGCTCGTGGTGCACACGCGCGAGGCGGACCTGGACACCGCGTCGATCCTCGAGCGCGAGCTGGGGCCGGAGGGCGGAGTCATCCACTGCTTCACCGGCGACTGGGCCGCGGCGCAGCGTTACCTCGCGCTCGGTTTGCACATCAGCTTGAGCGGGGTGCTCACCTTCAAGGCCGCCGATGCCCTGCGCGACGCGGCGGCGCGGATCCCGCTGGAGCGGCTGCTGGTCGAGACGGACTGCCCGTTCCTCGCCCCGGTGCCGCATCGCGGCAAGAGGAACGAGCCCTCCTACGTTCGGCTGACCGCCGAGAAGCTCGCCGAGTTGCGCGGGCTCTCGGTGGCGGCGGTCGAGTGGGCGACCACCGAGAACGCCCGCCGGGCCCTCCGGCTGCCGGCCTGAATCAGCGGCCGGCCGGAACGTCGAACCTGAGGGGCTGGCCTGTTGACAGGCCGGCCGCCTGCCTGGATGCTCGCGCACCTCACGAATCTTTGGAGGCACGTCATGAAGAAGCTCTTCGCCTTCGCTCTGGCCGCCGGCCTCTCCGGCGCCGCGCTCGCCGCCGAGAAGACCGAGACGTTGAAGGTGTCCGGCTGGCACTGCGCCGGGTGCTCCGCGAAGACCGAGGCTGCCCTCAAGGACTTGAAGGGCGTGAGCGCGGCCGTCGCCGACAAGAACAAGAAGGAAGTGAAGGTCACCTACGACGACACCAAGGCGAAGCGCGCAGATCTAGAGAAAGCCATCGCCGACTCGGGCTTCACCGTCGACAAGTAGGTCAGCTCTCCCAGCTGAGCCACTCGTCGCCGATGCGGTCGTCGGCGTCCGGCTCGGTCTTCCAGCGCCCCTTCCATTCGGCCACCTCCCAGCCGCGCCGCAGCGCCTCGGCGCGGAAGGCGGGCTTGGGGTTCACCACCACCGGATGGCCGACCTCCTCGAGCAGCGGGGTGTCCGCGACGCTGTCCGAGTAGAGGTAGCTGCGGGAGAGGTCGATCCCGTGGCGGGCGATGACCTCCTTCACCCGCTCGCGCTTGCCCTCCTTGAAGACGATGGGCGGCACCAACTCGTCGCTCGCCACGCCGTCCTTGATCCGCGCCCGCGTGCCGATCGCCTCGTGGGCGTGGAGGAACCGGCCCACCTCGTCGATGATGATCTGCGGCGAGCCCGAGGCGACGACCACTAGATGTCCGGAGAGGAGGTGCCGGCGCACGGCGCGCAGGCCCTGCTGGGTGATGCGCTTCTTGATGTGCTTGTCGAAGCAGCGGCGCGCGAGCTCGCGCAGCTTGTCTGCCGGGATCCCCTGCTGGCACTTGCTGCCCAGCGCGACCATGTCGGCTTCGCTGAGCCGCTTGCGGGCGTAGTCGTAGAGCGCCCGCGGCACCTGGCTGCGGACCTGCGGGGCCATCTCGCGGTTGGAATAGAGGAACCAGGTGAAGATGGTGCCCGCGTTGCCGTCGAGCAGCGAGTCGTCGATGTCGAAGACCGCGGCGGTGCGCTGGAACGGCTGCATGCAGCGGGCCTCGACTAGAGCGCATCCCATGACGTCCGCGCTGTGAAAAGCGTAGCGCCGCCCTATCGGCGGCGACTAGGCCTCTTCCTCGGCTTCCGTCTTCGCGCCGCCCTTCTTCCTCGCCTTCTCGGCTTGCTCCGCGGCGATCTCCTCGGCCGGCCGCGGCTCCAGCGTGAAGTCCGCGATCTTGCCCTCCGCCTTCAGCGAGCGCAGGCCCTGGTCCAGGGCCAACCAGCGCGTCTTGGCGCGCACCTTGATGATCACCGGGGCGGCGGGGCGCTGGATGAGGCTCACGGGATCGAACTCGCCGGACAGGATGCTCACGCTCCAGTTGCTCTCGAGGTCGGAGTCGACGCGCACGTCGCACTCGCGGCCATCCCAGGTCGCCTTGGCCATGGGGGACTTTCTACCAGCTATCGGGGGACGGCGCGCACCGCTCCGGGTGGCCGTTGACCGACGCGCCTGGCGACCTGCGGGGCGTGTCCCTGGATCCAGACCGCGCCGGCGAGGCCGACCAGCATCAACGCGAGCGTCAGCCAGAACAGGCGTCGCGAGTCCTTCCGCGCGTCCATCCGCATGCCGCGGATCCAGGGCAGCTCGCCTGCCGC
>DASWGQ010000089.1:0-14640 GCA_036393595.1 Myxococcales bacterium | reverse complement strand
TGCGCCATCGCCTCGCCGCACCCCGCGCTCGGTGGGTCGATGACCGTCCCCACGGTCGCGGAGCTGGCGTGGGCGCTGACGCGCGCGGGCTTTCCCACCTTGCGCTTCGACTACCGCGGAGTGGGAGCCTCGCAGGGGCGGAGCCGCCATCCGGCCGGCGGAGGCCGCACCGAGGACGTCTCGGACGAGGTTGAAGACCTGCGCGCGGCCGTGGAGCAGCTCGTCCAGTCCACGCGGGCCGAGGCGGCTTGCGCCGTGGGCTACTGGGTCGAGTCGGGACCGACCGTGCGGGAGCTGCCGGGTGCCGCGGTCGCGGGCGAGGCGGGGCCGGAGGGGTTCCGGGAGGTGGATCTGCCCGAATCCGGCGAGCCTCCGCTGGACTTGGACGAGACCTAGATCGCTTGGCCTCCGGGCGCGTTTGCACGGTCCGGGGAGTGAAATCCGGAGGGCGCTCGAACGTAGGTCGCCTGTGCGCGGTACACTGCAACGGGGAGCGGCTGAATGTCCGTCGAGCTGAGCACGTTGCACGCGCGGTCAGCCCTCTTGGAGCGGCCGCTGGTGGCGCTGCTGGTGGTGCTGGGGCTCGCGGGATGCGGGCGCCGCGTGCCTGCCGTGGTCGCGGAACAGGGCGATCCCAGCGCCATCCCCGGCCTCATCGACGTGGGCCTGGAGGGGTTCACGCCCGAGCACCACGCGCTGGGCGCGCGGCTCGGCGAGGTGCTCGAGGACGAACGGCTCATCGACGATCCGTTCGACGGCATCGACGAGCCGGAGCAGTTCCTGGTCCTGCGGGTCGACCCGGCGCGGGAGGCGGCCGTGCTCGACGAGCTGCGCCGCCGCCCCGACGTGCATTTCGCCGAGCCGGTGGTGCGCGTGCAGGCGCTGTGGGTGCCCGACGATCCGCAGTTCGCCCAGCAGTGGCACCTCCGGGCGGCGGGCGCGACCTCCGCCTGGGACAGCGCGCGCGGCGCGGGCGTCACGGTCGCCATCATCGACACCGGCGTGGCGCCGGTCGACGACCTCGATCCGGCGCGTCTCCTGAAGGGCCACAACTTCCTGAAGGACGGCGATGACGCGCGCGACGACCACGGCCACGGGACCCACGTCGCGGGGACCGTCGCTCAGACCACCGACAACGGGATCGGAGTGGCCGGGATGGCGCCGCTCGCGCGGCTCTTGCCGCTCAAGGTGCTGGGGGCCGACGGAAGCGGCACCTCGGTGGCCATCGCCGACGCGATCCGCTGGGCGGCGGACCACGGGGCCCGGGTGCTCAACCTCTCCCTGGGCGGCGGCGCGCGTTCGGCTGCGATGGCGGACGCGGTGGCGTACGCGCGCTCGCGCGGCTGCGTGGTGGTGTGCGCGGCGGGAAACAGCGGCGGCCGCGGAGTCTCGTTTCCGGCGGCGTATCCCGGCGCGCTGGCGGTCAGCTCGGTCGGTCCCCAGGGACGGCTCGCACCGTACTCGTCCTATGGCCCGGAGGTGCGCATCGCCGCGCCGGGCGGAGACAAGTCGCAGGGCGAGCAGGGCGGCGTGCTGCAGGAGACCGTCGATCCTTCCTCGGGACAAGGCGTCTACCGCTGGTTCCAGGGCACCAGCATGGCCGCGCCTCACGTGGCCGGGGCCGCTGCCTTGCTCCAGTCCGTGGGCGTGACCAGTCCCGCGGCGGTGGAAAGGCTGCTGGCCGCGAGCGCGCGCCCTCCCGGCGCGTACGGCAAGGCGGAGATCGCCGGTGACGCGGAGCGGTACGGGGCCGGGCTGCTGGACGCGGCGGGAGCGCTGCGGACGGCCACCACCTGGTGGGCGCTGTGGCGCGTGGCGCTGGCGGCCGTCGGCGCCTGGCTCGGAGTGGCGCATGCGCGCCGGCTCGGGCAGGTCCGCGGAACGCCCGCGGGGCTGTGGCCGGCGCTGCTGGTCGGCGCAGGCGCGTACACGCTGCTCGCGCCGCTGGGCGCGGCCCGGCTCCCGGGACTCGGGCTGCTCGCGCTTCCCCCGCCCGCGCTCGCCCAGCACTTCTTCGGCCTGGCCGGGATGGGGTTCACCGCCTCGGCGGTGGCGTTCGTCGGCTGGAGCGCCGTGCCGCCGCTCGCGCTGGCGCTGGCCGCGCGCGCGGTGAAGCCGCTCCGTGGGATCGCCGCGGGCCTCGCGTTCGGATGGGCGGGGCTGCTCCTGCACGCGGCGCTGGTCCGCAGCGTCTACCTGCCCGTCGTGCCGCTCTGGATGGTCCCGTTCTGGCTGCTGCTCGGCTCGTTCATCGCCTGGTGGGCAGGGCGCGCGGTCCTCGTTCCGGAGAGCTTGCGATGAAGGTCCGCGGCCGGGTGGAGCGGAGGGACCTCGAGGGCGGCATCTGGCAGCTCGTCGCCGAGGACGGCAAGCGCTACACGCTCGTCGGCGCCATCGGCGGCGTGAAGGCCGGAGCGCAGGTCGAGGTGGAAGGGACGATCGACGAGGGCTTCGGCATCGCGATGGCCGGACCCCAGCTCCGAGTTCAAAAGATCCGCAGCGTGTAGGGATCGGGTTTCAGGCCGAGGCGTCGCGCGACCACGACACAGCCGCGGCCACCACCGCCGCGGCGCTCAGCCCAATCCAGACGGTCATCGGCACGTCCGCCACCACCCGGCGCCATTGTGCGATGGCGAGCAGGACGCCGCCGACCCAGACGGCGGCGAGGAGAACGGCGCGCGAGAAGCGGACGCCGTCCGCGGAAGGCGGCGTCTGCGGGGCGTCGGCCGGCGGCACGCGACGCAGGACATGGGCGGCCAGCGCTACGCCGGCGGCGAGGAGCACCGCGCCGAGCGCGAGGAGCCAGGCCGGCGGGCCGATGTCCGGATCCTCCCAGCCGAGCAGGAACGCGGCGCCTGCCACGGCGTTGTTCGTCGCGTGGCAGAGGATCGCCGGCCACAAGGACCCGCTCCAGAGACGCAGCAGGGCGAGGGCGATGCCGATCTCCCACAGACCCAAGAACCCGATCCGGTTCACGTGAAGGGCGGAGAACATCGCGCCGCTGACCAGGCACGCGACGAGAGGACCCCAGCTGCGCGCCAGTGCCGGGAGCGCGTAGCCGCGGAAGAACAGCTCCTCGCCCAGCGGCGCGGCCAGCGAGACCGTCAGGATCATGGGCAGCGCCTGCTGCGAGAAGAAAAAATCGAGGGCGCGCTGCAGGGCATCGAATTCCTTCACCCAGCTCTCCGGCGCGAGCGCGCGCGAGGCCCAGGTGACGAACGACACCACCGGCTGATTCGCGATGGCGAGCAGGACCGCGGCGCCGAGCTGCGCGGGCCCGGCAGCGCGCAGGCCGAGGGCGCGCCCAGCGGGAAGGCCGGCGATGCGGACCGCGATCAGGGCGGGCAGCGCGATGGCCAGGACCTCCGTCACCCACAGGCCGCCGACCAGGTCGCGCTGCTGCGTCGCGCCGCCGATCGCCAGGTAGCCAACCCACAGCGCGGCATAGGCGGCGAACGCGCTCTCGGCGCCGGGCGATGGCCTCGTCTCTTGCGCCATGGGCTCGAGGCCCATACCACGAGGCGGCAAGCGCCGGCAGATGCGGTACCGCGCGCCGGCGGTTACGCTGAGCTGCCCATGCCCGACGACGATCACGTGCAGACCGGCCGGCTGCGCCGGCTGAGCCGGCTCGCCTATCTCACCGCGCGCACCACCGGCGATCTCCTCGCGCAGCAGGCCCGCCGCACGCTGGGCGGGGAGGCGAGCCCGGACTTGCGCAAGGCCGCCGAGCGGATCCTCGGGACGCTCGGCGAGCTGAAGGGTGGCGCCCTCAAGCTCGGGCAGGCCCTGGCGATGGACCCCGACGCGCTGCCGGCCGAGGCGCGCCGCATCGTCGCGAGGCTGCTCGCGCAGGCCCCGCAGCGGATGTCGTTCGAGCAGGTCGCCGAGGTGGTGCGGGCCGAGCTGGGCCACGATCCCGACGAGCTGTTCGCCGCCTTCGAGCGGGAGCCGCTCGCCGCCGCCTCGCTCGGACAGGTGCACGGGGCGCGGCTGCGCGACGGCCGCGACGTGGTGGTCAAGGTGCAGTACCCGGGCGTCGATCGCGCGCTGCACGACCTGCGGCTCCTCAAAGTCAAGGGCCGCTTCCGTCCCATCCTGCGCGAAATCGAGGAGCGGGGGCGGCGGGCGTGAGCCGCCGCCCGCTCTCGCTCCGGGCGTCCGAGCATCGCTCCGCCGCCGCCGTGGTAGAGCCTCGCGGCGGGATGCGCGAACAGGTGCTGGTTGCGGATGGAGCCGGGCTCTCGCGCGTCGCCGAGGCGGTCGCAGCGGAGCCCCGCGGCGCGCTGGACACCGAGTCCAACGGGTTCCACGCCTACAACGAGCAGGTCTGCCTGGTGCAGATCGCCACCCCGGGCGCGGACTACGCCATCGACGTGCTCGCGGTCGGGATGGGCCCGCTGCTCCCGCTGCTCGCCGATCCGGCGCGCGAGGTGGTGCTCCACGCCGCCGAGTACGACGTGGTGTGTCTCAAGCGCGAGTGGGGCGTCACCCTCGGAAGGATCTTCGACACGCACGCCGCCGCGAAAGTGCTGGGCATCGAGCGCGTCGGGCTGGGGAACCTGCTCCAGGACGAGCTGGGCGTGGTGCTCACCGAGGACGAGCAGCGCAGCGACTGGGGTCGCCGGCCGCTGACTCCAGGACAGCTCTCCTACGCGTTCGCCGACGTGCAGCACCTGCTCCCGCTCCGAGAGCGGCTCGGCGCGCGGCTCGCCGAGCGCGGGCTCTTGTCCGAGGCGGAGGCGGAGTTTGCCCGTCTGACCGCCAAGGAGCCGCGGCCGCGCCCGTTCGACGCGGACGGGTGGCAGAAGATGAAGGCAGCGCGCACGCTCGACGGCCGCGGCCGGGGCGTGCTGCGTGAGATGTACCTGCTGCGCGATCGCCGCGCGCGCGAGGTCAACCGGCCGCCCTTCAAGGTGCTGTCGGACCTCCTGCTCGCGGAGGTCGCCCGCAGGCAGCCCCGTACCGAGGAAGAAGTGCTGCGCGTCCCCGGCGCGCAGGCCGCCGTGCTGCGCCGGCTCGCTCCGGAGATCCTCGAAGCGGTGCGCGCCGGGCAGTCCGGGGCGCCGCCGCCGCCCCCACGGCCCGAGCGCGGTCCGCCCTGGCGGCGCGGCGGGCCGGATCCCGAGGTGGAGGAGCGGTACGAGAAGCTGCGGACCTGGCGGAAGGGCCGCGCCGAGGCGCGCAAGGTCGAGGTGCAGGTCATCGCTCCCAACGCCGTGTTGATGGCCGTGGCGCGCACCGCCCCCCGCACCCTCGAGGAGCTCGGCCGCGTCGAAGGAATGGATCCCTTCCGCGTCCAGCAATACGGCGAAGAAATGCTCGCCGCCCTCCACTCCAACCCCCAGCAACAACTCCTCTAAAGCCACAACTAGAGCCACAACGATTGCACCACGGAGGACACGGAGGGCACCGAGATCAGGTTCGATCTCGCGATGGCGCACGTGTGCTGACTCGAGAACCTCATTCTCCGTGCGCTCCGTGTCCTCCGTGGTGCAATGGTTTTGGCCTAGAAGGCGGCGCCGGGTTTGGGGGTGGGGACGGCGTCGGAGAGGGCGGGAGCGGAGCCGCCGGCCAGGATGCGGTAGGCGCTCCAGGCGCCGAGCACCACCTTCACGTAGGTGCGCGTCTCGCGGTAGGGGATCTCCTCCACCCACCGGTCCAGCGGCTGGCCCGCGGAGCGCACCGCCCAGGGCGCGGCGACGCGCGGGCCCGCGTTGTAGGCCGCGGCCGCGATGGCCGGGTCGCCGAACCGCCCGAGCAGCTCGGACAGGTACCAGGCGCCCAGATCGATCGCCGTCCGCGGCTCGGCCATGTCCGAGTCGGTCGGCGAGGGCCGGCCCAGCACGATGGCCGCGCGCCGGGCCGTGGCCGGCAGGAGCTGCATCAGCCCGACCGCGCCCGCGGCACTGCGGGTGTCCGGCTTGAACAGGCTCTCGCGCCGCGCCACCGCCAGCAAGAGGTACGGATCGACCCGCGCGCGCGTGGCGCTGGAGCCGACGTGGGGAGCGTACGCCGCGGGATACGCCCCCTCGAGCAGCGCGGGGTCGGCGTCGGGCCGCGGCGTCTTCCACCCGAGAAGCGACTGCGCCAGCGCGAGCGACCGGTCGTACCTCTGCGCGCGCTCGTACACGGGCAGCGCGAGCGCGGCCTGCGCCGGTCGCTGCCGCACGAACCGGTCCGCCTCCGCGCCGGCTTCGGCGAGCAGGCCCAGGCGGAACAGGTCCGCCGCCAGCGCGAGCCGCGCCGGGAGCGGATCGCCCCGGGGCTGCGGCGCAGCGGGCGGAAAGGGCGGCGGTTCCGCATCGACCTGACCGAGCCGCTGGCGCGCGAGCAGGCCGTAGTACCCGAGCGGGTCGATCTCCAGCACGCGCCGGAGGAACACTCCCGCCGGGCGCGGGTCCGCCACGCGCGATTGCCAGTACAGCCCCTGGGCCCGGACGGCGTCCGAGTCGGCGCTGGCGGTGAACTCGGCGAAGCGCTCGGCCGCGTCGGGCAGCCCGCGCCGGTAGGACAGCCAGGCCACGGTCCAGCGCGCGTCGGACGCGTGCGCACCGGTCCGCCGGCGCGCGATCCGGGCGAGGCGGCGGCGCGCGTCCGCCTCGTTGCCCTGGTCGAGCTGCAGCCGCGCGGCCACGTACGCCGCCTCCTCGGCCTCGCCCGACTGCGGGTACCGCCGCGCCAGCTGGTCGAGGATGCGCACCGCCTCGGGATCGTTGCCGCGCCGGGCGCGGTCTCGCGCGAAGAGCATCCCCGCGGGCGCCGCGACTCGCGCAGGGCCGTCCTTCCAGGCCGAGGCGAGCGCGGGCCCGGCCTCGCCCCGCCGGCCGTCGGCGGCCAGCGCGCGAGCGAGGGTCAGCTGCGCCTCGGCGGCCTCGCCGCCGCGCAGCGCCTTCACTGCCGCCTCGGCCTGGGCGACCGCTGCGCCGGGCTTGCCGGCGGAGAGCAACCGCTGAGCCCGCAGGAGCAGCTCGCGCCCGCTGGGCTCCGGCAGGGATCGTCCGGAGACCTCGGACAGCCGCGCCTCTTCCGCGCGCGCAATCTGGGCGGCGGGGTGCTCGGGGTGCTCGAGCCAGAACTCGCGCCACTGCCGCGCGCCGTCGCGAGCGACCTCTTCTTCCCCTGCGTCGACCCGGCCCGAGAACGTTTCGGCTCGGATCAGGTCGAGTCCGGCGCGGACGTCGCCCGGCTGGGCGGGGAGCTGCGCCGCCTTCCGGGCCTGCTCCGCCGCCTGGGCGAATTCGCCGGTCCCGAGCAGGGCGTCCGCGAGCAGCGCCGACGCGCGGATCCCCGCCGGCCCGTCCGGGTCCGCCTGCTCGGCGGCGCGCAGGGGTTCGAGCGCGTCGGCGGGGCGGCCGGCCAGCACCCACGCCTCTCCCTGGAGCTTGGCCGCGTGCGCCGCCAGGTTTCCCGTCCGCGCTCCCTGGAGCGCCTGAGCGGCATCGGCGAGCCGGCCAAGCGCGAAGAGCGCTCGGCCCCGCACCAGCGCGCATCCCGGGTCCGGGAGGCACGACTCGGCCTGCGCGACGGCCTCGTCCAGCCGCCCCGCGGACAGGGCGGCGCCCGCCTGCTCGGATGTTGGCTGGCCAACGCCTGCCGCGGCCAGGAGGAGCGCCTGGAGCAGGGCGCCCGACGCGAAAATTGTCATTCAGTCACAATGCCTTGCATCCGGGTCGGTCGATGCCTATCCAGCGTCGGTCACTGTGCGACTGGCGAGGCCTGACGCGTTCTGTTATACGCCCCGCCTTCATCGCTGGACCAGGAGGATTTTCCGCATGCGCGTCATGGCCAAGCCGATGCCAACCGAGCTGACCACGCCGATCAATCTCGAGGGGAATCGGAAGATGTCGGTCGAGGCGCACCGGAACCTCTTCTGCACCGCGTACGACGACTGCCTCAACGAGGCCGTGAAGCGTGGCTGGAACAGCTTCACCTGCGTGCGCTGCCCGAACTACACCATCGCGGAGTCTCCGGAGCATTCGATCGAGGCCTTCGCCACGCAACGCAAGTCCGCCTAGCCGGCTAACGCGCGTAGAGCAGCAGCACCCAGAGCCTTCCCGCCCCGTACGTTTCCGAGCTGGCGTAGATCGCGCCGACCCCGAGCCGGGTCCAGGCGGGAGACGCGAGGTTGGGCGAGGATCCCGTCGCCGACGCTCCGCTTCCCACGAACGCCTCGGCGATGGCGCTGCGCAGGCGTGGCTGCGATCGCAGGGCCTCGTCCACCACCTGGCGCTGCAGGTCGCGCGACAGCTCGCCTCCGGAGGCCAGCGCGCGCACCTCGCGAGATGCGATCGCGTCGAGGCGCGCGTCGCGGGCGAGCGGCTTGAGACCCAGGGAACGCCGCTTTTGCTGCAGCAATCGCGCGACCTCTCCCTCCGGGTCGCGCGACTGTTCGATCGGCGCGGCGAGGACCTCCGTGAGGTACACCCCCTCCGACCCGTCCGGCGAGGTCCCTGACGCGATGCCCAGGCCGAGCCGGCAGTGGTGCGGGTCCAGCAGGTTGGCCAGGTGCGCCGGGGAAGAAGCGATGGCCTCGTGCGCGGCGAGAGGATCCACCGAAAGCCCGATGTTCTCGCCCGCCGATCGGTAGGCGTAGCCCGCCTTGCGGAGCCGATCGGTCATGCTGCCGTCCGAAGGGAGGACGTGGGCGAAGGTCCGGGTGCGGGCCATCTCCCGGCTGTGGCCTTCGGCGACGCCGTCCAGCGCGGGGTCTCGCTGCAGGGCGGGAAGGCCGCGCGCGGCGCGGAGACGCCCGATCGCGTGCTCGACCGCTGCCAGCCCCGTATCGGTCCGCGGCTGCTCCGGCGGGGGCGATCCCGGCGGCTCGACGCCCACGAAGATGCGCCGGATGGCCACCACCTCGGGACCTCCCGGGCCGGTGGCCAGCACTTCCAGGGTGTGCTCCCCCCGCGCCGCGAGCGTGACCCGCGCGCGGAGCCTGCGTCCCTCCCCGGAGACCGGCTGCTCCTCGGTGCGCCCGCCCGGGCCCAGGAGGAAGAGGCGCGGCGACGAGAGTGAAGGTGAAAGCGTCGCGTCGACCTCCACCACGGCGCCGGGTCGCACCCGCCCGGGGATGGGCAGGAGGTCGGTCGAGTGCGCCACCGTCACCAGCGCGACCACCGCCTCGTTCCCGGGCAGCACCGCCGCGGCCACACCGGCGCGGTTGAACCGGCACTCCCGCCCGAACAGGTCCCCGACCGCGCGGTCGGCCCTCGAGGGCGGCGATGCCTTGGCGATCCCGGAGACGGGGGAGGGCTCGTAGCTCTCCAGCGCGGCGTAGAACCCAAGCGAGCTTCCGGTGACCGGCGCGCGGCCCGCCTGCGCGGCGGCCACGAACGCCTGGGCGGCGCGCGTCAGATCGGGATCGACCGCGAAGGTGAGCGATGGGCACGATCCGGCGACTGCCTCGCGCAGGGCCGCCTCGAGCGCCCGCTGGCCGGGGAGGCCCGCGTGCGCCGGGACCGCGAGCGCGGCGGCGAGGGCGAACAGCAGGAGGGGCACGCTCCGAGATTACTCGAATCCGGCCGGAGCGCCCGCTTTTGCCGCCTCCGAGCGGCCGGCGCCGTCTTCGGCGGCGCAGCGCTTTCTTGTCGCGGACCTTTCGGGGATGCGCTCCGGGCGGGTCCTGGTGTACACATCCTCCCCGGAGGCTTCGATGAGGCTCGGTTTCGGCGAAATCATGGTGGTCCTCGCGCTCGCGCTCCTCTTCTTCGGCCCGTCCAAGCTGCCGCAGCTGGGTTCCAGCCTCGGCGAGGCGATCCGCGGGTTCAGGAAGGGCATGTCCGGGCTCGGCGAGGAAGAGAAGCAGCCGGAGAAGCTGCCTCCGCCGCCCGGCGCCTGACCCGCGCGCGGTAGGCGCAGTTCCGGTGTACGGTTGGAGCCGCATTGTCCTTGAGGCTCCAGCTGGTTGCGCTGTTCGCCGCGGTGCTCGCCGCGACGTTGCTCGTCGCCGCGGGATTCGGGCTCCGCATCGCGCAGAGATCCGTCGAGACCGAGGTGCGGGACCGCACCGTCGAGCTTGCCCGCGCCGCCACCGCGGCGCTGCGGCGCGCCGGCACCGACGACGAGCAGATCTCCGAGGAGCTGGCCGCCACCATCCGCATGCACCGCGGCCTCTTGCGCGCGGAGCTGGCCCGGCCCGCCGCGCTGGGGCTCGATTCGGACTTCGTCTCGGCGCGGGTGACGGTCGAGGGGATCACCCTGACGCGCTGGCGCGGCCCGCTGCCCAGCCTGCCTCGCGCCTCGGCCATCGTCGAGGAGCCCGAGCAGGGACGCGCCCTGCGGTGGGCGGAGCCGTTCACCGACGGCCGGGGAGCGCGCGCGCGGCTGGTCCTGATCGCTTCTCTCGCCGAGGCAGAGCGGCTGGTCTCGGCGGAGCGGCGGGCCCTGCTCGCCACCGCGGTGGCGGCCGGCCTGTTCCTGATCGGCGCCTTCTGGATCCTGCTCGGCCGGATCCTGGTGCGCCGCGTGGACCTGCTCTCCTCCACCATGCGAGCGGTGGAGAACGGCCTCTACGACGTGAGCGCCCCCGGGCCGGCGGAAGGCGGCGACGAGCTTGCCTACCTGGCGCGCGGCTTCAACCGGATGCTGGCGCAGATCCGCGGGTTCAACGCCGAGTTGCGCGCGAAGATCGAGGACGCGACCGCCGAGCTGACCCGGAAGAACCGGGCGCTGGAGGAGCTGAACGAGCTCCTGGTGGCGGCCCGGCGCGACCTCACCGCGCAGGAGCGCCTGGCGGCGCTCGGCCAGCTCGCCGGGACCATCGCCCACGAGCTGGGAAACCCGCTCAACGCCGTGAGCGGCCACGTCCAGCTGCTCGCGCGGCGCACCGACCTGCCGGAGCCCGCCCGGGCCCAGGTCCAGATCGCGAATGCGGAAGTGCAGCGGATGGCCGAGACCATCCGGCGCTTCCTCGACCAGACGCGCGGGTTCAAGCCTTCGGCGGAGACGGTGCAGATGCAGCCGCTGGTGGACGAGGCGCTCGATCTGACGCTCGGGACCGAGGCGCGCGCCAAGATCCAGGTCCAGCGGGAGGTGCTGGACGGCGCCTCGGTGGTGCGCACCGATCCGGGACTCGTCCGGCACCTGCTCACCAATCTGGTCGCCAACGCCGTCGATGCGATGCCCAACGGCGGCAAGCTGGAGGTGCAGGCGCGCCGCGATGGGCCGGAGGTGGTCCTCCGGGTCGCGGACACGGGAAGCGGCATGGGTCCGGAGGTGAAGCGGCGCATCTTCGAGCCGTTCTTCACCACCAAGGCGGCCGGGAAGGGCACCGGGCTGGGGCTGGCCATCTGCAAGGAGATCGCCCGCGCGCTCAAGGGCCGCATCGACGTGGAGTCGGAGCCCGGCCGCGGGTCGACCTTCACGGTACGGTTCCCGGCGGAAGCGACCTCCTGATCCGCCTCCTCAGCGCGGCGGCGGCACCCATGGCGAGGCCGGCAGGGAGAGGTCGTGGGAAATTCCTTCCGGCAAGTTCGCCGGAGCAGCGTTGCCTGGTACGAACGGGAAGGGTATCTTGTACGTACCATGCGCAAGAAGCTCGTGAAGACCGGGAACAGCCTGGCGCTCGTCCTGGACAAGCGGCTCCTGAAGGAGGCGAACATCGACGCGGAGACCGAGCTGGAAGTCTCCACGGACGGTCGCGTGCTGGTCGTCTCGCCCGTGCCGTCGCCGAAACGCTCCGCGAAGCTGAGCAAGGTCGTCGAGCAGGCGCACCGCAACTACGCGGGAGTGTTCAAGCGGCTCGCGGAGTGAAGGCTGCATTCGTCTCGCTCGACGAGGTCCTCGCCCTTCACGCGGATCAGATCTCACGGTACGGCGGCGAAGCCGGCGTCAGGGACCTCGCATTGCTCACGTCCGCGCTGGCGGTGCCGCAGGCGAGGTTCGGCGGACAGTGGCTCCATCCCACCCTGCACGAGATGGCCGCGGCGTACCTGTTCCATCTCATTCGCAACCACCCGTTCATCGACGGCAACAAACGAGCCGGGCTCGTCTGCGCGATCGCGTTCCTCGGCCTCAACGGCCTCGAGCTGATCGCCGATCCGGATGACCTCGTAGAGCTGGTGCTCGGAGTCGCGGAGGGAAGGACGGACAAGGCGCAGGTTGCGGTCTTCCTGAAGGCAAACACGCGTTAAGCTGGAGCGCATGGGCGAGCTGGCTCGCATCCTGGTGGTGGACGACGACATGGCCTCGCGCGGGCTCATGGCGCAGATCCTCGGGGAAGACGGCCACCAGGTGGTGGTCGCGACCGATGGCGCGGAGGCGCTGAAGCTCCTCCGCGAGGAGCAGCACCGAGGCGGCGAGGGCTTCGACGCCGTGGTCAGCGACATCCGCATGGTCGAGGCGGACGGGCTCGAGGTGCTCGACTGGGTGGTGAAGAACGCCGTCGAGACCCCGGTGCTGCTGGTCACCGCTTTCGGCAACGTGGACGGTGCGGTCGACGCCATCCGCCGCGGGGCGTACGACTACATCTCCAAACCTTACGACGTGAACGCCATCAAGCTGGTGGTGGACCGCGCGCTCCGGCACCGCAGGCTCAGCGCCGAGA
Source organism: Myxococcales bacterium (assembly GCA_036393595.1). Taxonomy (GTDB): domain Bacteria; phylum Myxococcota; class Myxococcia; order Myxococcales; family 40CM-4-68-19; genus VBKO01. The sequence continues at coordinate 2,096 of DASWGQ010000089.1, read as the reverse complement.
ACCGGCGGCTCAAGCGCGAGATCAGCGAGAAGTACTCGCTGCAGAACGTGGTCGGGCGCAGCGAGGCCATGCTGCAGGTCTACAAGACGGCGGCGCGGGTCGCGTCGACGGACGCGACCGTGCTGGTGGTGGGCGAGTCCGGCACCGGCAAGGAGCTGGTGGCGCGCGCCATCCACGGGGCCTCGCGCCGGGCGCAGGGGCCGTTCATCGCCGTCGATTGCGGGGCGATCGCCGAGGGAGTGCTGGAGAGCGAGCTCTTCGGCCATGCGCGGGGCAGCTTCACCGGCGCGACCGGCGCCCGGCGCGGCCTGTTCGAGGAAGCGAGCGGCGGCACGCTGTTCCTCGACGAGATCGGCGACATCGGGCAGCGCATCCAGGGCCAGCTCCTGCGCGTGGTGCAGGAAGGGGAGATCCGCCGCGTCGGCGAGTCCTCCGCCGTGAAGGTGGACACGCGGGTGGTCGCGGCCACCAACAAGGGCCTCGCCGCCGAGGTGAAGGCAGGGCGGTTCCGCGAGGACCTCTTCTACCGGCTGAACGTCGTCACCATCCGGCTGCCCCCGCTGCGCGAGCGCCCCGAGGACATCCCGCTGCTGGCGGAGCACTTCGCCGCGCGGCACGCGGGCGCCCGCGGCGCGAACATCACCAACGAGGGCCGCGAGGCGCTGCTCGCCTACGACTGGCCCGGCAACGTGCGCGAGTTGGAGAACGCGGTCGCGCGCGCGCTGGCCCTGAACCCCGGGGGGACGATCCTGCCCGAGGACCTGCCCGAGGCGGTGCGCGATCAGTGGCGCAAGTCGCGCGGGCTGCCGGAGCGGGCGCCCACGCCGCCCCAGGTGGCCGTCCTTCCCCCGCCGGCGGCCCCGGATCCGCTGCTGGCGGACCGTCCGACGCTGGACGAGCTGAACCGGCGGTATGCCGAGCGGGTGCTGCGCGATCTGGGCGGCAACAAGACCCGTGCCGCCGAGGCGCTCGGCATCGATCGGAAGACCCTGTCACGCCTCGTCGGCCCCGAGGAGTGACAGTCCGTCACCCGGTTGGGAAAAAATGACGGCCGCTGCCCGTCGGATCCTCGACGGTCGGCTGGATCTCCGACACCTCTGGTCGGGCACCCGCCTGCGCTCCTCAATGATTCCAGTGGGTTATGGTAGACTGAAGAACTGGCCGGCCGCGTGCATCCAACCGTTGTTCAGCGGGGGCAGCAGCGCTCGCGTCGGAGGGACGGAAGATGCGCAGCCAGACGAAGCGGGTGGGACAGGACAGGGCCAGCCGGATCGTGCTGATCGGCCGCGTGCAGCTGGCCTACGAGCAGCTGAAGGAGACGATGCAGCGCTACCACGACGACTCGCCGCGCGCGCGCGCAGCGATTGCCGCGGCCCGCCGCCGGCTGTCGCTCCTGAACCGCGCGCTCGCGATGCTGGCGCTCGAGGTCGCGCAGCAGCCGGCCTGAACGTCACCTCGGGGGTCTATCCCGGGAACGCGGCGACGGCGCTCGCCAGGCCGTCCAGAGCGGAGAACGGCGTGTGCGCGACGCGGTTCTCGACGCACCAGCGGTGCAGGAAGCTTCCTTCGCGCGCCCAGATCGAGTCGGCCGACTGCGCCAGGCAGCGGTCCGCGAACCCGTCGCCCGCTCCGATCACGTGGCGCGCGCCCGCCTTGCGCGCCTCCGCCACGGCGACGCGCTTGCACGAGCCGCACGCCGTGCAGCCCAGCTTGCGAGCGGCGTCCTCGGTGGGGAAACCTACCCGGAGGCCGCCGCGGCCGAAGATGCCTTCGTTCGCGACGATCCGGACGTGAGCGCGCAGCTCCGCTGTGAGATTTGCCTCGAGGACCGCCTCGATGTACTGCCGCAGCCCGCCCGACGCGAGGACGAACGGAGCGCCGCGCGCGCGGCACGCCGCGACCAGCTCCGGGAAGCCCGGCCGCAGTCTCGCCTCGCGAGCCGCGAACGCGCGCACCTCGTCCTCGCTAGAGGACACCTCGGCATAGATGGCCTGGATGATCCCGCGCGTGTCCAGCTCGCCGCGGCGGAACCGCGCGCTCTCCGCCTCCCAGTGCGCGGCGCCGCCGAAATGCTTGCTGATCTCGTCGCCGATGTC
>DASWGQ010000088.1:0-1749 GCA_036393595.1 Myxococcales bacterium | reverse complement strand
CTCCCGCGGCACCGCTTCATCCCGCTCTCGTACCGCTTCTTCACCGCGAACATCCTGCTCTTCTGGCTGCTGTTCGCCACCGGCCGCTTCCCCGTGGGCGCGGCGCGCGCGTTCTTCATCTGGACGAGCGTCTACAACCTGTTCGTCGTCTCCGTCTTCTGGAGCTTCATGGCGGACATCTTCCGCCACGAGCAGGGGGCGCGGCTCTTCGGGTTCATCGCGGCGGGCGGGAGCGCGGGCGCGCTGGCCGGCCCCCTGCTCACCACCTGGCTGGTGAAGCCGCTCGGCACGACGAATCTGGTGCTCGTCTCGGCCGCGCTGCTCGAGTGCTCGGTGCAATGCGTGGGCGCGCTGCATCGCTGGTCCCTCTCCGCGCGCTCCGCCGGCCGGGGCGAGGCGGCTGCCGGACAGCAGCCGCTCGGCGGCGACTTCCTCAGCGGGATCCGCGTGGTGTTCCAATCGCCCTTCCTGCTCGGCATCTGCGCGTACGTCCTCCTGCTCACCGCCACCGCGACCTTCCTGTACTTCGAGCAGGCGCAGATCGTGCTGCGCGCCAGCGCCGATCCGCGCGTGCGCACCGCCCTGTTCGCGCGCATCGACCTGGTGGTGAACGTGTCGACTCTCGTCTTGCAGGGGTTCGTCACCGGGAGGCTGATCCGGCGGGCCGGCGTCCGCGCCGGCCTGGGCCTGTTGCCGGTGCTCACCGCGCTGGGATTCGTCGCGCTCGCCCTGGCGCCGACCTTGCTCGTCCTGACGGCGGTGCAGGGCCTGCGGAGGGCCGCGCACTTCGGCATCGAGCGCCCGGCGCGCGAGATCCTCTTCATCGACGTCGACCGCGAGCAGAAGTACAAGTCGAAGAACTTCATCGACACCGTCGTCTACCGCGGGGGCGACGCGGTCACCGCCTGGATCTCCTCGGGCTTTACGGCCCTGGGCCTCGGGGTGGTTCCGGTCGCCGCCGCGGCGGTTGCGCTCTGTGCGGTGTGGCTGTGGAACAGCCTGGTCCTCGCCCGCAAAGACCGGGCGCTGGAGGCCCGATGAGCTGGTCCCGCCGCGAGGTGCTCAAGCTCTCCGCGGCGCTGGCCGCCGGAGGTCCAATGGAACGGATGCGTACGCGGCCGATCCCGCGCACGGGCGACCAGCTTCCCGTCGTCGGGATGGGGACCTACCGCACCTTCGACGTCGGTGATTCCGAGGACGCGCGGAGACCGCTGCGCGAGGTGCTGCGGCGGCTCTTCGACGGAGGCGGGCGGGTGATCGACTCGTCGCCGATGTACGGGCGCGCCGAGCAGGTGGTGGGCGAGCTGCTGGACCCGTCGCAGCGCCCCTTCCTCGCCACCAAGGTGTGGGCCAGCGGCCGCGAGGAGGGGATCGCGCAGATGCGCCGGTCGATGCGGCTCATGGCGCCGCGCGCGGACCGCCCGTTCGACCTGATGCAGATCCACAACCTGGTCGACTGGCGCACTCATCTCCCGACTCTGCGCGCCTGGAAGGAAGCGGGAACCATCCGCTACTGGGGGATCACGCACTACACCGAGTCGGCGTTCGGCGAGATGGAAGCCATCGTGCGGACCGAGAAGCCCGACTTCGTCCAGCTGCCCTACTCGGTGGGCGCGCGCGAGGCGGAGAAGCGCCTCTTGCCCGCCTGCGCCGAGCACGGCGTGGCGGTGCTGGTGGAGCGCCCGTTCGAAGCCGGCTCGCTCTTCCGCGATGTGCTGAAGCGGCCGCTGCCCGCCTGGGCGGCCGAGA
>DASWGQ010000087.1:0-10048 GCA_036393595.1 Myxococcales bacterium | reverse complement strand
GGCTTCGACCGAGCGCAGCGCCGGCTCGTCGAGGCGCGAGATGGAGCAGTCCAGATCGATGGTGCAGGTGCGCTCGCCGAGGTGGAAGGAGGTGGTCGGCGCCTCCAGCACGCGCTCGAAGGCGGCGGAGAGCAGGTGCTGTCCGTGGTGCTGCTGCATGTGATCGAACCTGCGCTGCCAGTCGACCACGCCTTCGACCTCGCCGGGAGGGAGCGGACGGTCGAGCACGTGCAGCACCGCTCCGTCCTTCTCTTGCACGTCGACCACCGCGGCGCCGGAGAGCGTGCCGCGGTCGGCGGGTTGCCCGCCGCCTTCCGGGTAGAACGCGCTGCGATCCAGCACCGCGGCGGGACGGCCGGCCAGGTCGGCCAGCGAAACGACGCGCGCGGAGAAGCGGGTCAGGTACGGGTCGCGAAGGTAGAGGCGGTCGGTCATGGGCGACGCATTCTATGGAGCGCGGCTACGAAAGATAGAGTGGGCTTCGCGCAGGCGCGGCTGGAAGCGGTGCTGGAGCGCTTCGACGTGATCGACGGCGGCATCGCCTGGAAAGTGCGCTGGTAACCCGGCGTCGAGGTCGGGTTCAGACCGCGGCGCTACAGGAGCGCCAGCTGACCCCTCCGGGGACGGAGTTGCGCGGGCCCCGTGACGTCCCGGCCGCCGTACTCGTGCGACCGATCCCGCTCCTCCTCCGCCAGCGCGTCCAGCGCCGGCCCCGAGGCCGCTCCTTCCAGCCGGCGCGCCTGCTCGTCCAGCCTGCGGATGGCCTGCAGCTTCTCGTCGCGGCCCAGGCGCGCCTGCGCGACGGCCTGCTTCAGCACCGAGATGGTCCGATCGTAGACGCGCAGCGGCACTGGGAACGGGTGGCCGTCCTTGCCGCCGTGCGCGAGCGAGAACCGCGCCGGGTCGGTAAAGCGGCAGGGCGCGCCGTGGACCACCTCCGCCACCGCGGCGAGCGCCTGCACGGTGCGCGCGCCCACGCCCGGCTGGAGCAAGAGCTCCGCGAAATCGCGCGGCCCCTGCTCGGCGGCCGCCGCCAGCGTGGCGTGGACGCGCCGGAGGAACACGTCCGTCGGGCGAAGCTCGTGGTGGGCGGGCATCATCAGATGTGGGATCCTCCGCAGCTCCCGGACCACGCAGTCCGGCTGGGCGGTGAGCTCCACCTGCGCGCAGCGCGAAGCCGCCGCGCGCCGGTCGGTGAGGTTCACGATCGCGCCCTGCGGCTCTCCCTCGATCGCCGCGTGGGGCTCCTCGACGAAGCTGCGCACCGATTCGCTGAGCCAGTGATACCGCCGGGCCGTGCGCGCCTCGGGCTTCATGCCCTGCTGCACCACCGCCCACGCTCCATCGCGGGCCACCACGAACCCGTGCAGGTAGAGCGCGAATCCGTCCTGGACCGCCGCCGTGTCGACCTTCGCCACCAGGCGGCTGGTCCGCGCGAGCCCCGCGCCGTCGAGCCCGCTGCGCTCGCCGAGAGCGACCAGCTCGCCGGGCGTGCGCCGCGAGTGCCGCCCACGCCCTCCGCAGACCGTGAGCCCCAGCTCGTCCTCGCGACCGGAGAGCCCCCGCTTGAGCGCGCCCAGGACGCTGGTGGTGATGCCGGACGAGTGCCAATCCATCCCCAGCACGCATCCCAGCGCCTGGAACCAGAACGGGTGCGAGAGCCTGCGCAGGACCCCGTGCGGCCCTTCGTGCAGGACCAGCGCCTCGACGATGACCGCGCCGAGCCGGGCCATCCGCTGCGCGAGCCACGCGGGGACCCGCCCTCCGTGCAGGGGCAGATCGGCGCTGCCGGTCCGGGCACCCATACGGCTGTTCAGTATGCGCCCCTCGGACGACTCGGGCAACCTCGCTGCATGCCGCGCATGCAGGTCGAAGGCGCCGAGCTGCACTACGAGGACACCGGGGGAAGTGGAACGCCGGTGGTCTTCGCCCACGGCCTCCTCTGGAGCGGAGCCATGTACCGCTTCCAGGTGGAGGCCCTCCGCGGCGCGCACCGCTGCATCTCGTTCGATTTCCGCGGGCAGGGGCGCAGCCCGATCGCCGACTCGGGCTACGACATGGACACGCTCGCGCGCGATGCCGCCAGGCTGATCGAGAAGCTGGGCGCTTCGCCGTGCCACTTCGTCGGGCTCTCGATGGGCGGCTTCATCGGGATGCGCCTCGCGCTGCGCCGGCCGGAGCTGTTGCGCTCGCTCTCGCTGCTGGAGACCGCCGCCGATCCCGAGCCGGCCCGGAACAAGCCCAAGTACGCGCTGATGGGGCTGATCACCCGCGCGTTCGGCACGCGGCCGCTGCTGAAGCCGATCATGAAGATCATGTTCGGGCGGACGTTCCTGCGGGACCCGGCCAAGGCCGGCTTGCGCGAGGCGCTGAAGGAGGAGCTCCTGGCGAACGACGTGCGCGGCAGCGTGCTCGCGCTGCGGGGCGTGCTGGAGCGCCAGGGCTTGATGGACGAGCTGCGCTCGATTCGCACTCCCACGCTGGTCCTCTCCGGCGAGGAGGACGTCGCAGTGCGGCCGGAGCGTTCGCGACTGACGGCCGAACGGATCCCCGGCGCGCGCTTCGTCCTGCTGCCTGGCGCGGGCCATACCTCCTCGCTGGAACAGCCCGAGGCAGTGACCGCCGTCCTGAAGGAGTTCTTCAGCTCCGCTTAACTTCGCAGTCTGCGCGATCGACCCAGGCGCAGCGGACGCGGGGGCGGGCGCGCAGGTCCCAGGGGATCCGGACAGACGTCGCGCAGCTTGCACGCGCCGCATTCCGCGCCCGTCCACACCGCCTGGAAGAGCGCGGTGACGCGGTCGATGACCTCGAAGTCCTCGGTGCAAAACCCCAGCTCGAAGTTGCGCCGCGCATCGCCCTTTGCTCCCAGGCCCGCGCCGGTGAGGTTCGCGCTGCCGAGGTAGACCCAGGCGCCGTCCACCAGCACCGCCTTGAAATGGACGCGGGGGCAGATCTTCAGCTCCAGCCCGCCGCGGACGAGGGCGTGCTTGCGGTCGAAGGCGGCGCGGAAGGGGCGCGAGGGCAGCTCGGCGTGCAGGATGCGCAGCTCGACGCCGCGCGCGCGCAGATCGTCGAACAGGTCCAGCACCGAGCGGAAGCCGGAGCCGGTGTCGACGAACATCTCCTTGACGTTGGCGGTCGCGATCCAGACCGACTCGCGCGCGTGCGCCAACCTGCGAAGCACCACCTCGCGGTACAGCTCGCCGTTGGCGAGCAGGTCGGTCTCGACGGCACGCACGCCGGCCGCGTACCACGGGCCGCCGGCCGCGCCCAGAAATCAGCCGCCGCCGATCGGGCGTCGCTGTGCTTTCGAGATCGCGGGGATCTGTCGCAGCCGCTCCCCGATCCGGGGGACGCCCTCGCTGCCGGGCACCACCGCCAGCGGCCGCAGCTCCGCCTCGAGCCTTTGCACCTGCGCCGGGTCGTCCAGGTCCGCGCAGAGCAGCGCCGGCACGCCCACGCCGCGGCCGCGCAGCGCGCGCAGGATGAGCACGCCCTGCACTTCGGCGAGCCGGCTGCGCTCGCCCGCGGCGAGCTGCGCGCGCGCAATCCCCGACTCGTCCACCAGCCGCGCCGGATCGGCCCGGCGGAAATCGAGGTCGAGCAGGAGCCCGGCCGCGCCCGGGAGCGCGCGCAGCACGTCCTGCAGATCGCCTGCCGCGACGAACTCGAACTCGTCGCCGAGGAAGCGCTGGAACCGGGACAGGTACTCGTCGCCGTCCTCGCACACGATCCAGCGCGGCTTCATGCCGGGGCCCCGCCCGCGGGGAAGCAGGCGCCGATCGCCTTGCGCAGCGGCGCTGCCTCGGCGCGGACCACCACGTGGCCGTGCCATTCGCGCGTCAGGTCGCGCACGATGGCCAGGCCCCGCCCGCTCTCGCGCGACTCGATCGCCTCCAGCGTCAGCTCGCCGTCGGCCGAATCGCCGACCAGCAGCACGTGCACGCGCCGGCCCGCCGGATCGAGCTCCTCGCCCAGCCGCACCAGGACGCGCCCGCCGGGCGTCGCCGCGGCCTGCGCGTTGCGCAGCAGGTTGGCGAAGATGGTGGCCAGGGCCTCGCGGTCGACCGGGAACTCCACCTCCATCCCCTGCACCAGGATGGACGGAGAGCTCCAGCCCGCGCCTCCGCGACGGACCTCGGCCTCGATTCCGCGGATCCATCCCTCCAGCTCGCGCGCGGAAAGGCGGGTACGCGGCCCCCTGCGCAGCAAGTCCGCGAGGGCGGGACCGTGCAGCTCCCGGAGCCGTCCGTCGATCGCGGCGAGCGGCGCGGGGTCCGTCGAAGGCTTGCGCAGCACCGATTCCGCCGCGGCGAGGTCGCGGACCAGGGGACCGAAGACGGGCTCGCGGGCGAGCGGCCGCAGCGAGACGCCCTGCGCGCGCGCTTCCTGGCGCAGGCGCTGGTAGGCCTGCGCGACCGTGCGCGACACCGGCTCCGGCTGGAGGAGCGCGCGGGCCACCTCCTCCCGCGCTCCGGGATCGAGCGCCGCCGAGAGCACGCTGGCGCGATGCTTGAGCACGTCGTGCCGCAGCGCGGCCACCGTGCGGGCCACGGCCGGGTAGAGGCGCGGCCGGCGCGCGAGCGCCCGCGAGACCGTGCTGCCGCGGAGCCAGGCGATCGCCGCGGCGAAGAGGACCAGCGCGGCGGCCCCGGCCAGGGCGGCGCGCCTGTGCCAGCGGGTGCGCGCAGCGTCGTCGCTGGCGCGCAGCAGCCTGTCCCGGGTGGCGCGTGCGGCGCCGAGCCCGGGCTCGTCGGGAGCGGCGGCGCGCAGGAACGCGTCCAGGCGCACGAGCGCCTCGTCCGGGCGGCCGTGCGCGAGATCGAGCCGCGCGAGCGCCCACTCCGCCGCCGCGGTCCCGGAGGCCGCCGCGGCCCGCAGCTCCTCCGCGTACGGCTCGACCTCGGCCGCCGGAGCGCGCGCGGCCGCTCGGGCGAATCTCTCCGCGGCCTCGGCGGACCCGGGATCGGCGGCGCGCGTGGCGCGGTAGCACGCGAGCGCCTCGGAGAGGTCGCCCGAGTACTCGCGCACCTGGGCGATCGCGAGCAGGAGGCCCGCGGGCCTGCCCGCCTCGCAGCGGCCTCCCAGCGCGACCAGCGCCGCCTCGGGCCGGTCCTCCGCCAGCCGCGCGCGCGCCTGGGCCTCGGCCGGATCGACGTGCGCCGCCGGCACGAGCCGCGCCCGCAGGCCGCGTGCTTCCTCGAGGTGTGCGGGCGGCGGCGCCGAGGCGGCGTACTCGGTGAGGTCGCCGAGCGCGCCGGGCCGGTCGCCGGCGGCGAGCCGCAGCAGCGCGCGCTGGAACCGCGCCTCGGGGGCGCCCAGCTCGACGGCCCGGTCGACCCAGGGAGCCGCCAGCGCCGGCCCATCCCCGGGGCGCGCCCGTTGCACCTGCGCGGTCAGATCGAGCAGCGCCGCGGCGTCTCCCCAGAGCGCGTCGCGGGTGCCTGCCGGCAGCTCGCCGCCCAGCGCGACCCACGCCGCCGCAGCGTCGACGAACCCGGGCGAAGCCTCGAGCGCGCGCGCGAGCAGCGCCTGGGCCGATTCGCCGGGCTGCGCCGCCGCCAGGGCTTCCTGCGCCTGCCGGAACAGCTCCCGCGCCTCGGGGGAAGGCTCCGGCGCGCGCGAGGGAGCGCCGGCCGGGGGCGCGAGATCGGCTTGCGCCCGCGCCAGATCGAGCAGCCGTTTCACCTCGGACTCGTCGCCGGAACCGTCGCGGAGCAGGCGCGTCAGCGCGCGCACGGCTTCCGACGGCCGCCCGCGGCGCAACGCGAGCCGCGCGCGGACGAGCCACAGGTCCGTCCAGGATGGCTCGAGCGCCAGCGCCTGCCGCAGCGCCTGGTCGGCGCGCTCCGCCTCGAGCAGACCCCCGTGGGCGGCGAGCAGCTCGCCCAGCTTGCGCCAGGCCCGCCCCTGCGAAGGCGCGAGCTGCACCAGCACCGCCAGCTCGCGCGCCGCTTCGTCCACGCGCCCCAGCTCTTCCAGCGCCCGCGCGCGCAGCCAGCGCGGGGCGCGCCAGCCGCCGTGCGAGGCGCAGAGCTTCTCGGCGGTCCCGAGCGCGGCGCGCGAGTCGCCGCGCCGCAGATCCTGCTCGGCGCGAGCGAGATCGGCGCGGTCGGCGGCGGTCACCTCCGGCTCGGGCCAGTCCTCGCCTGCCCGCAGGCGCTCGTCGGCCGCGACCCGGTCGAGCAGGTCCGCGATGCGCCGCTGCTGAGCGGGCGCGCTCTCGCCGCGGAGCAACGACTCCAGCTCGGCGCGAGCTTCGGCCGTCCGCCCGACCGACCGCAGGAAGTCCGCGCGCGCGAGGTGCAGCCCGATCGGTGCCGCTTCGCCTCGGGCCAGCCCCAGCCCGCGATCGAGCAGCGCGATGGTCTCGTCCGCGAGATCCCAGCGGCGCGGGTCCTCGGAGAGGAGCGAGGCGAGGGTGGCGAAGGCGGGCCAGCGGCGCGGGTCCTTGGCGATCGCCGCGCGGAGCTGCTGCTCCGCCTCGGCGCGGCGGCCGAGGCGCAGAAGGGCGGTCCCCAGGTCGGCGGCCACGGCGGCGTTCGCCGGATCGCGGCGCTGCGCCTGCTCGAGCAGGGGCAGCGCCTCGGCGGGACGGCCTCCGCGGAGGAGCTTCAGGCCCGCCGCGTAGGGGCCCGTTGCGGCGAGCAGGGCGCAGAGGAGCGCGATCATGCCTGGGCCCCCCTTAGCTCGCGGAGCCGCAGGCCCAGCTGGTTCATGCGCAGGTGCACCTTGCGGCGGGTCGCCCCGGGTCCGAACAGCTCGCGCGCCATGCGGTCCAGGTCCCCGTCGAGCGCCTGGAACAGGGCGATGAGGTACTGCCGCTCCACGTCCGCCGAGATCTCCGCGAAGCTGTGGCCGGACTTGACCGTCACCTCGATGCGCCGGCCCAGCTCGGTCACCGCGGAGGCCGGGCGGCGATCGCCCCGCGACCGCGGCGCACCCTCGGACCCGAGGAGCTGGTCGACGAGCTGGTCGGGCACCGAGAGCACCGCCGGCGCCCGCTCTCGCGCGCCGGCGGCCGCGTCGAGGTGCTGCGCCAGCGCGAAGACCAGCGCGTTGGAGGCGAAGAGCTTCAGCTCGCGGTGGTTGCCCGGCCAGTCGTGCTCGGCCAGGCGCTGCAGCGCGGTGGAAGAGAGGAAGACCGTGAACGCGTCCCGGCGGGCCCGCGACGCCTGCGGCTTGCCCACCACCACGGCGCTGGCCTCCTCCCGGAAGTCGTCCGGCGTGGGGAACCGGGCGAGGTAGGCGCGCGCCAGCGGGCGCAGCGCCTCCGAGCGCAGCGCATCGAGCAGCGCGAAGCGCACCAGGTCGGGGAGGTCCTCGCGGCGCTCGCGCAGCGGCGGCACGCGCAGGCGCGTCGCCGGGTTGAGCCGCATGTAGAGGTCGTGGCGGAAGCGGCCTTCGCGCACCAGTTGCACCAGGTCGAGGTTGGTGGCCGCGACCAGGCGCGGTGCGGCGGGCCGCTGGCGCACGTCGCCCAGGCGGGTGACCGTGCCGCGCTCGAGGACGAGCAGCAGCTGCCGCTGCAGGTCCAGATCGAGGTTGCCGATCTCGTCCAGGAACAGCGTACCCCCGTGCGCCTGCTCGAACACGCCGGCCTGGTCCTCGACCGCGCCCGTGTACGATCCGCGGCGGGCACCGAAGAGGTGCGACGGAAGAAGGGTCGACGGGATGGTACTGAGGTCGGTGACCACCAGCGGACCCTTCGCGCCGGAGCGCGGGTGGACGACGTGCTCGACGAGGTAGCTCTTGCCCGTGCCCGTCTCGCCCTCGATCAAGACCGGCAGGGGCGAGCGCGACAGGACCGCGATCTGCCGGCGCAGCGCCGCCATCGCCGCCCCGCGCCCCCAGAAGACCGGCCCCTCCTGGGAGGCGTGCTGCAGATCCAGCGCGCGGGTGATCTCCGCCGCGAGCGTGCGGCTGTCCACCACCTCGTTCTCGCAGAAGTAGACGAGCTGGCCCTGCGGCTTCTCGAAGTCGGCGTCGGTGGTGGTGAGGAGCACGACGGGCAGGGTGGGGTAGTCGCGCCGGAGCCGCTCCAGGATGTGGAGCCCCTGCTTGCGCCGCAGCTCCTCCAGTCCGCGCCGGCCCTGGTGCTGCGACTTGTCCTCGGGCAGGAGGCGCTCCTCCGGCAGCGCGAAGTGCAGGTCGAGCACGACCAGGTCCGGCAGCTGCGCCTGCCGCGAGAGCGCCTCGGCGGCTTCGCGGTAGTCGTGGGCGCACTTGAGCGTGCAGCCCCGATCGCGCTCCTCGCACACCTGGCAGGGGATGCTGCGCCCGCACCGGGTCACGGTCTCGAACTGCGGCAGGTGGCGGTGGACCATCTCCACCGTCTGGTCGCGGTCGTCGATGACGAGAAGCCGTGCCACGTCGTCACTCCCCTTCCAGGGTTCGTGCCAGATTGGCGAAGGCGGGCTCGATGCGGAGCACCGCGTCGAGGGCGGCGCGCCAGCTCCCCGCCGGCCCGGGGAGGCTGGACACCGCGCTCTCCGCCTCCCGCAGCGCGCCGCCGAAGGCGTCGAGGGCGGCCGCCGGGAGGGCAGGCGCCTCCGCGCGGAGGCGCTCCCACAGATCGGTGGCGGTGAGCGCCCGTCCGTCCTCGTCCCGCAACTCGAGCAGCCCGCGCCGCAGCTGCAGCAGATCGGCCGGGGCCGGCTCGCCCGGCGCGTCGCGCAGGTCGCGCGCGGACCACACGGCGCGCTTCACCAGGTCGTGGCGCAGGCGGGACAGCCAGGGGTGCATGTCTACATTCTATAGAATGCAGCCGGACGGGCAAGCGGTGCGTCCGTCCTCCACCGGCTCCGCTCCCGGCACGGGATTTGTAACGGGGGCTCGCCCATGGGCCAACTCATCGCGCTGTTCGGGGAAGGTCTGCAGACGATCGGTGTTCCGCTGCTCGGCCTGCTGCTCTGGTCGGTGCGGCCGGTGCTCTTCACGCTGGTGGTGCTGGCCGGCTTTGCCGCCGGATTTGGTCTGGCGCTCGCCGTGCATTAGAACGGGCCGCGCTCTGAAACCGCAGCGCCACCCTCAGTTGTTGCATACGCCGCCGTCTGATCCGGGCAGGCGGATCCCGTACTTCGGCGCTCCGAAGTTTCCCGTCGCGCGGGAGTCCCGGCGGTAGGTCGGCCACGGCGCATCCGCCAAGCCGCGATCGTCGGTGACGAGCGCGTAGATGGTCTCGTCGCTCGCGACGTACAGCCGCCCGGCGCAGTCCATCGCGACGGCACGGAAGATTGTACCGCTCGGATCGAACGTCCACGAAGTGAGGCCGTCTCCGTCCCGGAAGGCGAGCAGGAACCCGGTGCTGCGCGGCAGGTAGATGGTGCCGTCCGACCCCTGCAGCGGGATCTTGCCGTCCACGTTGGTGAGCTCGAGATCGCCAAGCGACACGAGCGCACCGCTCACGGGATCGATGCTGACGAGCTGGGAGTCCTTGGTGGAGGCGATCACCCGCACGTTCATGTCGACGATCAGGTCCTGGTTCACCGCGCCCGCGACGGTCACGCCCTGCAGGCGCGGGCCGAGCGATTGCTGGAACGTGTTCAGGGTCGAGGTTGTTGCGGTACCGATCGTCGCGGTGTGAATGACCCCTCCGTCGGTCACCGGGCTCCAGATTTCGCCCCCAGCGTCCGCCAGCCCATTCAGACCGCCGTCGAGCACGTCCAGCCGATACAGGGTGCTCAGCGTCCCAAAGTAGGCTCCGCCGTCCAGGACGAGCGGCGCGGAGTTGAAGTCGTCGCCCACGACGCCCGCGTCGAGGACGACCGCGCCGCCGCCCGTCCCAGCCCTGACGCTGAACACGTTGGCGCTCGCGGCGGCCGGGGCCACCGAAGGGATCACCACGGTCTCCCCGGCTTGTGCGCTGACCACCGCCGGCGCGGTCCAGAGCTCCTGCAGGTTGGCCGCGTGCCACAGCGCCCCACCGGAGGGCGAAAGCGCGAACACGCCGCCGTCGGTGGTCGCGACGTAGATCGGCGCGCTGGCGCCGTCGCCGGCGCCGACCGCGGGCATGTCGAAGATGTCGCCGAACCCACCGGCGCCGAAA
>DASWGQ010000086.1:0-3465 GCA_036393595.1 Myxococcales bacterium | reverse complement strand
AGGCGGATGGCGCCGCAGGCGGCGTAGATCCCCGCGATGGCGATCCCCAGGAAGCCGAGCTCGTAGAGCGCCCACTTGTAGACCAGGATCGCGGGCGCGACGCCAAAAGTTATCACGTCCGCCAGACTGTCCAGCTCGACGCCGAACTCGCTCTGCGTCTTGGTCATGCGCGCGACGCGTCCGTCGAAGGCGTCGAAGAAGTTCCCGAAGAAGATCGCCACCGATGCCCGGTAGAAGTTGTCGGCGGTGGCCTCGCCCGCGGAGAGCATGATCGAATACACCCCGCAGAAGATGCTGCTCACCGTGAACAGGTTGGGCAGCACGAACATGAGCTTACGCAGGTTGGGGCGCCTGCGGCGGCGCCGCTCGCGTGCTGGTTCGGGCATCGACCCGCGAACGCTAGCACGCGCGTCGGGCACCTGCCACGGGCGGCCGCGCGTTCTTCCGCACGGCCGGGCACCCGTCCACGCGCCAGCCGCCGCCGTCATCGGCGGCGCTGCGCTTTTCAGGTCGTGGGGCTCCCGGGTGCGTGTCAGTCGCAGCTGCGGCGCTGCTCGGCCGGTCCGAGAAACGTGTTCCCTGCGCGCACGTCCACGCTGCCCCCGCCGCCGCAGACCGGATCCACGTCGTACGCGAGGTTGCCGCTGAAGCGGTTCCCCAGGAGCGTCGCCGCCGAACGCTCCGCGACCTGCACGCCGGGGCCGCGGTTCCCCTCGAAGCGGTTGTGGTTGGCGCTCGCGGACGAGCGGTCGAGCAGCACCAGCCCCGCGCGCCCGTTCGAGGTGAAGCGGTTGCGCAGCAGGCGCACCCGGGAGCGGGCCGCGGTGACGCCGCTCCCCGCGTTCCCGCGCACCTCGTTGCGCTCGAGCAACAGGTCGGCGTCCAGCGCGTAGATCCCGTCCCCCATGTCGCCCTCGCGATCGAGCGACGCCCCGACGATGCTGTTGTCGGTGGCGACCAGCGTGGCGTGGGTGACGTGCACGCCCAGGGGACCGGGCTGGACGATGCGGTTCGCCACCAGCCGGACGGTGCCCGAGGCTTCGGTGATCGCCACTGCGGCGTCGGTCCCGCCGCGCGCCAGCACGCAGTGGTCGACGAGCCCGTGCGCGCGCACGAGGCCCACGCTGGCGATGCGGGTGTCGCTGAACTCGCTGTCGCGCAGCTCGAGCTCCGCGTCGCGGAAACCGACGGCGCCATATTCCGCATCGGACACCGACGCGCGCTTCACGGTGAGCTTCGCCGCGCCCGCGTAGAGAGCGGAGCCGCCGATGCGCTCGAAGCGGCCACCCTCGATGGTCACTTCCGCGCCATCCAGGGCCTGCACCGCCGCCAGCTGGACGTCGCTCACCTCCACGGCCTCCAGCAGGCCGCGCGCGCGGCGGATCTCGATGGCGCGCCGGCCGGAGCGGCGCAGGACCGTGCGGCGCATCTCGAGCGAGCCGCCTTCGATCCGCACCGCCACGCTTCGCGCCCCGGCGCCGATGGCGAGCACCTCGCCGTCGAAGAACGCCACCTCGGCGTCGCGCGCGACCAGCGCCGACTCGGCGAGCTCGCGGAGGGCGACCCCCTGTAGCCGCACCGCGCCTCCGTCCACCTCCACGCCGACGGCGGCGTGCTCGACCGCGAGGTCGCGCAGCTCCACCCGCGCGTCGCCCTGGATCCGGACCACCGGGCCCGTCTGCCCGGGCCGGGCCACCAGGCGCGTCTTCGCCGCCCCGGTGCCGGCCAGCACGGCGGGTCTGTCGATCACCAAGGCCTCCGGATAGGTGCCCTCGGCGATGCGGACGAGCGCTCCGGCCGGCGCGGCGCGCAGCGCCTCTCCGACGGTGGGGAACGGCCTTTCTTGCGACCCGTCCGCGGGTGCGGCGGACGTCTGGTCCGGACCGGGCGGCGCGACGAAGAGCACCGCGGGGGCGATCTCTCGCGGCCTGGCCGTGTGGGCCCACCACGGTGGCGTTGCCTCGCACGCGGCCACCAGGAGCAGGACCAAGGACCAAAGCCTCACCGGCGCAGTATGGTGCCTGCCCGCCGGGCGCACCAGCGATCGCCCGTCCGCCACGCGGCGTATGTCCTTCGGGGCCGGCGTCCTACAGAGGAAAGGTGGGAGGCGCGCACGGATGACCAAGGCCGATCTCGTCGAAGGAGTCGCGGCGCAAGCCGCTGGAATGTCCAGGAAGTCCGCCGGCGAGCTGGTCGACTCGATCTTCGACGCGATCCGCAGGGCGATCCGGAGCGAGGGCCGGTTCAGCTACCCGCGGTTCGGCACCTGGAGCGTCCGCCTGCGCCGCGCGCGGCGCGGGCGGAATCCGCGCACTGGCGCCGAGATCCGCATCGCTGCCGCGCGCACGGTGGGGTTCAGGCCGGCCAAGGAGCTGAAGGCGACGCTCCAGAACGCGTCCCCTGGGTCCGTGCTCTGAAAGGCGCAGCGCCGCCCTATCGGCGGCGACTGGGTCAGCTCTTTCCGCCGGGAGGGAGCGTGAGCGGCGGAGCGCTGACCGCCGTGCGCGACTCTCCGGTCCCGTGCCGCCGGAACAGCTCCTCGACGGGGACGCCGCTCAGCTCGGCGGCGCGCCCGATCATCTCCCCGGCGCGAAGGAAGTGGAGCCGGTCACCCACGAACGCGGCCACCACCATGCCCTTGCACGTGGGAGGATGCGCTCCCACCGACTCGAGGTGGTAGACGAGCCGCGGCAGCGCCTCGGCCGCGAACCCCTCCCACTGTCCGTCCGGATCGATCATCAGCTCGTACGACCGTGCGAGCGGGAGCGCTCCCGCCACCTCGCGGGGCGGCCTCGCGGCCGCGGCTCCCGAGGCGGCGGCCTCCTCGCGCGCCTCGGAGATGGCGCGGTTGGCTTCCGCCGCCGGCACGGTCCGATAGGCGATTTCCAAGAGGCGCGAGAGGCGCTCGTCCACGTCCGCAAGGTAACAGCGTCGAGCCGGAAGCGGTATCGCAAGACCCTGCTGCGTCTTCCATTGGCGCCAGGGCGAATCATCTCGCGTGCGCGTGGTGTGCTTGCGCGGGTATCATTGCGAACCCTGCGTGCGGGAGCTCGACCGCCTGGCGAGCGTCCAGCGCGTGGTGCTGACCGGGAGCGTGCGGATGGATCGGGTGCGCGAACGGAGGGTGAAGTGGCCGACCCCGCCGAGCAGAAGATCGTCGCAATCTTCAACACCAATCCCGAGGTGCTGGACCTCGTCCGCGAGGCGCTGCAGGACGCCGGCTACCTCACGGTGATCGCGCACGTCGACGACCTGAAGCGCGGGCGCATCGACCTGGTCCAGTTCGTCGAGCAGCACCATCCGGACGTCATCGTCTACGACGTCGCTCCGCCCTACGACACCAACTGGACGTTCCTGCGCCTGATGCGGAACTCGAAGGTCATGCAGGGGCGCGCGTTCGTGGTGACCACCACCAACAAGCGCGCGCTCGAGGAGCTGATCGGCCCGACCGACGTGGTGGAGCTG
>DASWGQ010000085.1:0-11472 GCA_036393595.1 Myxococcales bacterium | reverse complement strand
TGCTGGTGGTGAACGATGCCCGGGTGATTCCGGCGCGGCTGCGCGGGCGCAAGGAAGGGACCGGCGGGAAGGTGGAGGTCCTGCTGGTCGAGCCGCTGGGCGGGGCGGACTGGCTCGCGCTGGCGCAGTCCAGCAAGCCCCTCCGGCCGGGCGCGGGCATCGAGGCGCACGGGGCCCGGCTCACCGTGGTCGAAGCGCGCGGAGAGGGAGAGATCGTCGTCCGCCTGCCGCTCGACGGCGATGCGCTGTGGCGCTACCTGGACGAGGCCGGCGAGATGCCCCTTCCGCCGTACATCGAGCGGCCCGCGCGCGCGGAGGATCGCGAGCGCTACCAGACCATCTTCGCGCGGGAGCGCGGAGCGGTGGCGGCCCCGACCGCGGGGCTGCACTTCACGCCACGCCTCCTCGAAGAGCTGCGGGGCAAAGGCGTCCGCGTCGCAGAGGTCACGCTCCACGTCGGCCCGGGCACCTTCCTGCCGGTGCGCGCGCGCAGGGTCGAGGACCACCGGATGCACCGCGAGCGCTACCACGTGCCCGCCGCCACGGTGGACGCGGTCGCCTCGGCAAGGGACCGCGTGATCGCGGTCGGCACCACCGCGCTGCGGACGCTGGAGGCGGCGCACGACGGCGAGGCGCTCCGCGAGGGCCCGGGCTCGACCGACCTGTTCATCACCCCCGGCTACCGGTTCCGCGCCGTGCAGGGCCTGCTCACGAACTTCCACCTCCCCCGGAGCACGCTGCTCATGCTGGTCTCCGCCTTCGCCGGGCTGCCCCGCATCCGGGCCGCGTACCGGGAGGCGGTGGCGCGCCGCTACCGCTTCTTCTCGTACGGCGACGCGATGCTGATCGTGTAAGAACCGCCGGGATGCTCTCCTTCGCGGTCACCCACCAGGACGGCGCCGCCCGCCGCGGCGTGCTCGAGCTGCCCCATGGCCGCGTCGACACGCCGCAGTTCATGCCGGTGGGGACGGCGGGCTCGGTGAAGGCGATCGCTCCCGACGACCTGGCGAACATCGGCGCGCAGATCGTCCTCGGCAACACCTACCACCTGCTGCTGCGCCCGGGGCCGGAGCTGGTCGCGGAGCTGGGCGGGCTCAACCGCTTCATGAGCTGGCCCGGACCGATCCTCACCGACTCGGGCGGCTTCCAGGTCTACTCGCTGGCCGAGCAGCGCAAGATCACGGACGAGGGGGCCCTCTTCCGCAGCCACCTCGACGGGAGCAAGCACCTGCTCACCCCGGAGCGCGCGGTGCAGGTGCAGCGGCAACTCGGCCCGGACGTGCTGATGTGCTTCGACGAGTGCCCGCCGGCGCGCGCCTCTCGGAAGGAGCACGAGCAGGCCGTCGCCCGGACCACGCGCTGGGCGGCGCGCTGCAAGGAGGAGTGGCTGAAGGACCCGCGCGGCGACCTGTTCGGGATCGTCCAGGGAGGGCTCGACCGCGAGCTGCGCGAGCGGCACGCCGCCGAGATCGCCGCGCTCGACCTGCCCGGCAATGCTCTGGGCGGCTTCTCGGTCGGCGAGGATCCGGCGCAGATGTGGGAAGGCGTCGCGCACGCCGCGCCGCTCCTGCCGGCGGAGAAGCCGCGCTACCTGATGGGCGTCGGCACGCCCGAGGACCTCCTCCGCTGCGGGATGGCAGGCGTCGACCTGTTCGACTGCGTGCTGCCCACCCGCGTCGCGCGCAACGGCCTGCTTTTCACGCGACGGGGGCGGCTGCAGATCAAGGCGGCGCGGTACGCCCGCGACCCGCGTCCCGCCGACCCCGGGTGCCGCTGCTACACCTGCCGGACGTTCACACGCGCCTACCTGCGCCACCTCTTCGCCGCGCAGGAGCTGCTCGCGTTTCGGCTGAACACCCTGCACAACCTCACGTTCTACACTGACCTCATGTCCGGGCTGCGCGCCGCCATCGAGGCGGGTGGGGCACGCAACTACACGGAACGACTGCTCGAATCGTTCAGGCAGGGCCCCGATTGAAGTTGCACGGGCCCGCCCCCTGGGCCACAGTTCCTGCCCGGGGGCAGAGAGCCGTGAGCCAAGCGAAGAGGCCGCAGCACCAGCGCGTCCGCGACTTCCTCGCGCCCGAGCTCGTCGCCGTCCTCTGGGGCGAGCTTCTGGCCGTCCACCCGACCGAGCTGCTGGGGATGATGTCCCAGGGGCGCAAGACGGGGCTTCTGTTCATCGAACGAGAGAACGTCGAGCGCCTGTTCGGCTTCGTCAACGGCGAGATGGTCCTGGCGATCTCCACCGCCCGGGCCGAAGGGGACGACGTGCGGGCGGCGGTCCTCGGGCTGCTGCGCCAGCAGACGGGCGGCACCTTCACCTTCCTGCGCGGGCCCGCCGGGATGGTGCCGCGGGCCTTCCCGCCGCTGAACACGCAGGAGGTGGTGTTGGATTCGTTGCGGAAGCTGGACGAAACCGGCCGTCTCACGGGTTGAAGCAGTCGCCCGCCTCTGTTAGAACGGCCCGCTTTCGCAAAGGAGTCTTCCGTGCTCTCGCTGCTCTTGGCCCAGGCCGAAGCGCCTGCCCAGTCCCCGCTCGCCGGGCCGGGGAACATGCTGTTCCTCGTCGCGATCTTCTTCGGCATCTTCTACTTCATGATCATCCGGCCCCAGCAGAAACAGCAGAAGACGCACAAGTCCTTCCTCGAGAGCCTGAAGAAGGGCGACGAGGTGGTCACCAACGGCGGCCTGGTCGGCCGGATCGCGGGCGTGCAGGGCGACGTCCTCACGCTGGAGATCGCCAACAACGTGCGCGTCCGCGTGCTCAAGGACCAGGTGAACCGGCCCTTCGTGGTGAAGGAGCCTCCCGCCCCGGCCGCCGAGGACGCGGCCAAGAAGTAGGGGGAGACCTTTCATGGATCGCACCTGGTATTGGAAAGCCGGCCTGATCGTGGCCGTCACGGTGGCGGCAATCTACGCCCTGGTCCCGTCGTGGACCTACTTCCGCCTGCCGCCCGACCAGCGCAACGAGTCGGGCGTGTTCGAGAAGGCGCGGCCGAAGTGGGCGCCGTCGCGGCACTTGAACCTCGGCCTCGACCTGCAGGGAGGCATCCATCTAGTGATGGACGTCGAGGTGGACCGCGCCGTGCGAGAGAAGGCCGTGCGCCGGGCGGAGGAGCTGGCCGCCGACCTCGACCGCCACGGGATCAAGGGAGTCGACGTGAAGGGCGATCCGGACACGGGGATCGTCACCGTGAGCGGGCAGGGTGACGCGGTCGCGCAGGCGAAGAGCCGGTTCTCCGAGGACTACCCGGACATGTACATCCGCCGCACCGGCGCGACCGCCTTCGAGCTGGCGATGAAGGACGACGCGATCAAGCAGCTCAAGGAGAGCGCGGTCGACCAGGCGGTGAAGGCGATCCGGAACCGGGTCGACAAGTGGGGCGTGTCCGAGCCGACCATCGCCAAGCGGGGCGCCTCGGCCATCCTGGTGCAGCTGCCCGGCTACTCCAACCCGGAGAAGGCGAAGGAGCTGCTCGGCAAGACGGCGCAGCTGGAGTTCAAGATCGTCGACGACGAGGACCGCAGCCTCACCCAGCTCCAGGACCTGCCGCCCGGCATCACGCTCGACTGGGACCGCTACGAAGGCGCCGGCGGGGCGCTGGTCACCTCGCCCTACCTGCGCGCGAAGGACGGCATCGAGCTGCGCAAGTTCGTGCAGGGCAAGGCGCCTGCCGGGAAGGAGTTCGGCACCCAGAAGGTCGAGGAGCGCGTCGCCCGCGAGAGCTACTACCGGACCTACCTCCTCGACAAGAAGACGGGCATGACGGGCGAGTACATCACCGACGCCCGGGTCGCCTTCGACAACTCTCCCGGCGAGGGGAACCGCCCCTACGTGCAAGTCAGCTTCAACCGCACCGGCGCGGAGCTGTTCGAGAGGCTGACCACCGCCAACGTGAAGAAGCGCATGGCCATCGTGCTGGACGACTCCGTCGACTCGGCGCCGATCATCCAGGGGCCGATCCCGGGCGGCGTGTGCTCCATCCACCTCGGGGGCCTGAAGCCCATCAACGAGATCCTGCAGGAGGCGAAGGACCTCGCGCTCGTCCTCAAGTCGGGCGCGCTGCCCGCGCCGGTGCGGATCCTCGAGGAGCGCTCGGTGGGCGCCTCGCTCGGGCCCGAGCTGGTCCGGCGCGGATCGCTCGCCGCCGTGTGGGGCCTTCTGGCGGTGCTGCTCTTCATGGCCGTGTATTACCGCTTCAGCGGCGTGGTCGCGGACGTGGCCCTGATCCTGAACGGCATCGTGGTGCTGGCGGTGATGGCGCTGCTCGACTCGACGCTCACGCTGCCGGGCATCGCGGGGTTCGTCCTCACCCTCGGCATGGCGGTCGACGCCAACGTGCTCATCAACGAGCGCATCCGGGAGGAGATGAGGCAGGGCCGCTCGCTCGCCTCCGCCGTCCAGACGGGCTACGAGAAGGTGTTCTGGACCATCTTCGACGGCCACGTCACCGCGCTGGTCGCCGGGTTCGTCATCCGCGCCTACGGCTCGGGACCGGTGCGAGGATTCGCCACCACGCTCATCATCGGGCTGCTCGCGTCGATGTTCACCTCCATCGTGGTGACCCGCGCCATCGTCGAGTGGTTCGTCGGCCACGGCAAGCTGCACAAGGCCTTCAGCGTCTAGGGAACCGCCATGCAGATGAAGTACTTCGAACTGGTCAAGCCCGGCACGAACCACGACTTCGTCAAGTACCGCCGCGTGGCGGTGACGATCTCGCTGATCGTGAACGCGCTGATCCTCCTCGGCGCCGCCGTCTGGCCCCGGCTGAACTACGGCGTCGACTTCGCCGGCGGCACCGAGCTGCAGGTGAGGTTCGAGAAGTCGGCCTCCGCCGGCGACGTGCGCGAGGTGGTCAGCCAGGCGGGGTTCGGCGAGCCCACCGTGCAGGAGTACGGGAACAAGAGCGACAACCAGTTCTTGATCCGCGTAGAACGCATCGCGTTGCTGACGCCCGAGGCGGCGGCCAAGGTGAAGCAGGAGGTCGCGCAGGACCTGCCGCAGGCGCAGCTCTCCGGCTTCCACTTCGACCCCGAGGTCGGCGACAAGCTCGACTTCACCTTCAAGAAGGCGGTCGACCCGGCCGCGCTGCAGGCGGCGGTGGAGAAGGCCGGGGTGCAGACCAAGGAAGTGCGCGCCCTCACCTCCCGCGAGGCGCAGGACCAGGAGTACACGGTCATCGCGCAGGGACCCGGGGACAAGATCGGCCAGCTCCTGCGGGACAAGTTCGGCAAGGACTCGGCCGACATCGTGCGGACGGAGTACGTCGGCTCGCAGGTGGGAAAGCAGCTGAAGTACGACGGCGTCCAGGCAGTGCTCTACGCGATGTTGATGATCCTCATCTACGTGGGGCTCCGGTTCGACTTCCGCTTCTCGCCCGGCGTGGTCATCGCGCTCATCCACGACGCCATCGTGACGCTCGGTTATTTCGTGGTCACGCGCCACGAGTTCAACCTGACCTCGGTGACGGTGATCCTCACCGTGGTCGGCTACTCGGTGAACGACACCATCGTCATCTACGACCGCATCCGCGAGAACGCGAAGAAGTTCAAAGGCCTGCCGCTGCGCGACCTGATCAACCGCAGCATCAACGAGATGCTCGGACGCACCATCCTCACCTCCGGCGCCACCGCGCTGTCGCTCGTCGGGCTCATCGTCTACGGGGTCGGCACCATCCAGGACTTCGCCCTCGCCATGCTGGTCGGCATCATCTCGGGCACCTACTCCACCTGGTACATCGCGAGCCCGATGACGATCTGGCTCGAGGAGCACATGGCGCACCGGAAGGCGATCGAGGCCGCCAAGCCCAAGGCGAAGCCCGCGCCGAAGCCGCCGCAGCAGGCGGCGGCGAGATGAGCGCGGCTCAGCTCCTCCGGCTCGGGGACAGCTCGACCACGTGGATGTCTTGCTGGCCCTGGTCTACCCGGTAGACGACCCGCCAGCGCTTCACCTCGATCTGTAGCAGCGAGTCCTTCAGCGAGGTCCAGAACGGGCTCGAGGCGGGCACCGTGCCCAGCGCTTCGGCGATCTGGTCCATGGTCCGGCGGATCTCGCCGCGCGCGGCATCCGGAACCTTGGCCAGGTCGGCGCGGAAGTGGACGGAGTAAGTCACTCGACCCATTGTCCGAAGATGCACGTATCCGGCAGCAGGGTGGGCACTTGGGGGGAATCCTGCAAGCGGCACGTCGAGAGCGCTACCTCTTTCGGCGGAGCTCGGTGACGCGGAGCGTCTCGTCGTCGCACCTGCGCCCTGCTTCAGGCCGAGGCGAAGCCGAGCTGCTCGACGTACCGGTCGATGCGCTCGCGGAACTGATCGTCCGCGTCGAGGAACTGCACGCCGATCCCCGGCACGATGCCCTGCTGCTCGGCTTCCTCCGGGGTCACGCGGTGCATGACGAGGCCGCTGGTGGTCGCCGGCGCGCCGCCGTCGGGCAGCTCGAGCTGCACCGTGATCACCTCGTCCAGCTGGGGAGGCGTACGGGTCTGGATGAAGACGCCGCCACGGCTGATGTTCTGCGCGTGCTCGCGGACGAACTCGCGGGCGGTGCGGAAGCGGACCGTGAACTGCGTGTGGAATCGCTGGAAGCCGCGCGCGTCCCGTCGCTCGCGCGCACGGCGGGACTTGTCTGCGACCAGCGCGGTGATGCGCTCGCGCGCCGCGACGTCGATGGCCGTGAACTGCACCCAGAAGCCTGCCGGGACGGGCCGGTCCCGCGCCGAGGCCGCGACCACGCCGACCGCCACCTCGGGCTTGGGGTTGCCTGGCAGGTAGAGCGCGAGCGAGACGCGGGCGCCGACGCGCGGAGGGACCAGGGAGCGCACCGCGATGCCTTCGCCGGAGAGGCCGCGCGAGGTCGTCTGGATGGCGGCCCCCTCCGAGACATAGCGCACCGGGAAAACCATGGGCGCCGCTTCCATCCGCGCTCCTTTCCAACCCTTTCCATTTCATAGGGCACCTCGCGGGCGCGTGCTGCTTTTGTCCCTCGCCGCGCAGGTTGGCGGGGTCCGTGCATGTGTGCGTCAGGCCTGCACCGGCCGGCGCCCGGCGGGCTGGAGGTCCGGCCCGGGGGCAACGCGGCGTCGCGCCGGTGCTGGCGATACGTGAGTCGTTTCGCGGTCTCCCGCGATCGGCTCGGAATCGAGCCCGCACCGGCCAGGAACCCGGCCACCGGGATCGCGCAAGTGTGCGTGCCGATCGTGTCCTTTCCGGGAAAGGCGCAGCGCCGCCCTGAGGGGGCGGCGACTGTGTGCGCGGACGGTGCACGCGGGGCGCCGCCGGCGTGCCCGCCACCCACAGCGGTGTCGGACCCCCGTGCTAGACCGCTCGCATGCGCTGGTCACCGGGAGAGGCGGCGACGGCCGCCGGAGCGGAGCAGGGCAGCCGTCTCGCGGCCGAGCTGGGGCTCCTGCCCGCGGTGGGACGAGCGCTCTGGGCGCGCGGCCTGCGCGACGCCGAGGCCGCGCAGCGATTCCTCGCGCCACGGCTCGAGCAGCTGCCCGACCCGTTCGGGCTGAAGGGCATCGATGCGGCGGTCGCGCGCGTCCAGCGCGCGCTCGAGGCGCGCGAGGCGATCTGCGTCTACGGCGACTACGACGTCGACGGAGTGACCAGCACCGCGCTGCTCGTCTCCGTGCTGCGGAAGCTCGCGTCCTGCGCTCCGGGTGGCGGCCCGCCCGCCCGCATCGAGTACTACGTCCCCAACCGGCTGATCGAAGGCTACGGCCTCAACCTCGAGGCGATGAAGAAGCTCGCCGGCCGCGGGACGCGCCTGGTGGTGAGCGCCGACTGCGGCGTCACCGCCGTGGCGGAGATCGAAGGCGCGGCGCAGCTCGGCCTCGACGTCGTGGTCATCGACCACCACACCTCCGCGCAGACCGCGGAGGCGCTCCCGCGCGCAGTGGCCATCCTCAACCCGCACCAGCCGGGCTGCGTATTCCCGGGGCGCGAGCTGGCCGCGGTCGGGGTCGCCTTCCACCTGCTGCTCGCGTTGCGCAGGCGGCTGCGCGAGGCGGGGTGGTTCGCCGGCCGGACCGAGCCGAACCTGCGCGAGCAGCTCGATCTCGTGGCGCTCGGCACCATCGCCGACGTGGTGCCGCTCACGGGACCCAACCGCGTGCTGGTCCACTTCGGGCTGCGCGAGCTGGCGCGCGGCGCGCGCCCGGGCGTGCTGGCGCTGAAATCGGTCGCGCAGATCGCGGGCGAGGTGAGCTGCGGCGACGTAGGCTTCAAGCTCGGGCCCCGGCTGAACGCCGCCGGGCGGCTTTCGGACGCGTCGGTCGGCGTGCGGCTGCTGCTGTCGGAAGATCTCGCGGAGGCGCGCGAGCTGGCCGAGCAGCTCGATCGGGCCAACGCGGAGCGCCAGGATCTGCAGGCGCGCATCGCGGACGAGGCGGTGCGCAAGGCGGAGGAGCTGGGCGACCGGCGCGCGCTGGTGGTGTCCTCGCCCGGCTGGCACGTGGGCGTGGTGGGCATCGTCGCGAGCCGCCTGGTCGAGCGGTTCCACCGCCCCGCGCTGGTGCTGTGCGAGGACGGGGGCGGCACGGCCAAGGGGTCGGGGCGCAGCATCGAGGGGTTCCACCTCTACGACGCGCTGGCCCGCTGCGCCGCGCACCTCACGCGGTTCGGCGGGCACCGCCACGCCGCGGGGGTCACCTTGCCCACCTCGGGGGTGCACCAGCTCGCCGACGCGCTCGAGACGGTCGCTCGCGAGCGGCTCCTTCCCGAGCAGCTCGAGCCCCGCCTGCGCATCGACTCGACGCTGCGCCCGGAGGAGATCGGCCGGGGGCTCGCCGAGCAGCTCCGGCGGCTGGCGCCGTTCGGCGCCGGGAACCCCGAGCCGGTCTTCGCGTGCGAGCCGCTGGAAGCGTTGGACGTGCGCATTCTTCCCGATCGGCGCGCCGGAGGACCGGGGCACCTCAAGCTGCGGCTCGCCGCGCCGGCGCCGGCGGGCTGGACGCCGCGCGTGTCCGACTCGCCCGGCGGCGCGCCGGTCGACGCGATCGCTTTCGGCATGGGCGGAGCGCCCATCGCGCGCGGCGCCCGGCTGCGGGCCGCCTTCCAGATCGGCCTGGACAGCTACTTCGGAGAGGAGCGGGTCCAGCTCAAGGTGAAGGACGTGACAACGTAAGGCTCGAGGTTCCCCTCGCCCGAGTTCACCACCGGCCCCCGTCCTCGCCCGTGTTCGGTTGTGCAACCGAGGCGCCGCCCCGCTTGGGTTGCCGGGCGCGGTGCGCCATCGGCTTCCTCCCCTGGGTACGGGCCTTCCTACCTCGGGTCGCCGTCCGTTCCCGGCTGGCCGGCGTCCGTACGACGCGGGAGGCCAGCCCGCCACGTCCGGACACGCCGCGCGTGTCAGAAATGATTTGCGCCGGACGCGTCCGGGCGGCCATCTGGGGCGCATTCTCCTCCTGCGCGCGCAGGTGGGCCTGCGCCCGCAGCAGGAGCCCGGCTCCGAGCAGCAGCGCACAGGTGGTCTGCGCGGAGAGGAACAGGCGTCCCATGCCGGCCGGGATGTGCAACGGAGGCGCCAAAGAGCTCGCCGCGGCCGCTCGCCCGCCCGCCCGCCCGCCTCGCAAGGGGCGGCGAATCGTGCTACCGAACGCCCCGCACCGCAGCCCGGAGGACCTGGAACTTGGCCGAATTCATCCGCGACCTGAAGCGCACCCATTCCTGCGGCGAGCTGACCGCCCGGGAGATCGGCCGCGAGGTGGTGCTGTTCGGCTGGGTGCACAACCGGCGCGACCACGGTGGAGCGGTGTTCATCGATCTGCGCGACCGCGCCGGCCTCACGCAGGTGGTCTTCGAGGAGGACGCCGGCAAGGACCTGCAGGAGCTCGCCCACGAGCTGCGCCTCGAGTACTGCACCGGCGTGCGCGGAAAGGTGGTCTCGCGGGGCCCGAACGTGAACCCCAAGCTCCCCACCGGCGAGGTGGAGGTGCACGTCGCGCAGGCGCAGATCTTCAACCGCAGCGAGACCCCGCCGTTCCTCATCGAGGACCGCATCGATACGGCGGAGGAGAAGCGGCTCCACTACCGGTACCTCGACCTCCGCCGGCCGGCGGTGCAGCGCCCGCTGCTCTTGCGCTCGCGGATGAACGCGGCCACCCGGCGCGTGCTCCACGAACGCGGCTTCCTCGAGTTGGAGACGCCGTTCCTGGTCAGGTACACGCCTGGGGGCGCCCGCAACTTCCTGGTCCCGGCGCGCCTCCAGCCGGGCAAGTTCTACGCGCTGGCGGAGAGCCCGCAGCTGTTCAAGCAGCTCTTCATGGTGGCGGGGTTCGACCGGTACTTCCAGATCGTGAAGTGCTTCCGCGACGAGGACCTGAGGCTCGACCGCCAGCCCGAGTTCACCCAGATCGACCTGGAGATGTCCTTCGTCTCGCAGGACGACGTGTTCAGGGTGGTGGAGGAGCTGGTGACGGCGCTCTGGCGCGAGGTCCTCGGGGTCGAGATCGCCCGCCCGTTCCCGCGCATGCCGTACGAGCAGTCGATGCGCGAGTACGGCAACGACAAGCCCGACCTGCGCTTCGGGATGAAGCACGTCGACCTCACCAGGCTCGTCGCCGACCACCGCGGCGCCGGCGTGCCGATGTGGTCGACCTTCGCGCATCCCTCGCCCGGGCAGATCGTCAAGGCGATGGTGGTGCCGGCGAGCGCCGGGCTCTCGCGCACCGAGACCGACAAGCTGGAGGAGATCGCCAAGGGGATGGGCGCCAAGGGACTGGCGCGCGCCAAGGTGGACGAGCAGGGCAACTGGACGCAGAGCCCGCTGGCGAAATCGGTGACCCCGGAGGCGCGGGCGGCGATCAACGCCGCCGTGGGGGCGAAGCCCGGGGACGTGATCCTCTTCCAGTTCGGGAAGGAGGCCCAGGTCCACACCGTGCTGGCGAACCTCCGCCTGCACCTGGGCAAGAAGCTGGGGCTGATCCCCGAGCACGGCCCGCGCGACGCCGAGGACCCGGCGAGCTGGAACCTCCTCTGGGTGGTGAATCCGCCGCTCTTCGAGTACGACGAGGAGCAGAAGAAGTACGTGGCCGCGCACCACGCGTTCACCCGGCCGCGCGACGAGGACTTGCAGTACCTCGACTCGGACCCGGGGCGCGTCTTGTCTCACCGGTACGACCTGGTGCTGAACGGGTTCGAGATCGGCGGGGGATCGATCCGCCTGCACGATCCCGTGGTGCAGCAGAAAGTGTTCGCCACCATGGGCATCGGGCCGGAGGAAGCGGAGCACAAGTTCGGCTTCCTGCTGCAGGCGCTGCGCTTCGGCGCTCCGCCCCACGGCGGCATCGCGCTGGGCATGGACCGCCTCTCGATGCTTCTGTCCGGGTCGGAGAGTCTCCGGGACGTGATCCCCTTCCCCAAGACCCAGAAGGGCACCGATCTCATGACCGACGCCCCCGGCGACGCCGACCCGAAGCAACTCCACGACCTCCACATCGCCTCCACCGCCAAGAAACCGGACTAA
>DASWGQ010000084.1:0-11346 GCA_036393595.1 Myxococcales bacterium | reverse complement strand
GCAGCGTGCCCGCATCCTGGTAGTGGACGACGAGCCGCTTACCCGTTCGTTCTGCAGGCAGCTGCTCGCGGCTGAATACGACGTGTTCGAGGCGGCAGACGGGCCTTCCGCGCTGGAGCTCCTTGTCCAGCAGCAAGTGGATCTGGTGCTGCTCGATGTCGTGATGCCCGGTATGGATGGCTTCGAGGTCTGCTCCAAGATCAAGGCCTGCACGAGCGGCTTCTTGCCGGTACTTTTCCTGACTTCCCTGGGCGACCAGCGCGAGCGGAATGCGGGGCTGCATGTCGGCGCCGACGACTTCCTGACGAAGCCCTTCGATCGCCGCGAGCTGCTTCTGCGCGTCAGTGCCTTCGTCCGATTGCGACGCCAGGACGCGCTCATCCGCGAGCAGATGGAGCATCTGCAGGAGCTGCAGGCGCTCAAGGACGACCTGGTCTCGCTGATCGTCCACGACCTTCGCAATCCGCTCGCCGGCATGACGGCATTTCTCGAGGTCCTCCGGGAGCAGCTCCCGCGCGATGCGTCCCGCGAGCAGGTGGAGGACTTCAACCAGATACTCCTGTGCGCCGCGCGCATGCGTTCCTCCCTGCAGGACGTCCTGCAAATCCGGTCGCTCGAGGATGGTGCGCTGCGGGCACGGCGGCAGCCGGTGCGCTTGATGGACACCGTCCGGGAGGCGGTCGGGACGGCATCCCTCGAGGCGCGCAGCCGCGGAATCGATGTACGCTGTAGCAGCGAGGGGGACCGGGTCATCGAGATCGATCCCGAGCTGGTCGTTCGATCGATCGAGAACCTCGTGCACAACGCGGTGAAGTACTCGAAGGGTGGAGACGCGGTCGAGGTGTCGGTCCATGGTGGCGCCGGGAACGCCCGGATCGAGGTCGCGGATCGCGGGCCCGGCATTCCCGACGAGATGAAGGAGCGCGTCTTCGACAAGTTCGCTGCCGTCGAATCACGCAGGCTCCAGGCAGGGCGGGGGTTCGGTCTCGGGCTGTATCTGGTCAACCTCACGATGGCGGCGCACGGCGGGACGGCGTGCGTCCGTGATCGCGAGGGAGGCGGCTCCATCTTCACGCTCTCATTCCCGGCCGGGGTGGCGTAAACGACGGTCTCCAACCGCCGGAGCGGACTCCCTCGAGCGCATCCCTGGCGCGCCGGGCTGCTCAGGCGCATGAGGCATGTGCGCCTACCTTTCGGTTCCTTCGCTCACCTAGCCGCGATTGCCTTGAGTCCTCCGTGTCCCAGCCGATTTTGTTTTTTGGGCGAGCCGTCCGGAAGATATAGAATTTTGCTCTGCCCAGGAGGTCGATTGTCGTCGCGGCCATCGCCGCCAGTATCAGCGCTGCTCGTCCGCGCGCGCTCTCTCGCCTGCGCGCTGCCGTTGGAGCACGTCATCGAGACGCTGCGACCGCTGGCCGTCCACCGGGTCGCTGGCGCGCCGCGCTCGGTTCTGGGTCTCTCCATTGTGCGCGGCGCAGCCGTGCCGGTGGTCGACCTCGGCGGGTTGCTCGGCGGCAGCGGCCTGGCCGCACTGGCGCGGTTCGTCACCGTGCGCGCCGGTGCCCGGTCGGCGGCGCTGGCGGTCGAGGCGGTGCTCGGCGTGCGCGCCCTCGATGCCAGCTTGGTCGAGCGCCTGCCTCCACTGCTGCAGACCGATGGTGCGGCTGGCGTGGAATCGATGCTCACGCTCGACGCGGAGCTCGTGCTCGTGCTGCGGGCTGCGCGGCTCGTGCCCGAAGAGGCGTGGCGCCTCGTCGAGACGCGGGAGACAGGCGCGTGACCTTCCTGCTCGGGCGGGCGGAGGTCGAGCGGTTCCGGGAGCTGGTCTCCCGCCGGCTCGGCCTCCACTTCGATGACGGCAAGCTCGACTTCCTCGGCGACGTGCTGCGGAAGCGCCTCGGGGCCACGCAGTGTCCCGAGCCCGCCTCCTACCTGGATCGGCTCGGCGCCGCCCCGGCCGAGCTGCGTGCGGTAGCGCAGCAGCTCACCGTCTCCGAGACCTACTTCTTTCGCAACGCCGACCACCAGCGCGCGTTCGTCGAGACGGCGGTGCGCGACCGCATGCGCGCGCGCGCCGCTCAGCGGCACCTGCGCATCCTCTCGGCCGGCTGCGCTTCCGGCGAGGAGGCCTACACTCTCGCCATCCTGCTGCGCGACTGCGTTCCCGAGCTGGAGGGCTGGAACGTCGAGCTGCGCGGGATCGACGTCAACCCGGCGATGATCGCCAAGGCGCAGCGCGCCCGGTACTCGGCCTGGTCGCTGCGACAGACCCCGCCCGAGGTGCGAGACCGCTGGTTCCGCCCCGCAGGGGGCGAGTACGAGCTTGTCGAGCCGGTGCGCGCGATGGCCGCCTTCGAGGAGCGCAACCTGATCGAGGACGATGCGTCCTTCTGGCGCGCGGGCGCCTTCGACGTGGTCTTCTGCCGGAACGTGGTGATGTACTTCGCGCCCGAGGTCGTGCGCGAGGTAATCTCCCGCATCGCGCGGGCGCTTCGGCCGGACGGCTATCTCTTCCTCGGGCATGCGGAGACGCTGCGCGGCGTCTCCGCCGAGTTCCACCTCCGCCACACGCACGACACCTTCTACTATCAGCGGCGCAGCGAGTCGGAGGCGCCCGCGACGCGCCCTCCCCGGGCGGAGGTGCCGCCGGGGCCGCCTGCGAGCGCGACGCGGCCGGAGGATCCTTCATGGTTCGAGGCGATCCAGCGCGCCGCCGATCGCATCGCGGTGCTCACGGATCGCCCGCTCCGCAACGGCGCCGCCGAGGCGGCCGCAAGCAGTCCGCCGCCGGCCCGCACCCGCGACCGCCCGGACCTAACCGGAGCCTCGGATCTGCTGCGGCAGGAACGCTACGGCGAGGCGCTCCAGGCGCTGCACAGACTGCCGACGGAGTCCCGCGCCGACCCGGACGCGCTGCTCCTCCGAGCCGTCCTGCTCACGAGCAGCGGCGATCTCGCCGAGGCAACGCGGGCCTGCCGGCAGCTGCTCGCGCTCGACGAGCTCAACGCCGGCGCGCACTACGTCATGGCCCTCTGCAGCGAGCACGCCGGCGACCCCCGCGCCGCGGCGGAGCATGACGACATCGCCGCCTACCTCGACCCGAACTTCGCCATGCCGCACCTGCACCGGGGCCTCTTGGCCAGGCGTGCGGGCGATCTCGCCGCCGCCCGCGGCGAGTTCGAGCGGGCCTGCAGGCTGCTCGATCGCGAGGACGCGGCGCGCATCCTGCTCTTCGGCGGGGGTTTCCGCCGCGAGGCCCTGATCTCGCTCTGCGAAGGGCAGCTGCGCGCCTGCGGAGGTGGCTCCTGAGCACCGCCGCGCGCCACGCTAGCGCCACTGTCGAGGCGCTGCGAGCGGCCTTCGACGGCTCGTTCGCGCAGCCGCCGCGGCCGCTCGGGGAGGCGGGCGAGGAGCTGATCGGGATCCGCCTGGGCGAGGAGCGCTGGGCCATGCGCCTGCGCGAGCTTTCCGGCATCGCGCCAGTCCGGCGTCTGGTGCCTGTCCCCAGCCGTCTGCCCGAGTTGCTCGGGCTCGCGGGGATGGGCGGGGCGGCGGTGCCGGTCTACGATCTCGCGGCGCTCCTCGGAGGCCGCGCCGAGAGTGACCGCGCGCGTTGGCTGGCGCTGTGCGGCAGTGGCGCTGATGCCATCGCGTTCGCCTTTGGAACGCTCGACGGATATCTGCGCGTCGCGGCGGACGGGCTGTTTCCCCCCGGCCCGGAAGGCACGGCCCGCCGGCACGTGGCGGCCATCTCCCGGGCGGGCGACTCGTTGCGCTCGGTGCTGGAGGTCGCGTCGCTCGTCGCGTTGATCCGGCAAAGGATCGGCGCGCCTGCAACCAGGAAGGAGCAGTGATGAAGCATTCGTGGACGTTGGGGCAGAAGTTGGGCTTCGGATTCGCGGTGATCGTCGCGTTCGCCGTGGCGATCGCGGGCGTGGCGGTCTACGCGCTGCGCTCCGCGGTGGCCTCCAAGGACCAGGTCATCTCGGTCAACTCTCAGAACCTGATCGCGGCCGAGCGCCTGCGCGCCGCGGTCGAGCGCAAGGGCGGCGCGGCCCGCGGCTTCCTGCTCACGCAGCACGACGGCCTCCTTGCCGCCATGCGCGATGCGCGCTTGGACTTCGCCGCCACCCTGCAGCAGCTGCGCGAGCACGAGCACGTCGAGGAGAACCGCAAGCTGCTGGCCGACATCGAAGCCGCGGAGGCGGCACACCAAGCGTCCCTGGAGCGCCTGGTGGTGCTGCGCCGCGGGAGCACTCCCGAGGCCGCCGGGCGCGCGTTCGACGCAGAGGTTGTGCCCAGGCGCGATGCGCTCGATCAGCGCGTGGCCGCCTTCATCGGCCGCGAGCAGCAGGTGCTCGACGACGCCCGCCGCGCGTCCTCCGACTCGGCTTCCGCGGCCATCACGCTGGTGCTGGTGTTCACCGGGGCCGCGCTGGTCCTCGCCGCCGCGCTGGCGATCGCGCTCGCGCGCGGGCTCACACGGCAGATCGGCTCCAGCGTGCAGCACGTACAGAGCTCGTCGGCCGAGCTACAGGCCGCAGCCAACCAGCAGGCCACGGGTGCGCGCGAGCAGGCCACCGCGATGTCGGAGATCACCACCACCATCAGCGAGCTGCTCGCTACCTCGCGGCAGATCGCGGCCAGCGCACAGCGGGTGGCGGAGATCGCCGAGCAGACGGCCGGCGCCGCGCGGGCCGGGGACGAGAACGTGGAGCGCTCCCAGCAGTCGGTCGCGAGCATCCGCCAGCAGGTGGACCAGATCGTCGGCCACATGCTCGAGCTGGGGAAGAAGTCGCAGCAGATCGGCGGGATCCTCGAGGTCATCAACGAGTTGGCCGAGCAGACCAACATCCTGGCGATCAACGCGACCATCGAGGCGGCGGGGGCGGGCGAGGCGGGGCGCCGCTTCACGGTGGTGGCGGACGAGATCCGCAAGCTCGCCGACCGGGTCGGCGGCTCGACCAAGGACATCCGCGGGCTGATCGACGAGATCCGCTCCGCCGTGAACACGACGGTGATGGCCACCGAGGCCGGCTCCAAGGCCGTCGAGGGGGGCGCCCGCCAGTTTGGCGAACTGGCAAACGCCTTCCGGCAGATCGCGGGGCTGGTGCGCACCACCTCGGAGGCGGCGCGTGAGATCGAGCTCAGCACCAAGCAGCAGACCACCGCCGTGGAGCAGGTCAACCTGGCGATCTCCAACGTCGCGCAGGCCACCAAGGAGAGCGAGGCCAGCTCGAACCAGACGCTGCAGACCTCAGCCCAGCTCACCACGCTGTCGCGGGACCTGGCCAGCTTGATCCAGCCTGGCGCCATTGCCTGACGCATGAACAAGGACCCGTACCGCTATTTCCGCGTCGAGGCGCGCGAGCTGCTCGAGAAGCTGGGCTCGGGCGTGCTCGAGTTGGAGCGCTCCGGCGCGGCCGCCGAGACGGTCGCGCGGCTGCTACGGCTTGCGCATACGCTCAAGGGCGCGGCGCGGGTGGTGCGGCAGCGGGAGATCGCGGAGAGTGCGCACTCGCTGGAAGACTTGCTGCAGCCGCACCGCCAGGGCGGGGGAGCGCTCCCGGGGGCAGGCGTGGCCGAGCTGCTGCGGCTCCTGGACGCGATGCGGGGACGGCTGGCGGCGCTCGATGAGCCGCAAGCCGTGGTCCCCTCGGCGGCCCCCGCGGGCGGCGCACCTTCGTCACAGCCGCCGTCCGCTGCCGCGGCGCCCGGTGCGCCGGAGGATCAGGCGGACTCTTTACGGGTCGAGGTCGACGACCTCGACGTGCTCCTCGCGCGCAGCGCGGAGGCCGGCGTGCGCCTCGGCGCGTTGGGGAAGGAGGCGAATGCGCTCGACCGCCTGCGCCGGGTAGCGACTACGCTGGCGGAGGCGGTGGGGCAGGTGCGGCCCGGCGGGAACGGCACTCGCGCCTCGCCGGCCGCGCGCGCTCTCGGCTTCGCCGAGACGCTGCGGACCGAGCTCCAGCGCCTGCAGCGCACGCTCGCGGACGGGATCGAGGCGGTCGAGCGGGACGTCGGCGCGGTGCGCGAGGCGGCGGAGCAGATGCGGCTCTTGCCCGCGAGCACGCTCCTGCCCGGGCTCGAGCGCGCGCTCCGCGACGCGGCGCAGGCGACCGGACGCGAGGTGCGCTTCGAGAGCGCAGGCGGCGAGCACCGCCTGGATGCGCACGTACTCGGCGCCGTGCGCGACGCGCTGCTGCACGTGGTGCGCAACGCGGTCGGCCACGGCATCGAGCTGCCGGAAGCGCGGCGCGCGGCGAGAAAGCCGCCCGCGGGGCGGGTCGAGCTGCGCGTCGAGCGCAGAGGCCCGCGCGTCGCCTTCGTATGCAGCGACGACGGCCGAGGCCTCGACCTGGAGGCGATTCGGCGGGCAGCCGTGCGTGCGCGCGCCGTCGCGGAGCCGGAGGCGGCGTCCTGCGGACCCGACGAGCTAGTGCGGCTGCTCCTGCGCGGGGGCCTGAGCACCGCCGAGGCTGTTACCGAGGTGTCGGGGCGCGGCGTCGGGCTCGACGTGCTGCGCGAGACGGCGGCGCAGCTCAACGCGCAGGTCGCAGTCCGCAGCGAACCGGGGCGCGGTACGGAGTTCGAGCTGGTGGTGCCGGTCTCGCTCTCGTCAGTGCCCACCCTGCTAGCCGACACGGGGGCCGCGGTCGCCGCGATCCCCCTCGATGCGGTCCGATGCACGCTGCGGGTGGCGGACGCCGAGATCGCGCGCTCCGCCGACGGCGACACGCTCGTTTTCGAAGGGAAAGGCATCCCCTTCCTCCCGCTCGCGCACGCGCTCGGGCGGCCGGCGCCGGCGGCGCGTAGCCGCGCCTGGTCCGCCGTGGTGGTGCAGGCGGCCGCAGGCGTGGCCGCACTGGGCGTGGAGCGGCTGCTCGGCACCGCGAACGTGGTGGTCCGCCCCCTGCCGGCGCTGGTCGATCCACAGCCGGTCGTTGGTGCCGTCGCGCTCGATGGCGAAGGAAACCCGCAGCTGGTACTCGATCCGGACGGCTTGGTCCGCGCCGCCGCGCAGGGCGAGGGCCCGCGCGATGCGCGCTCGCCCGCGCCGCGGCCACCGGTGCTCATCGTCGACGACTCGCTGACCACCCGGATGCTGGAGCAGGGCATCCTCGAGTCGGCCGGCTACGCCGTCGACCTGGCCACTTCCGGCGAGGAAGCCCTGGCCAAGGCGCGCCAGCGGCCTTACAGCCTGTTCATTGTCGACGTCGAGATGCCGGGGATGAACGGCTTCGAGTTCATTCAGAGCACCCGGGCAGACGCCGAGCTGCGAAAAACGCCCGCGCTGCTCGTCACCTCGCTCGCCGGTGAGGCGGATCGGCGCCGCGGCTTGCAGGCGGGGGCGAGCGCGTACATCGCCAAGAGCGAGTTCGACCAGGGGCAGCTCCTGGAGACGATCCGCGGGCTCATCGGATGAGAGACCGGATGGCGAAAGTCCGCGTGCTGGTGGCCGACGACTCGACGACGGTGCGCAAGCGCATCGTCGAGGTGCTCTGCGCCGATCCGGGCATCGAGGTGGTGGGGGAGGCGGAGGACGGCAAGCGCGCCATCGAGCTCTGCCAGAACCTCCGCCCCGACGTGATCACGCTCGACATGGTGATGCCGGTGATGACCGGGGTCGCGGCCACCGAGTACATCATGGCCTTCTGCCCCACGCCGATCCTCATCGTCTCGGCCTCGACCCACCGCGGCGAGCTGTTCAAGACCTACGACGCCCTGGCCGCCGGCGCAGTCGACGTGCTCGAGAAGCCCTCGGGTGACGGGTTCACCGAGGCGTGGGGAGAAGAGGTGCGCGCCGCGGTCAAGCTGGTCTCACGCATCAAGGTGATCACGCACCCGCGCGGGCGCCTTCGCGAGTGGGGTCAGCTGCCGGTCGCGCCGGCGCCGAGCCCTGCGCTGCCGGAGCCGTCCGCCCGGTTGCAGCTCGGCCGGCGGAGCGGCCACCGGCTGGTGGCGATCGGTGCCTCGACCGGCGGCCCAGGCGCGCTGGTCGAGGTGCTGCGCGAGATACCTGCGGACTTCCCCCTCCCCATCCTGCTCGTCATCCACATCGGCAGGGCGTTCGCCGGGGCCTTCGCCGACTGGCTCGACAGCCAGTCCGCGCTGCGGGTCGCCTACGCTCGCGACGGCGAGGCGCTGCCCCGGGTGGGCCAGGGGCGGGTACTGTTGGCTCCGCCCGATCAGCACTTGGAGCTGCAGGGCTCGCGCCTGCGGTTGACGCGGGGCCCGGAACGGTTCTCCTGCCGGCCCTCGGTGGACGTTCTGTTCGAGTCGGTGGCGCGCGAGGTGGGGGCGGAGGCGGTCGCCTGCCTGCTCACCGGAATGGGCCGCGATGGCGCATCGGGCCTGCTCGACATCCGCCGGGCAGGCGGGGTCACGCTGGCGCAGGACGAGGCGACCTCGGTCGTCTTCGGCATGCCCGGCGAAGCGGTCCGTCTCAACGCGGCGACGCGGGTGCTGCCTCTCGAGCAGTTCGCGGAGGCGCTGATTGCGCTGGCGAGCGCGCGCGCGGGAGGCGGACGATGAGGCCGCGTGTCCTCATCGTCGACGACAGCCTCACCGTCCGAATGGACCTGGGCGAGGCGCTCGAGCAGGCGGGCTTCGAGACGGCGCTGTGTGCCACCGCGCAGGAGGCGCGGGCTTCCCTGGCCGCAGGAGGCGTCGCGCTGCTGCTCTTGGACGTGCACCTGCCGGACGCGGATGGCGTGGCGCTGCTCGGCGAGTTGAAGGCGGCGCCGGCGACCGCGGCGATTCCCATCATGCTGCTCTCCTCCGAGGCCGAGGTGCGCGACCGCGTCCGCGGCCTGCGCTGCGGCGCCGACGAATATGTGGGCAAGCCGTACGACATGGCCTACGTCGTCTCCCGTGCGCGGGAGCTGGCTGGCCGGGCGGCCGGCACCGCCGAGGGCCCGCCCACGGTATTGGTAATCGAAGACAGCGAGACCTATCGCGAAGAGCTGCGGGAGGCGCTGGAGGCGGCCGGCTACCGGGTGATTCCCACCCCGACCGGCGAGGCGGGCCTGCACGCGGCGGTGGACGAGCGGCCGGACGCGATCGTGGTGGACGGCCAGCTGCCGGGCATCGACGGCGCCACCGTGATCCGGCGCGTCCGCCTCGACGCATCGCTCCGCCGCACGCCCTGCTTGTTGCTCACCGCCTCGGGCGATGCCGCCGACGAGATGCGCTCGCTCGACTCCGGCGCCGACGCGTACGTGCGCAAGACCGAGGACGTCGGGATCGTCCTCGTCCGGCTCGGGGCGCTCTTGCGCTCGCGGCGCGCGCCGGACGCGACCGACGCTGCCGGCCACCTGGGCCCCAAGCGCATCCTGGCGGTGGACGACAGCCCGACGTACCTGCACGAGCTCGCCGGCGCCCTGCGCGGCGAGGGCTACGATGTGGTGCTGGCCCGCTCCGGCGAGGAGGCGCTCGAGCTGCTCGGTACGCAGCCGGTGGACTGCATCCTGCTCGACTTGCTGATGCCCGGCCTCTCCGGGCAGGAGACCTGCCGGCGCATCAAGGAGTCGCCCCGCTGGCGCGACATCCCGCTGGCGATACTCACCTCGCTCGAGGAGAACGGAGCGATGATCGCGAGCATCAACGCGGGCGCAGACGACTACATCACCAAGTCGAGCAACTTCGAGGTGCTCAAGGCGCGCCTGCGCGCACAGCTGCGGCGCAAGCAGTTCGAGGACGAGCACCGCAGCATCCGCGATCAGCTCCTGCGCAAGGAGCTGGAGGCACGCGAGGCCCGCGCCGCCCACGACCTGGCCGAGGCCCGAGCGGTGCTGCTCGCGGACCTCGCAGGCAAGAACGCCGAGCTGGCCCGTGCCAACGAGGAACTGGATCGAGAGCGGAACCGCGCGCAGCAGGAGAGCCGGTTCAAGTCGCGCTTCCTCGCCAGCATGTCGCACGAGCTGCGCACGCCGCTCAACGCGATCATCGGCTTCTCCGAGCTGCTTCACGAGGAGCTCTTCGGGCAGCTGAACGCGACGCAGAAGGATTACGTGCACAACGTGCTCGTCAGCGGCCGGCACCTGCTCAGCCTCATCAATGACGTGCTCGACCTGTCGAAGATCGAGGCGGGGCGCGTCGAGCTGCAGCGGGAGTGGGCGGGCGTCGGCGTGGCGGTCGACGCGGTCCAGGCGGTGATCCGGCCGCTTGCAGCGAACCAGCGCGTGACGGTCGAGGTGGACGTGCCGAGCGACCTTCCGCCGCTGAACGCGGACATGGTCCGGCTCAAGCAGGTCCTCTACAACCTGCTCTCCAACGCCATCAAGTTCACGCCGGCGGGCGGCGTCGTGCGCCTGCGGGCGCGCGCCGACGGGGAGCGGCTCCGGATCGTGGTCGAGGACACCGGCATCGGCATCCGCTCCGAGGACCTGCCGCGGCTCTTTCGCGAGTTCGAGCAGCTCGATCCCGACGGCGCCAAGCGCGAGGGTACGGGTCTCGGCCTCGCCCTCTCGCGCCGCCTGGTCGAGCTGCACGGCGGGACGATCTCGGTTGCGAGCGAGGTGGGCCGGGGCTCGACCTTCACGGTCGAGCTGCCGCTCCCCCCGCTGGAGACTGCCGCATGAAACCTGGCCGCTTCCTGGTGGTGGAGGACAACCCGCTCAACCGGCGGCTGATCCGCGACATCCTGCGGCACCGCGGCCACGAGGTGGTCGAGGCGGAAAGCGTGGACGAGGGACGGATCGAGCTGCGCCGGCAGGCGGTGGACGTGGTGCTGCTCGACATCCAGATCCCGGGCGGCGGCGGCGAGCAGCTGCTGCGCGAGCTGCGCGGCGACCCGGCCGTGCGCCACTTGCCGGTCGTCGCCGTCACCGCGTTCGCGATGCGCGGCGATCGGGAGCGGCTGCTCGCGCTTGGCTTCAACGGGTACCTGAGCAAGCCGATCGACACGCGCACCTTCGGCGCCGACGTGGAGCGCTACCTCGAGCGCACCCCCGGCTCCTGAGGGGCAACCGGTCGCAGCAGATCGAGACGCGCACCGATCCCGCGAGGCAGACGGCGCGACCTCCCGGATGACTTTGTACGGGTCCGATGCGCTCGACCGGCTGGTCGCGGTCGCGAAATGGGAAGAGGGTGTGGCAGCGGGTGGCAACTCTTCGCAACCATCCGGAACGCTCCGCCTGGGCCGCAGCGAACTCGGGATCCAGCCCGACCGCCTTCTCCAGCAATCCGATCGCCGCCGACACATCGGACTCGTTTTCCTGTCGAGCACGGATTTTGGCCCGGAGGTAATGGTCATATGCTTCGGGATTCCGTATCACTCGCTGCGGCATGAAGCCGGGCTCTCCGTCCAGCCGAAGGACGAGCGCCGAGTGAACGCCGCGGGAT
>DASWGQ010000083.1:0-16709 GCA_036393595.1 Myxococcales bacterium | reverse complement strand
CGTCGTCCGGCAGCGGCTCGCCGCGCGCTTCCTTCGCGGCCCGCTGCACCTCCTCCCAGATGCGCTGCTTGCGCTCCGCCCAGTCCGCCAGCACGTGCGCCGCGCGCAGCTCCGCGACGTACTTCTTCGCGGAGGGGACGGGAAAGGGCTTGG
The DNA here is from genome assembly GCA_036393595.1 of Myxococcales bacterium. Classification (GTDB taxonomy): domain Bacteria; phylum Myxococcota; class Myxococcia; order Myxococcales; family 40CM-4-68-19; genus VBKO01. The sequence goes on along the minus strand of DASWGQ010000083.1, from coordinate 16,556 downwards.
GCGCGGCGAACCGGTGGCCGCGCGTGGTGGAGCCGCTCTTCACGTCGGCGAAGGCCACCGGCAGCGGCTTGCCGTCGAGCATGGCGGCGATCCAGTGCACCGGGCGCGCGAAGGCGTCCTTGTCGAGCGAGTCCCAGCGCATCGATCTCTTGAACGGGATGCCGCGCACGAGGCGCTCCAGAATGCCTGGGAGCGCCTCGGCGGCGGACTGGCCGCGGATCTCCTGCTCGACCACCACGCGATCGCTCTCCACCCGCAGGGCGGACACGGGGACCCCGACCTTGCGCGCGAACCCTTCCGCGGCCTTGGTGGGCTTCCCGTCCTGGAACGCCGCCTTGGCCGGCGGCCCTTGCACGGTTTTCTTCACGTCGGGCGCGCGCTCCGCGATGGCCGTCACCACCAGCGCCAGGCGGCGCGGCGTGGCGTACTCGGAGACGTTCGCGCGTTGCCCCTTGCCCTCGCCGTTCAGCCGGGCGTCGTCGAGGGCGCGGTTCATCTCCGCGGCCATCCATTCCAGCGCCGGCTTGAGCGAGCCGGCGGGCAGCTCCTCGCAGCCGATCTCGAAGACCAGGTCCAGCCGGCGCCCATAGGGCGCCGCTGAGTCTTGCATCGCGGCCGTCAAGAAGTGCGCTCCATGGGTTTCAAGTCTTCTCCCACGATCTTCTTCTCCTGCAGCTCCCGGAGCGTCTCCTCGGCGAGCCGCGCCCCCGCCTCGCGGTCCTTGATGAGCGGGAACTCCAGCTTGGCGCGCGCGAGCAGGTACCCGATGGCGCAGCGCCGCGCCAGCGCCCGTACCCGCAGGATGTAGCCCTGCCGCTCGGTCACGCTGATCGCGCCGCGCGCATCGAGCAGGTTGAAGACGTGCGAGCACTTCAAGCAGTAGTCGTACGCGGGGAGCGGCAGCTCGAGGCGGAGCAGCCGGTCGCACTCCTTCTCGTAGCTCTGGAAGAGCTGGAAGAGCAGCTGCGGGTCCGAGGCCTGGAAGCTGTACTTCGACTGCTCCACCTCGTTCTGGTGGAAGACCTCGCCGTAGGTCAGGTCGCCCACCCAGCGCAGGTCGTAGATGTTGTCCACGCCCTGCAGGTACATGGCGATGCGTTCCAGGCCGTAGGTCAGCTCGGCGCTGACCGGGCGGCATTCGAACCCGCCGGCCTGCTGGAAGTAGGTGAACTGAGTCACCTCCATGCCGTCGCACCAGACCTCCCAGCCGAGCCCCCAGGCGCCCAACGTGGGGCTCTCCCAGTCGTCCTCGACGAACCGCAGGTCGTGGTCCTTGGAGGTGATGCCGATGGCGGCGAGCGAGCCCAGGTAGACGTCCTGCACGTCCTTGGGGCTGGGCTTCAGGATCACCTGGAATTGGTGGTGCTGGTGCAGGCGGTTGGGGTTTTCCCCGAAGCGGCCGTCAGCGGGGCGACGGCTGGGCTCCACGTAGGCGACGCTCCACGGCTCGGGGCCCAGCACGCGCAGGAAGGTGGCCGGGTTCATGGTGCCCGCGCCGACCTCCAGGTCGTAGCCCTGCAGGAGCGCGCAGCCGCGCTCCGCCCAGTAGGTCTGCAGGGCGAGCAGCAAGCTCTGGAAGTCGTGCGGGACGGACATCGCGATGCGTTCTAGGCGGCCTTGAGGCGACGCGCAAGACGGAAGGCGGGCGCCGTCGCCCGGGTGCCCGGCCGCCGGTGCAACCATCCGGTTGCATTTCGCCGGCGCCTCGCGTATACGTGCAACCAGGAGGTTGCACATGGCAAGCGAGACCGATCGGATCGAGAAGCAGATCCTGCTCCGCGCACCCCGTTCACGCGTCTGGCGCGCGCTGTCCGACGCCAAGGAGTTCGGCGCCTGGTTCGGAGTGGACCTGGAGGGCCCCTTCGCCCCGGGCGCCAGCGTGCGCGGGAAGGTGACGCACCCGGGCTACGAGCACATGACGTTCGAGCTCGAGGTAGAGAGGATGGAGCCCGAGCGACTCTTTTCCTGGCGGTGGCACCCCGCGGCGATCGAGCCGGGAGTGGACTACTCGAAAGAGCCCGCCACGCTGGTGGTGTTCGAGCTGGAGGAGAAGGGCGGCGGGACGCTGCTCAAGGTGGTCGAATCGGGGTTCGATCGGGTGCCCGTCGCCCGCCGCGCGAAGGCCTACCGTCTCAACGAGGAGGGCTGGGGGGCGCAGATGAAAGCGATCGAGCAGCACCTCGCCAAGGCGGGGGAGCGGTGGCCAACGCCGCGCTGAAGGGCACGGCGCCCGTCTTCGCGGCGCTCGGGGACGAGACGCGCCTGCGCCTCGTCTCCCGCCTGTGCTCCGGGGGGCCCGCCTCCATCGCGCGGCTCACCTCCGGCTCCTCCGTCACCCGCCAGGCGATCACCAAGCATCTTCACGTGTTGGCGGGCGCCGGGCTGGTTCGGAGCAGCCGCCGCGGACGCGAGCGCGTGTGGGAGCTGCGCCCGCGGCAGCTCCTCCAGGCCCGGGAGTCGCTGGACGCCATCTCCAGGCAGTGGGACGAGGCGCTCGGCCGGTTGAAGGCGTTCGTCGAGCGCTGACCCGCCCGCGCGTCGCGAGCTCGCGCCGTGCCTCCGGGGCCCGCGATGATCACGTCTGTGAGCGCGGAGAAGGAGGCACGAATCACGGCGGTCAAGCTGAACAGGACGGCTTACGCGTTCGCCCAGGAGCTGATTCGCGACGGGAAGGTGGTAGCGGACGAACGGGACGCGTGGAGCGAGCATCAGCCTTCCACGGCGGAAGAGAACGAATTCATCAGCCAGCACGGGTTCGCCCAGTACGCCAAGTGGCACCTGGGGCTGGACGACAGCGAACCGGCGGAGAGCAAGCGCAGGTACAAGTTCCCGTACGGCGACTTCGAGAATGTGCACCGCTGCGCCGTGCCCACCGCGGAGAGCCGGGCCGGGCAATACAAGCACCTGAGCATCCTGGAAGCCTGCGCCCACCTCCACGGCATGATCGAGGCGATCCGCGGCGACGTGACGCCGGCGCACGCGCACTGATCGGCGGGCGCGCACACGAAATCGCGACGGCGTAGCACGCGAACGCGGCGTCTCGCGCGAGCGTGCCCGCAGCTCGGCGGTTCTGCCTGAACCGACCGGTCGTGCTTCCGCGACCGCGACCGCGAGACGACATCTGCCGATTCAAGTGGAGTGCGAACACAAGCGGCGTTCGACGGCAGCGATGTCGGAGGCGTCTGCTACACACGAAGCGTGGCGAAGAAGGCGAAGCAGCTCAAGTTGGACCTGCGCACCTGGGGTGGACAGCGCAAGCGCGCGGGACGGAAGCCCAAGGGCGCGCGGGCCGGCGTGCCTCACGCGTGTCGGCCGTCGCTCGCTGCACGACATCCAGTGCACGCGATGCTCCGTGTCTTGCCCCACGTGTGGAACTTGCGCAGTCGCCGCTGTTTCAGCGCCATCGCGACCGCGTTCGCCGGCGGCCGGGAGCGCGACGGGTTCCGGCTCATCCACTTTTCCGTGCAGGGAAACCATCTGCACCTCGTCGTGGAGGCGCTGGACGCGGAATGCCTATCACGCGGGATGCAGGGGCTCACGATCCGGATTGCGAAGCGCTTGAACCGCGTCATGGGGCGGCGCGGGGCTGTGTTCGCCGATCGCTACCACGAGCACGTGCTCCGCTCTCCTTCAGAAGTCGCGCGGGCCCTCGCCTATGTCCTCGGCAATTTCGCAGTGCACGCGCGCCGCCGTGGCGACTGGTCGGTGGGCGTCGAGATCGATCCGTACTGCTCGGTGTCCGTGGAGGTGCAACTCGGCCCCGGACCGCCGCTCATCTCGGAGCCGCGTACCTGGCTTCTATGCAGCGGATGGCGGATGGCGGGCTGACCATCCCAGATCGAGCAGGGCGGCGGGCCCAGGCGCCTGCCGAAGTGCGCGTGCTAGGTTCGACGGATGCAGCCGCCGCACTCGCATGAAAACCTGTCCTGCACCTTCTGTGGAAAGAGGTCCCTCGACGTTGAACAGCTCATTGCCAGCGCGACTCCGGGGGTAGTCATTTGTGACGGCTGCGTCTCTGCAGCGGAGCTCGCGGCGGGCGGTGGAGGCGCCCAATCCGGGTCTACGAGCACCACCGACCGCGAGTGCTCGTTTTGCCTCAGGCCGATCGCGATCTACGGCAGCGCACCGGGGAAGATCTGCGCCGAATGCGTCGACATCTGCCGCGAGTTGGTTGCTGAAGCGGGCCGGGAATAGCTCCGGCCGCCCGCTCTGAACGGGCGCTACTTCTTCGTGTCCGCCCGCTTGGTGGGCGGTGCGAGGAAGGACACGTTGTCGTCCGCCGGGGACGCGCCCGGGGGGGCGGCCGGCTCCCCGCGGGCGGAGTCGAGCAGCGCCTTGTGGGTGTCCAAGAGGGACGACAGCTGCTGCACGAAGACCTGCCGGGTGCGCTTGAGATCGTCGATCTCCTTGATCAGCTGCAGGCGCTTCTGCTGCGCGTTCTGGACGATCTTCTCGCCCTGCAGCTCCGCCTCCGAGAGGACGATCTCCGCCTCCTTGCGGGCGTGCTCCTTGACCTCCTCGGCCAGCCTCTGGGCGGTGGTCAGCGTCTGCTGGAGGAGGTGCTCGCGCGAGCGGAGCTCCTCGATGCGGGCGACGAGCCGGCGCAGCTCCTCATCCTGCTTGTGGAGCTTGCGGATCAGGTCCTCCATCTCGGAGGAGCAGAGCTCCAGGAAAGCGCGGACCTCCTTCTCGTCCAAGCCGCCCAGGCGCAGCTTGCGGAAGGACTTCTGCTGCAGGTCGATCGGAGTCAGCTTCATGGCTAGGAGGATACTCCCCGGGTCAAGGTTTGCTCCCGCGGAGGCGCCTGCTGCGGCAGCGCCGCCGCCACCCCGTCGCGCCGCTCCGCCTTCACCCGGTACATGGCGTCGTCCGCGCGCCGGAGCAGCTCCTCCGGAACGCGCGCGTCGTCGGGGAACGAGGCCACGCCCAGGCTGGCGGTGATCTGCAGCGGCCCGTACGGCTCCTCGGCGAGGAACTTCCAGCGGGAGATCTCGCCGCGCAGCCGCTTGGCGCACTCCATCGCCTGGTCCTTGCTCGTCTCGGGCAGGAGGATGACGAACTCGTCGCCGCCGTAGCGCACCGGCACGTCGGTCGATCGCAGCGTGCCGAGCAGCAGCCGGCCGATCTCCGCCAGCACGCGCGACCCGGCCTGGTGCCCGTGCGTGTCGTTCACCTGCTTGAAGTGGTCGAGGTCGAAGAAGATCAGCGACACCGGGTGCCCGAAGCGCGTGGCGCGCACGATCTCCTGCTCCAGCGTGCGCTTGAGCTGCCGCGAGTTGAAGAGCCCGGTGTGATCGTCGAGCACCGTCAGCTCTTGCACCTTGGCGAAGTTCTGCGCGTTCTCGATGGCGATGGCGCTGAACTCGGCGACGGTGCTGAGGATGCGCAGGTCCTCCGCGTCGAAGCTGCCGTCCCCCTCCCCGTTCACCAGCTCGATGACGCCCAGCACCCGGCCCTTGAAGGTGAGCGGAACGCAGAGGATCGACTTGGTGTGGAAGCGGGAGGTCTTGTCGAAGCGCGCGGCGAAGCGCGGATCGGCGGTGACGTCGTCGACGATGAGCGGCGCGTTGTGCTCCGCCACCCAGCCCGCGATGCCCTCGCCGCGCTGCAGGCGCAGGTGCATCAGCATCTCGCTGCCGGCGCCGACCGCGGCCTTGAAGTACAGCTCGCCGGTCTGCGGATCGCGCAAGAGCAGCGACCAGTTGCGCGGCTTCAAGAGCTCCGACACCTTGGCGAGGATGAGGTGCATCACCTCGCCGACGTCGAGCGACGAGGTGAGCGCCTTGCCGATCTCGTTGAGCACCGCCAGCTCGTCCACGGTGCGCTGCAGCTGGCGGAGCAGGTCGCGGGCCTGCATCCGCCGAGTGTAACATCCGCGAGCGCCGATCCGCTTTTCCTGCTTGACGCAGGCGCAGAGGCTGCTACAGCGCCGCACATGCGCCTGGTGCTCTGCTCCGGATCTCCGCGCCGCCGGGAGATGCTCTCCCGCCTGGGCTTGCGCTTCGACGTCGAGGTCCCGCGCGTCGCCGAGGAGCGCGCGCCCGGCGAGCCGATCATCGCCTATCCGGAGCGGCTGGCTCGCGAGAAGGCGGCCGCGGGCCTCGAATCGTGGAAGAAGCGCGGGGGTCAGGGTCCCGTCGTCGCGCTCGCCGCCGACACCGTGGTGGTCTTCGGCGACGAGGTCCTGGAGAAGCCGCGCGACCGTGCCGACGCGCAGCGCATGCTCCGCAGGCTGTCCGGCGCCGAGCACCGGGTGATCACCGGCGTGTGCGTGGCCACCGACGGTGAGCTCAGGTCGCGCGCGGTGGTGACCGGTGTGCGGTTCACCGACCTCTCCGACGCCGCGCTGCGCTGGCTTTTGGAGTCCGGCGACGGCGACGACAAGGCCGGCGCGTATGCGGTGCAGGGCCTGGCGGGCGCGTTCGTGGAGCGGGTGGACGGGAGCTTCTCGAACGTGGTGGGCCTGCCCCTCACCGAGACGCTGCAGCTCCTGGCGGGCGCCGGTCTGAGGATGCCGTGGGGATAGCCGAGAACCTCGCCCGCGTGCAGGAGCGCATCCGCGCCGCCTGCTCCCGGGCGGGCGGCGACCCCGCCGCCGTGAAGCTCGTCGCGGTCAGCAAGGGCCAGCCGATCGAGGCGGTGCTGCTGGCCTTCGCCGCGGGGCAGACCGCCTTCGGCGAGAACTACGGGCAGCAGCTGCACGAGAAGGCCGACGCGCTCCCCGAGGCCGAGTGGCACTTCATCGGCGCGCTGCAGACGAACAAGGTGAGGATCGTGGTCGGGCACGCGGCCCTGGTGCACACCTGCGACCGCGTCGCGCTGGCGAAGGAGCTGTCCAAGCGCGCCTTCCTGAAGAGCATCACGCAGCGCGTGCTGCTCGAGGTGAACGTCGGCCGCGAGCCGCAGAAGGGCGGCGCGCTCCCGGAGCAGGTCGACATGTTGTACGCGGAGGTGAAGGAGCTCGAGGCGCTGCGCTGCGAAGGCCTGATGTGCATCCCGCCCGCGGACCAGGATCCGCGCCCGCACTTCCGCGCGCTGCGCGAGCTGCGCGACCGGCTGGGGTTGCGCGAGCTGTCCATGGGCATGAGCGCGGACTTCGAGGCGGCGATCGAGGAGGGCTCGACCATCGTGCGGATCGGCACGGCGATCTTCGGGGAACGCCCGGGTCGCGCTCCGTAGAGCGCATTTCACTTTCCGATCGAGACACACCGCCGCCCTATCGGGGGCGAGTGGCCCACATCTCGCACAGCGGCACGCCCATCAACACCGCGAAGCTGACGAGCAGCGCCGCGCCGCTGATCGGGTAGATCCAGGCCAGCGCGCGACCGCCGAAGTACACGCACCAGGGGGCCAGGAGGTGCGTCGCGGTGGCCGCCACCGAGGCGGAGATCCAGCCCATCTTCGCGCGGGCGCCCACCCCGGTGAGCAGGAAGAGGTGCGCCACGACCAGCAGGTACAGGGGCATGGAGAAGAGATGGAAGTGCGTGACCTCGAGCAGCTTGCGCGCGGACATCCGGGGCGCCGGCATCGCCTCTCCCGCCGCGGGCGTTCGGCCTCCCGGCTGGTAGTAGGTCACCAGGTGGTCGTACAGCTCCGCGGGCGTGGTCCGGGCGCCGAATCGGACCACGCCGTCGTAGAGACCGAGGCAGCTCAGCAGCCCGGCCACCGTGAGCGCGCAGAACGCCGTGTAGAGCACCTTCACCGGGCGGGGGAGGGCCCCCGCCCGGGTGGCCGGTGAGGCGAATTCGCGCATCCTAGGTGCGCATCGCCTCGGAGGCGGAGATGGGCCGGCCGTCGAGGAAGAACTGGGCGGTGCCCTCGATCAGGTAGGAGACGCGTTCGCGCAGCGGCAGGGTCTCGAACTGCTTGCGCGTCAGCGAGCGCTTTCCGCCGCCGGCCTCGGGAACCTCCACGCGATCGTACCCTCTCCGGACCTCGAAGTTGGTGTCGACGGTCATGGCGGCCTCCTCAGCGATCACCGCGAGTGTCCGCCGCGGCCCGGTCCACGACCGACGAGTTGCGCCACTGGTTCTCCGAGAGCGCCTCCAGCTCGGCCCCGCGCTCCGCCATCACCCGCATGTCCCTCACGCCCCTCCGGCAGGAAGGGATGAGGATCGAGATGCAGAACACCACCCAGAAAGCGTGCTCCAGGAACCGCCACCACTCCGGGTTGGGGATGCCGTACACCGATTCCGGCCAGACGATCCCGCGGATGAGGTGCTCGGTCGCCACGACTACCGTGCCCGTGACCAGCACCGGCCAGTCCCGGTAGAAAGCGAGGAAGGCGAGCGAGCCGAAGACGTGGAAGTGCGTCTCGATCCGGCCGCCGCTCAGGTGGATGAGCAGCGCCGAAGAAAGCATCTGCCCCACGGCGATGACGTGGCGGGTGAGCAACTCGCCGGGTCGCCGCCAGGCGAGCGCCACCGGAAGGCTGATGATCGCGGCGCCCAGGAACAGGGCCACCCACACGTGCATGTGGACCGTCTTCACCTTCCCCTGCCAGCCGTACGGCGAGAAGACGAGCGCGACGGCGATCGCGAAGATCCATTGCCCGATCATCAGCCACGCGAAGACCCGATCCGTCGAGCGGAGGATCTCCCGCCGGTGCGCTTCGTACCGCGTCTCGGCGCGCTGCACGATCGCTTCCGTCGCAGCCTGGGTCATCTCCAGTGCTTTCCTCGCGACGCTCATCTCTCTCCCCCTCGATTCGATGTTCCGGCGCGCGCCATGCGCGCCGGCGGTTCGTCTTCGAGCGCGCACCCGAAGACGGGCGCGTCGGCGCGGTCGGCCGCGCCGGTGGTCAAGAGCGACGCGATCCGCTCCTGGCCGAAGCTGTCGCCTTCGTGTCCCCGCGCCGCCGTGATGCCGCCCTTGAAGAGCAGGTGCCCCCGCGCGTCGTAGAGGACGACGCCGCCGGAGGTCGCGACCTCGAAGCGGGAAGCCTCGGCGCCTCCGGCGTCGCGGACGACCGTCACGCCGGGAATGCGCGCGGCGCTGGTCCACAGATCGCCGGTGTTCCAGTCGGCCGGCGCCTCGCGCGGCGTCCAGAAGAGGACCCGCGCGTCGAGCCGGTCGTGGAAGCGCGCCAGGATCCGGGCGAGCTCCGCCAGGCTGGCGCGGGTGCAGGTGCAGCGCGGATGGGCGAAGAGGAGCATCGTCGCCCGATCCGTGCTCCGCGCCACCGCCGATGCGGCCGGCCACCGCCCCGGAGCGACGGCCCCTCCGGCGCCGGGCGTGCTCTTGTACTTCCACAGGACTCCAAACCCGCCCGCCACGGCCAGCAGCCATGCGGCAGCGCCGATGCGCGCGAGTCTCGAGGCAAGCCTCGAGCTGTCCGAAGCGGGGGCACGCTCCATCGCAAATGGAATGATTGCGAATCTTCGAAGGCCGTGTCCAATTTCGCTGCGGCATTCATTACGATTTTGGTAACGAAATGGACCGCGAGGTGGACCCCTGTGGTCCGGAGTGGGACGGCGGGGCGGGGGCCTGCGCGCCCCGGCTCCAGGCGACTTTCGCTCCCGCCGGTCCTTGCGGAACCGCCCCTGGCGCCGCTATGAAGGGCCGCCCGGAGACCGGAGGACCTGGATGGCGTTCGTCGACGCGAAGCTGCAAGCCGACATCCGCGCCTTCAACGAGCGGGGCCAGCAGGGGCCCGACCCGCTCGCCGCGCGCTACGCCGAGCGGCGGGCCGGGTACTCGCTGTTCGCGCGCCAGATGGCCGAGCAGGACATCGAGGCGCTGCGGCCGTACCTGTTCTGCTACGCCCAGCACGGCATCCCGCGGAAGGCGGGAGAGCCGAGGGCGACGGTGCGCAACTACATCGCGGGCGAGTGGCGCCCGCCTGCCTCGGGCGAGCACGCCGAGATGGCCTCGCCCGCCGATCGCCGCGTCAAGCTGTTCGACGTGCCGGCCAGCGGGAGGCAGGACGTCGAGGCCGCGCTCGCCTGGGGCGACCAGGCGTGGAAGTCGCTCGCCTGGGCCGAGGAGGGCCTCGCGTACCGCAAGCAGGTGGTGAAGAACGTCTCGCGCATCCTGAACTGCTTCACCGAGGACTACCTGCACGAGATCCGCCAGCAGATCCCCAAGACGCGGCTGGAGGCGGAGAAGGACTTCTTCGAGGCCAAGCGCGCCTGCGACCACCTCGAGGGCAGCTTCGAGGCGGCCATCCAGGGGGAGATGGTCCCCGACATGTTCGCCGGGCAGCGCTTCTGGCGCGACCCGTGGCTCCCCGCCGGCCTGGCGGTCATCGTCACCCCGATGAACTTCATCTGGGGCATCCCGACCATCCACCTCGCCGGCGCGTACCTCGCCGGCTGCCCGTGGATCCTCAAGGGACATCCCTTCGCGGCGCTGACCAACACCTCCCTGGTGCGCGCCTTCCTCGCCGCCGGCGCGGATCCCCGCTTCGTCCAGAAGGTGGAGGGCTTCGGCAAGGGCATCGCGCCGCTCGCGACCGACCCCCGCGCCGCGGTCGTGGCGGTGACCGGCTCGTCCGACACCGCGCGCGCGATCTCGGCCGGGCGCGGCCTGCTCCGCACGCGGTTCGAGGGCGGAGGCTGCAACTGGGCCTGGGTGGACGACGGCTATTCCGACGACGAGCTGCAGAAGATCGCCGCCCGCCTGACCTACGCCAAGCTCGGGCTGTCGAGCCACAAGTGCACCGGCCTGCACGGGATCTCCGCCTCCCGCGCGACGCTCGATCGGCTGGTGCCGCTCCTGGCCGCCGAGATGGACCGCTGGACGGTCGCCGATCCGCGCCGGCCCGACGCGGCCGACAGGACGCTGGGGCCGCTGATGGTTCACAAGGCGCAGACCGCGCTCGACCTGGTCGCGGAGGCGCGCAAGGCCGGCCTCGAGATCGTCCGCGAGGGCGGGCGCGCTCCGGGCGAGTACGGGCAGAACGCGGAAGCGGTGAAGCCCGCGCTCGTCGACGGGGTGACCCCGCAGACCACGCTGAAGCACGACTGGGACGGGAAGGGCGTGCGGCAGTACCAGCTCGCGACCACCGAGCTGTTCATGCCCGTCCTGGTGACCATGGCGCTCCCCGACTTCGAGGCGTTCGTCCGCTTCTCGCTCTTCGAGAACCCGCACGATCTGGCCACCAGCATCTGGACGCGCGACGACCGCAAGCTGACGCGGGCGCGGCGCACGCTCGCGGGCATGATCAAGGAGAACGACGGCACCGACAGCGCGCTGGAGTGGGAGGAGTTCGGCGCAGGGGCCGCCGGCGAGAGCGGGAACATGGGCGTGGGGGAAGTGCGGGCGACGATCTCCATCTACGCGAGGCGCCAGAAGGGGCGCCATTTCCCGTTCTAGTCGCCGCCGCATCCGGCGGCGCCACGCCTTTCATGTCGCGGACGTCATGGAACCGATCCTAGGGCGGCCGCTCGAATTTTCGCTCGACGGCGATCGCCTCGAGGGACGGGAAGGGGACACCGTCGCCTCGGCGCTCTTGCGCTCGGGCGTCACCACCTTCACCCGGTCGATCAAGTACCACCGCCCGCGCGGCCCGTTCTGCCTGGCCGGCTCCTGCGGGCAGTGCCTGCTGCGCGTGGACGGGGTGCCGAGCCTGCCCGCGTGTCGGGTGCCGCTCCGCGAGGGCATGCGATGCGCCCGGCAGAACGCTCCGCTGGGCGCCGACGCGGACGTGCTGCGCGCGGCCGACTTCCTCTTTCCGGAGAAGCTCGATCACCACCACCTGCTGGTGGGCTCGCGCCTCCTCGGCCGCGTGGCGCTGGAGGTGGCGCGCAGGCTCGCCGGGCTCGGACAGCTGCCGGACGAGGCGCAGCCACCGATCCCGGGCGCGATCCGCGAGGAGGAGATGGTGGTGGTGGGCGGCGGTCCCGCCGGCATCTCCGCCGCGCTCGCGGCCGCGCGCCGCGGCGCCCGGGTGCTGCTCCTCGAGCGCGACGCGCGCCTCGGCGGCGCCGCGCTCCTCGGCATCGATTTCGACGCGCCCGGGGCGGATTGGGTGGAAGAGCAGGGCCGCGCGCTGGCCGCCGCCGGCGTCGAGGTCGTCCTGGAAGCGGAGGCGATCGGCCTGTACGCGAACGACGCCGCCGCCGCGGCGCGCAAGCCCGCGCTGCTCGCCGTCCGCCGTCCGAGCGCCGTGGTCGCGATCCTGGCCGACGCCGTGGTGGTCGCGGGCGGCGGCGTCTCGCAGCCGCTCCCCTTCCCCGGCGCCGACCGTCCCGGCGTGTACGCGGCGCGCGGGCTGCTCGCGCTGGCGCTGCACGGAGGCGTGCGCGTCGGGGAGCGCTTGTGCGTCGTCGGAGAAGGCAGCGAGCTGATCCACTGCGCGCGCGCCCTCCGGATCGCCGGCTACCTCCTCGCGCGGGTCGTCGACGCCGGAGGCGCGTGGCCGCTCGCGTCGGGCGAGGCGGTCCCGCAGAGCGCGCCCGATCTGCCCCTCCTGCGGGCGCGGCAGCTGCGGGCGCGCGGCAATCCGGTCGAGCAGCTGCGCGCCGGCGAGGAGGCGATCGCCTGCGACGCCGTCGCGGTAGCACTGCCGCCGGCGCCGCTGCACGAGCTGGCCTCCCAGGCCGGCGCGCAGGCGCGTTTCTCGGCCGAGTTGGGCGGGTTCCCGGTCGCCGTCGACGCCTCCGGGCGGACCACCGTGCCGTGGGTGTTCGCCGCGGGTCGGGCGGCGGGCGCCGGCGGCGCGCGCGCGGCGGAATCGGGCACGCGCGCCGGCGTCGGCGCGGCGGACGCCGTGGAGGCGCAGCGCCGATGAACGACAAGGCCATCGTCTGCGCCTGCGAGGACGTCACCCAGGGCGAGCTGGAAGACGCCGTCCGCCACGGCCACGCCGACGTGGAGAGCATGAAGCGCTACACCGGCCTGGGCACGGGCCCCTGCCAGGGGAAGAGCTGCCTGGCGGCGGCGATGCGGCTGTGCGCCGACCGCGCCCGGCTGCCGCCCGCGGCGCAGGTGCCGTTCCGCGCCCGGCCGCCGCTCTCGCCCACCTCGCTGGCCGCCTTCGCCGGGCTGCCCGACGAGGTGGTGCGCCGCCGCGAGTCCCCGCTGCCGCCGCCGAAGGCCGGCCTCGCCGCGCACCCGCTGCAGCCGCGGGAGCCGCTGCCGCCCCGGGCGCGGGTGGTGATCGTCGGCGGCGGCATCATGGGGCTCGCGCTCGCCTGGAACCTCGCGGGCCGCGGCGAGACCGACGTGCTGGTGCTCGAGCGCGGGTACCTGTGCGAGGGGGCCTCGGGCCGCAACGGCGGCGGCGTGCGCGCGCAGTGGACCACGCCGTCGCACATCGAGCTGGCGAAGGAATCGATCGAGTTCATGGGGCGCTTCGCGCAGGAGCTGGGCATCAACGTCTGGCTCCGGCGCGGCGGATACCTGTTCCTCGCCCAGGACCAGGAGACGGTGCGGCTTCTGGAGAACGCAGCGCGCCTGCACCGCGCGCACGGGCTCGCGACGCGCATCATCGACGCCGGGGAGGCGGGCGAGCTGGTGCCGGAGCTGGACACGCGGCAGTTCGTCGCCGCCTCGTGGAACCCGGACGACGGGGTCGTCTTCCCCTGGCCCTTCCTCTGGGGCTACGCCGACGGGGCGCGCAAGCGGGGCGCGCGCGTCGAGACGTTCACCCGCGTCACCGGCCTGGACGTGGAGGCCGGCGCCGTCCGCGCCGTGCGCACCGACCGCGGGACCGTGCGCGCCGATCGGGTCGTGATCGCCTGCGGCGCCTGGAGCCCCTCGGCCGCCGCCATGGCCGGCGTGGCGCTCCCCAACGTCCCCTACCGCCACGAGATCGTCTCCAGCGAGCCCCTCAAGCCGTTCCTGGGGCCGCTCGTCACCAGGATGGGGAGCGGCCTGTACTTCTCCCAGTCGATGCGAGGCGAGATCGTCGGCGGCATGGGCGACCCCGGCGAGCCGCCCGGGCTGAACCAGACCTCGTCACTGCGCTTCCTCGCCCGGTACGCCCGCGCCTTGACCGAGCTGGTCCCCCGCCTGGGCCAGGTGAAGCTCTTGCGCCAGTGGGCCGGCTGCTACGACGTCACGCCCGACCACTCTCCCATCCTGGGCGAGACGCCGGGGGTGCGCGGCCTGTTGCAGATGAGCGGCTTCGTCGGCCACGGCTTCATGATGGCGCCCGCCGTGGCGCGCCGCATGGCCGCGTGGATGGGGGGCGAGCGCGACGAGCTGTTCGAACGGTTCAACGTCTCGCGCTTCGCCGAGGGCCGCTTCGAGAAGGAGACGATGATCATCGGCTAGTCGCCGCCGATAGGGCGGCGCTACGCTTTTCAGGTCGCGGACCCTACGGCAATGGCGTTCTAGCCTTGCGCCGCTTGCCAGCAGCTTCGGGGCGCGCGCAGTATGCGCCCGGGGAGGGACCATGCTCCGTAAATTCCTGAGCACCGAAAACGATCCCGCAGCGCTCGTCATGCGGCTGACGCTGGCGCTGGTGTTCTTTCCGCATGGCGCGCAGCACGTCCTCGGATGGTGGGGCGGCTACGGCGCCTCCGCGACCATCCAGGGCTTCGCCAAGTTGGGGCTGCCGCCCGCGGTTACCGTGCTGGTGATGGCCGCGGAATTCGGCGGAGCGATCCTGCTGATCCTCGGGTTCCTCACCCGCCTGGCGGCCTTCGGCATCGGCTGCGTGATGGCGGGGGCCCTGGTCCTGGTGCACGCCAAGGTGGGGTTCTTCATGAACTGGATGGGGACCCAGAAAGGCGAGGGCTTCGAGTACCACATCCTCGCTCTCGGGCTGGCCATCGCCCTCTTGATCAAGGGCGGCGGCGCGCTCTCCGTCGATCGCGCGCTCACCCGCGACGACCGGGGGACGGTCGCGATGCCGGCGGTGCCCAGGATGTGACAGCCGCCGCCGATAGGGCGGCGCTGAGCGGACAGGAGATGCGTTCTCGCGGCGGCTGGTAGACTGAGCCGCCATGGTCACCAAAGAGAAGCTCGGCTTCATCGGCGTCGGGAACATGGGCGAGGCGCTGGTGAAGGGCCTGATCGCTTCCAAGGCCGCCGCGCCCGCGCAGATCCTGGTCAGCGCCCGCCGGCCCGAGCGCGTCAAGGAGCTGGAGAAGCTCTACGGCGTGCGCGGCGGGTCCAACGCCGAGGTCGCCCGGGACAGCGAGGTGGTGGTGCTGGCGGTCAAGCCGCAGATCCTGGACCAGGTCCTGCGCGGCATCTCGGGGGAGGTGTCCCGCGACAAGCTGATCGTCAGCGTGGCCGCGGGCGTCCCCATCGCCGCCATCGAGCGGCGCCTCCGCCCGCCGATGCGCATCGTGCGGGCGATGCCCAACACGCCCGCGACGGTGGGCGCCGCCGCCACGGCCCTGGCGATGGGCGAGCATGCCACGGACGCGGATCTGGCCACGGCCAGCACCATCTTCGACTCGGTCGGGCTCACGGTGGTCCTGGAGGAGTCGCAGCTCGACGCCGTGACGGGCCTGTCGGGCAGCGGCCCCGCGTACCTGTTCCTCATCATCGAGGCCCTGGCCGACGCGGGAGTGAAGGTGGGGCTCTCGCGCCGCGCCTCGTTGCAGCTGGCGGCGCAGACGGTGCTGGGGAGCGCGAAGCTGCTCATCGAGAGCGGCCAGCACCCGGGCATGCTCAAGGACGGCGTCACCAGCCCGGGCGGCACCGCCATCGCCGGGCTGCACACGCTCGAGGCCGGCGGGCTGCGCAACGTGCTCATGAACGCGGTGGAGGCGGCCACCCGCCGCTCCCGAGAGCTGGGCGAAGAGTTCCTGAGGAAGCTGTGATGACGGACAAGGGCGAGGACCTGAGGGCGATCCAGCGGCTCCGCGAGGCAGACGTGGCCGCGAGCAAGGCCTACGACGCGGAGGGCCTGGCGAAGCTGTTCACCGACGACGCCGTGGCGCTCGGCCCGGGGCAGCCTCCGGTGCGCGGCATCGGCGCCATCCGCGCCGGCCTGCGGCGCATGGTGGCTTCGCTGGACATCGAGGTGCTGGACTATTCGGAGGCGTTCGAGGAGACGCTGCTCTTCGGCGACACGGCCGTCGAGTGGGGCCAGATCGAGGGCACCGAACGGCCGCGGGGCGGGGTCGAGGTCTCGCGATCGCGCGTACACGTCATGCGCATCCTGCGGCGCCTTCCCGATGGCAGCTGGCGCATCCACCGCACCATCTATGCGCCCTCGGCCTCGGCGGCGCCGGAGGGCAAATGACCGGGAGCCTCAGCGCGCTGCTCGCCGACATCCGTCTCGTACCGGAGGGGGCGGGCGAAGAGCGCATCGCCGCGGCCGAGGAGGAGATGGACTGCAAGCTCCCCGTGGAGGTGAAGGGGCTGCTCCGCGAGCACGACGGCGGCGAGGGCACCCTCGGGCCGCGCAAGCGCCCCCTCCAGCTCTGGCCGCTCGAGCGCATCCGCGCCGAATGCGAGGCGCAGGAGGTGACCCGCGCGGTGCCGGGCCTCGTCCTCTTCGCTTCCGACGGCGGTTCGGAGGGCTACGGCTCGCTGCCGAGGCTCAAGCGGGGCAAGTACGGCCGCATCTCCCTGCTCGCCGCCGGGGCGCACGAGTTCGAACCCCTGGGAGACTCGCTGGAGGAGCTGCTCCGGGCCCTGGCGGAGGATCG
>DASWGQ010000082.1:0-5418 GCA_036393595.1 Myxococcales bacterium | reverse complement strand
CCAGGGGGATGTCCGCGCGGAGGAAGGCGGGCGGAGCCGGGCGGTAATACCAGAGGTATTGATCGGGCGCCTTGACGAACAGCCGCGCGATCCAGGGGACTTCGGGGTGGATCACGTACCGCTCGGCCGGGAGACGGCGGCCTCCCATGGTGAGCTCGCCGACCTGGTCGCGCGAGATGCTGACCGTGACGGCGCGGGGCTTGGTGGTGAAGACGACCGCCGTGAGCTCGATCTTCTCGCCCTTGTCGAGGCGCTCGGTGAGGTTCTTCACCGCGTACATGAACCCGACGCCGGCGAAAGCGTCCTGCGTGCCGTCGAGGTGGTCGTCCCAGGTGTCGAAGCCGTCGCCGCTGCGCTTGCGCGCGGTGGCGTGGCCGGTGGCCAGGTCGACCGAGAGTTCGCGGAGCACCTGGTCGCCCCGGGTCTCCTTCCAGGTCCAGAAGAGCTGGCGGAGCCACGGCCGCTGCTCGAGCACCGTCTCCTCCTGCACGCGGCGCCCGTCGCGCAGGTCGAAGATCCCCTGCGCGTGCAGCTTCCCGTCCTCGATGTACTGGGTGAGGGTCCCTTCGCCGATCTGGCGGCCCTCCGCGTCGCGCACGACCGGGAAGCCGCGGACCGTGCCTTCGATCCAGCGCGTCTCCACGGCGGTGGCCGGCAGCGCCGCCAGGAGGAGCAGGACGACTACCTTCACGCACATAGTACTAGATTGCGCACTGCGGCCGCGCCGTGAAAAGCGCACCGCCGCCTGACCGGCTGTTCAACGGCGCAGCGTCGCCCAGGGTGGCGACTCCCGGCGGCGAGCGGAGGCTCAAGTCCGCCGCCGAGCAGCCGATCAGCCGAGCCGTGGACCGGCTGCGCATTCCCAAGCACCGCGCCGAGGTCGAGGTGACCAGCCCCGACGGCGAGGCGCGCTCCTTCTCGGTGTTCCTCGCGGAGCGCACCAGCCACGGCGGGCCGGAGCGCGTGTGCGATCTGCTCAACGGCCCGCGCGAGTTCCTGCCCGCGATCGACTGCAAGACCGACGCGATGACGTTCCTCGCCCGCTCGTCCATCGCGGTGGCCCGCGTCGAAGGGCCGCTGTGGGACGTGGACGAGCTGAACCTGCCCATCGAGCACGAGGTCGAGGTGGTGCTCACCAGCGGGCAGGTGATCGCAGGGCTCATCAGCTACGTGCTGCCGCACGAGAACTGCCGGGTCGTCGACTACCTCAACGATCCGGCGCCGTTCCTGGCGGTGGTGGAGGGCGAGCGCGTGGCGCTCGTGAACAAGCGCTACGTGCAGCGGGTGGCGCTCGCCAGAGTGGGTCTCAAGACGTAGGGCCGCCCTGCCGGCGGGTCTCTCAAACACAGCGCGGAGGGCTCTACTTGGCTCGCCTGGACGCCTACATCGATCTGCTGTTCAAGGAACCCGCCAGCGAGCTGCTGATGGAGACGGGCACGGGCGCGGTGCTGCGGACCGCGTCGGGCTCCCGTCCCGTGCTGCGTCAGTCGCTCACCACCGCGCAGATCATCGGCGCGTTCAGCGAGCTGGTGCCGGCCGAGCTGAAGGGCTCCTTCCCGGGGCAGGGCGCGCTGAAGTTCCGCTATTCCGCGCCGGCAGGCGAGGTGAGCGTGCGATTCGAGAGCGCGCCCGACCGGGTGTCGGCGGTGGTCTCGATCCCGCAGGCAGAAGGATCCGCGCACGACACCCATCGTTCCGCCACCCCCGCCGCCCCGCCCGGCGCCGGTGACCGCGACGGGCGAGGAAAGCCACGGCATCCAGGTCGGCCCGGCCCCAGAGGACGCGGGCGCCGCGATGGCGCAGCTGCTCGAGCTGATGCTCGAGCACCGCGCCTCCGACCTGCACCTGTCCAGCACCTGCGACCCCTGCCTGCGCAAGGACGGCGACGTGGTGCCGCTCCTCGGACACGGCGCTCCGGATCCGGACCGGCTGCGGGAGATGATCTGGTCGATCGCGCCGGAGAAGAACCGGCAGGAGTGGGAGCAGATCAGGGACACCGACTTCGCCCACGAGACGGACGCCGCCCGCTTCCGCGTCAACGTGTTCGCCGACCGCCGCGGCATCGGCGCCGTCCTGCGCGTCATCCCCAACCAGATCCGCTCGGCCGAGGAGATGGGCCTCTCGCAGCAGATGCTGGACCTGTGCCACCTCTCGAAGGGGCTGGTGCTGGTCACCGGCCCCACCGGGTCGGGGAAGTCGACCACGCTGGCGGCGATGATCGACTACGTCAACCGCACGCGGAACGACCACATCATCACCATCGAGGACCCGATCGAGTTCGTCCACCCGAACAAGAAGTGCCTGGTGAACCAGCGCGAGATCCGCGTGCACACCCAGAGCTTCAAGCACGCTCTCCGCGCGGCCCTGCGCGAGGACCCGGACATCGTGCTGGTCGGCGAGATGCGCGACCTGGAGACCATCTCCATCGCGCTGGAGACCGCCGAGACCGGCCACCTGGTCTTCGGCACCCTGCACACCAACACGGCGCCGAGCACGGTGGACCGCATCATCGATCAGTTCCCCGCCGACCGGCAGGAGCAGATCCGCACCATGTTGAGCGAGTCGCTCAAGGGCGTGATCACCCAGATGCTGTGCAAGAAGATCGGCGGCGGGCGCGTGGCGGCGCAGGAGGTGCTGCTCTGCAACAGCGCCGTCTCGAACCTCATCCGCGAAGGCAAGACCTTCCAGATCGCCTCGATCATGCAGACGGGACGCGGCGCGGGGATGCAGACCATGAACGACGCGCTGCTGGAGCTGGTCCGCTCCAAGCAGGTCCTGCCCAGGGAAGCCCTCTCCAAGGCCGTCCACAAGGCCGAGCTCCGACAAACCCTGGAGCGCGCCGGCTTCCGCCTCGACGACGACGGAACCGCCTAGGCGAGATCGAAGAGCAGCACTTCGGAGCGATCGCGGGCGGTCAAGTCGAGGCGCTGCTCGTCCGAGACGGCGGCGCCATCGCCTTCGCTCAGCGTCTGGCCGTTCAGGTCGACGGAACCGCGGGCGACGTGGACCCAGGAGTGCCGGCCCGGGCGCTGCTCGTGCGCCACGCGCTCGCCGGGCTCGAGCAGCCCGGCGTACACCGACGCGTCCTGCTGGAGGGTCACCGACCCGTCGCGCCCGTCGCGCGAGGCGACCAGCCGGAGCTTGCCGCGGCGGTCCGACTCGGAGAACGCCTTCTGCTCGTACCCCGGACGGTGGCCGGCGTGGTCGGGCACGATCCAGATCTGCAGGAAGTGCACGGGCTCGGTGCGGGAGGGGTTCATCTCGCTGTGCACCACGCCGGTGCCGGCGCTCATGCGCTGCACGTCGCCAGGCCGGATCACCGACCCGTTCCCCAGGCTGTCCCGGTGCGCCAATTCGCCCGAGAGCACGTAGGTGATGATCTCCATGTCGCGGTGCGAGTGGGACCCGAACCCGCGCGCCGGCTGGACGCGATCGTCGTTGATCACGCGCAAGGCGCGGAAGCCGATCCGCTCCGGATCGTAGTGCTCGGCGAAGGAAAAGGTGTGGCGGCTGTCGAGCCAGCCGGCGTCGGTGTGGAACCGTTCGGACGAGGGAAGGACGCGGACCATCGCGCCCTCCTTTCTGGGGGTGTTGCCGAGGGCATTTGGACGCACACCGCCGCACAAGGATTCGCGCAATGGCCTGCGCGCCGCTTGCGGATTAAGCTCGCGCCATGGTCACGATCTTCTACTGCAATTCTTGAGGCTACAAGCCGCGGGCTGCCCGGGCGGCAGCCGTGCTGGAGAAGGAGCTCGGAGTCACGGCCGAGCTGAAGGTCGGCCCGAGCGGGTCCTTCTTCGTCGACGTGGACGGCAAGGTCGTCGTCGAGAAACGCGCGCTCGGTTTCCCCGAAGAGGACGAGATCGTGATCGCGGTCGGAAAGGCCCTGGGGAGAACCTAGGTAGATGGTGATCCGGGGTCCTGCGCCTGCTGCTCGGCGATGGAGCGGCGCACCTCGTCCATGTCCAGGGCGCGCGCCTTCTGCACCAGCTCCTCGAGGGCTTGCTGCGGCAGCGCGCCGGGCTGGGCGAAGAGCGGGATCCCGTCGCGGAAGATCATCAGGGTGGGGATCGACCGGATGCCGAAGGGCGCGGCCAGCTCCTGCTCCTTGTCGGTGTCGATCTTGGCGAAGCTGATGTCCGGGTTCGCCTCGGCCACCTTCTCGTAGATGGGGGCGAAGCCCTTGCAGGGCCCGCACCAGCCGGCCCACCAGTCGATGAAGACGATGCCGCCCTTTTCGATGCTGTCCTTGAAATTGTCCTTGGTCAAAGCGAGCGTGGGCACGGGTACCGTCCTTCCCGATCGTCCGGCAGAAGCTAGTCACCCGGCCGCCCGAGCGCCGCTCATTCGGCATCGGGCGGCCCGCCGCTCCGCGCGACGTCCTCCGTGCGGACGCGCGCCGCGTCCATGCCCCGGGCGCGCTTGGTCATGGTGGCGAGCAGCTCGTCGAACCCCGGCACGCTCCCCTTCATGAACCGAAGCGGGTTGATCCGCGCGACCACGAAGGCCTTGAGGTAGGGCGAGGTGAGGCCGCGCGCCTTGAGCTTCTCCACCGCGGCGCTGACCGCTTCGTCCAGCTCCAGCACGAGCGCCGCGCGCCGTTCGCGCTCCCGCAGCGCCTCCGGGAGCTTCGAATCGAGGAACTGGTCCACCTTCCGCAGCGCCGGCGCGTACGCGCCGCCCGAGAGCCGCCCGCGCTGCTCGTAGGCGAATCCGAGCGTCACCAGCACGGGCTCCTCGAGCTCCAGCGTCAGATCGGTCTCGCGGCGGCTCGGATCGTTGCTCGCGAGGTCGCGCACCATGCGCGCCACTTCCAGCGATTTCTCCCGCAGGTTGTGCGCCTTCTCGATGTTGAGCGCGAGGATCTGGTACGCGACGTCGCGCTCGGGCACCAGGAGCGCCAGCACCGCCTTCGCGCCCAGCTCCTTGAGCGCGGTGAGCCGGTGCCCGCCGTTTGGGGTCCGGTAGGCGCCGTCCTCCCGGACCGCGATGATCGGGTCCAGGTAGCGGCGCGTCTTGTCCATCGCGCGGGTCAGCTTGAGCACGTGCGCGTCGGAGACGTCGCGCTGGAACGGCGTGGGCTCGACCTTGTCCACCGGCAGCGCGGTGAAGAGCAGGGCGTGGCCGCCCAGCGGCTCGCGGTACGCCGCCAGCACCGCCCCGCCGTCGTCCTCGACCTGCCGGGCGAGCGCTTGCAACTCCGCCGGGGGATCGGTCAGGCGCAGCTGCCCGGGCAGGAGCTCGGTGGGCTTGAGCTTCACGCCCTTGCGTGCGCGCGGGCGGCCGGACTTGGTGGCGGGCCGCTTGCGAGGCATCCGCACATCCTACTTGCCCGCGCCGCGCATTGCATGGCTACATCGACGGATGCGTCGCATCCTGGCCCTTCTGCCGCTCGTGTGCGGCTGCCTGGTCGTCCAC
>DASWGQ010000081.1:0-1742 GCA_036393595.1 Myxococcales bacterium | reverse complement strand
GGAAGCTGAGGTACCACGGCGTCGGAGGTCGAGGTCGAGGTCGGGGTCGGGGTCGAGGTCGGGGTCGAGGTCGGGGTCGAGGTCGAGGTCGAGGTCGGGGTCGAGTGGGACGCGAAGCAACCGCGCGCCGGCGCTGCGCGCCGTCACTGGCGGTTGCTCACTCTCCCGGCAAATCCCGTTTGCGGCGTGGGTGCTCGGTCGTCTGCCGTCATCGGCGTCTCTCCTTCGCAGGTTCGTGAAAGGAGAAACGCCGATGACGGAGATGCCGAAATTGCCCCACCACAAGCTGATCGCGTTCGGGGTCGCGAGGGACCTGTTGCTTGCCGTGCGCGCTGCGCAGGTGAGGGACGCGAAGCTTAGGGACGAGGCGCTGCGTTCTGCGAAGAGCGCCTGCCTGAACTGCGCCGAAGGGGCAGGGAGGGTTTCGCTGGCCGACAAGGCTCGGGCGTTTACCATCGCACGAGGTGAGGCCTGTGAGGCAGCAGCGGCTGTCGAGGTCGCCGCTCTCTGTGGGGACGCCGCCCCGCAGGACGCACGCCGCGTGGCGCAACTGGCCAACGCGCTGGTCGCCATGCTGACTGCGCTCATCCGGCGCGGAGCTTCCAGAGCATCCGCTTGAAGCGGAGTCCCAAGTGCTGGATGCGGTCCGCAGCCGCCGCGTCCAGCGCCCCGACCTCGACCCCGACCCGGCCCCCGACCCGGCCCCGACCCCCACCCCGACTCCGACTCCGACCCCGACCCTAGGACTTCCGGCGGCGGGAGGAGGCGGCGGCGCGGAGGAGGGCGTCGCGGACCTCGGAGGGGAGCGCGTGCGCTCCGGCCACGGCGGCGGTTGCGTTCTGGGGCGGTGCGGGGGCGGCGTGGCGGGTCGCGGGGCGCAGGGCTCCTTCGTGGGCCAGCCCGAACTGGAGCGCGCGCACGGCGCGGCGGCCGAGGCGGCGGTTCATGCGCTCGATGATCAGCTGCCGCGCGGCATCGAGCTGGTCGCGCCAGCGGTGGTCCTGCACCAGCAGGTGCAGCGTTCCGGCCGACAGCACCGTCGGCTGCGCGCGCGCGGCGAGCTCGGCGCCGACCGCCTCCGCCCACACCGCGGCGGGCACGTGCCGGTCGAGCCGGCGCGCGAGTCCGTGGCGGTCGAGCGTGCGCTGCAGGATCCCGCCCACCGCCTCGGCCCGGCGCCGCGGGAAGAAGTGCCCCTCGCTCACGAGCGGGTCCGCAAGAGGACGAGCTGGAGGGCCGGCACCAGCTCGTCGAGGCGGTAGGGCCGCTCGACGACCGGCACTCCCTCCGGCACGCGGTCGCCCCGGTGAAGCTCGCCCCACCGGCGCGAGAGGATGAGCCCGGTGCCGCGCGCCTTCGGTTTGCAGAGCCGGCGCAGCTCGGCCAGCGCCTCCGCGTCCACCGCCGGCCAGGCGCGGTCCTCGAGCACGACCACGTCGGGCGCTCCGTGTGCCGCCACCGCCCGGCGGGCGTCGCAGGGCGAGCCGCACACCGCGACCTGCGCCGCCGCGCGCCCGTAGGAGAGCAGCCGGCGGACCCGCTCACCCTCGTGGAGGTCTCGGCCGACCAGGAGCACCCGGGGCATGCTGGAGGAGAGTGGTTTCGGCTGCGCTGCGGTCCGGTACGACATCGCGTGCCTCCTCAGTCGGCTAGTGCCTTGCTTCGTTCGTGCTGATCGCGACGCTTATCCGAGCCGTGGACTTCGATGAAGTCGGCCAACTCGTGCAATCGCGAGTAGATGC
>DASWGQ010000080.1:0-11129 GCA_036393595.1 Myxococcales bacterium | reverse complement strand
GTCGGTGGGGCGGGAGGAGCCGAAGCGGGTGGGGCGGGCGCCGAGGACGGGTTTCTGCAAGGCGAGCATGCCGAAGGTGTCGTTGAACTGGCAGGCGGCGAGGGCCTTCGACCAGCCGCCGAGGATTCCCGCCGAGGACATCTCCCACAGCACCTTGCGCTTGAGCGCGTACGGGTCGACGCCCGCCATGTTGGGCATGTCCTCGGTCGTGACCGCGCTGACGAATCCCTCCGCGCGAAGCGCCTGGGCCACGCCTGCGCTGTACCAGCCGTTGCAGTAGGCGAAGTGGCGCACCGGCCGTCCGGTGCCCTTCTCCAGGACGCTCTTGCAGGTCGCGATCTCCCGGCGCGCCTCGTCGAGGGGCTGGTTGGTCAACACGGTGTGGTCGGCCGTGTGCGCGCCCGTCTCGACGCCGTGCGCGCCCATCTCGCGGAGCATCTCCCAGCCCATCGGCAGCTGCCCGCGCGGGGCCTCCGCGCGGTCGATCCGCAGCCGGTCCTCCAGCGCCTCGGCGAGCCCGTACAGCACCTTTGTCGGGTTGTCCGAGATGAGCCGCTCGAGCACCTTGTTGGACTTCGGCGCACCTTCGAAGGCGCGCAAGAGCAGGCCCTCGAACCCCGCGCCCACGCCGACCGACATGGGACCGAGCCCGCGCTTCTCCATCGTCTGGAGCGCGGCCCAGAGCCGGTCGTGGGCGAGCCGCTTCGCAGTCCCGATGAATGCCGAGGGAACGTACGCGACCGCGGGCAGCTTCATGTCGCGCAGCACCGGGAAGGCGTTCTCGTACACGTCCCGGTAGCCGTCGTCGAAGGTGATGACCGCCAGGTCCCGGCGCGCGACCCGCCTGCCGCCCAGCACTTCCAGAGCGTCGTCCAGCCGCGCTATCTCATGACTCTCGCAGAGGACCTCCAGGTGCTTGCGGAAGGTCTCCCGCGCGATGTTGAGCGTGGGCAGCCCGCGCTCGGACTCCAGCGGGTAGCTCCCCACCACGCGGTGGTAGCTGAGGATGAGCACGCGCACGCCGCCCACCGCGCGCCGCTGCACCGTGGAGATGAGGTCCTGCGCACGGCTGTAGTGCAGCGCGAGCGCTGCCGCGCCCTTCACCGCTCTGCGCGCCACCTGAACCACCTGGTCCTTGAGCCGATTCATCCTCCCCCTCCTCCAGCCGCCGCCAGGGCGGCGCCGCGCTTCGATCGCGACCTCATCCACGGGTGACGGCGCGCAGCACGGCCTCGATGCGACCCATCCCTTCGGGCCTGGGCGCCCGGAGCAGCCGCCTCGCCCTCCGCGCAGTCTCCAGCGCTGCCCGGGGCAAGGCCGCCTTCACCGACTCGCGCGCGAAAAGCGCGGCCTGCTGCGCCGCCCGCGCCGCCTTGCCGCGCGCGGAGCGAAACAGCCGCATCTGGATCGTCCAGCGCTCGGCGCGCGCCCACTGCGCCTTGTACCCTTCGTTGCCGCGGAGGAAGTCGAACTCGTGCAGCCCCTCGCCGTACGCGTCCTGAACCGTGCGCGCCAGCAGGACCAGGCCCACGCTCTTCGACGCCCAGGCGGGGTCGTATCCCGACTGGTAGTAGAGGAACTTGCCCCGGTGCGCGACGCCGTAGACCGAGGCGACCGGCCGCCGCGCCGCGAACAGCGTGTACAGGCGGAGCCAGCCGCGCTCCGCGAGCTCCTGCACGGCGGCGCGGTGGAACGCCTCGTGCCGCGCGTCCGCGAGCCCGTCCGAGCCACCCTCGACCGCCCAGCGCGCGCGGTGCAGCTCGAGGAAGCGCTCGACCGCGATCGGCGCCCCCTCGGGGGTCCGGGCGACCTCGATGGACACGCCGGGCTGCCGGAACAGCCACTTCTCCCGGCGGCGCAGGTTCTCGCGCCGCCCCAGCCCTTGCAGGTAGTCCTGGTACGACCCGACCAGCGGGATGTGCGGGCAGACGAACCGCAGCCGCGCGTCGCGCACCACGTCCGCCGGCGCGCCGCCCAGCCCGGCCGTCGACGATCGCACCGCGCGGCCGTTGGGGAACAGCTGCGCGAGGTGCAGCGCGGTCGAGCTGTCCCGCAGCAGGCCGTCCAGATCGCACACGTCCCAGGGCAGCCGGCCCAGCGCCTCGAGCGCGGCGGCGCGCACCTCCGCCTCGCGCCCGGGCGCGGCGAGCACGTCCAGGTAGTCGCACCCGGTCGCGCCGTCGCCGAGGAACGCCACGCGCCGCGCGGGCATGCCGGCGATCCGCACAGGCTCGGTGAACAGGGGCAGGAAGCCCACCAGCCGCTCCCGCTCGAAGAGGGCGATGCAGCTCGGCTCGCGCCCTTCCCCGAAGTGCTCCCACCAGGGGACCAGCCACTCGGGGGAGAGGAACAGCGAGCCCGAGCGCGCCTCGGAGCACAGCGCGCTCCACTCCGCGCGCAGGCGCAAAAGGCCCGCCGCGTCCCGGACCACCTCCGTGCGCAGCGCCGCCGGCGCTTCCACCACCCGGGCAGTCGCGCTCACGAGAGCAGCTCCCGCACGCAGCTTGCCACGTGCTCGGCGTCGGCGGGCGACAGGTCCTGGTGCACCGGCAGCTCCAGCACCGTCTCGCGCAGCCGGTCCACCTCGGGGAAGTCCCCCGGCTGCACCGCCGGATGGCGCATGCGCCAGAAATCGACCGTCTCCACCCCCCGGGCCAGGAGGCGCGCCATGGCGGCCGCCTTGTCGCGCACCGGCATCGGGTAGAAGAGCGGGCACACGCCCGGCTTCAGCTCGCCGGTCACCGGCGGAGCCAGGTCGCGCAGCGCGGCGTAGAGCAGGAAGTAGTTGCGCCGCCGCCGCTCGACGATGAGCGGCCAGTCCTGGTTGCGCAGGACCAGGTGGCTGATGGCGCTCATCCCGAGCTTCACCGCGGCGGGATCGAAGTGCTGCGTGCCGGTCGAGACGCGCTCGACGCTCGCCTTGCGGACCACCCAGCACCCCGCGCCGCGCACCACCTCGCGCACCCTGCGGCCCACAGGGCCGGCGCGCAGCTCGAGATTCGAGAGCAGGCTGCCGGCGAGGTGCGAGGCGGTGGACGGCCAGCCTGGAGGCTCGACCTCGGCCAGCCGGTGCAGCTCGTCGCGAAACCGCCCGCGCGCGAGCAGCGCGCCGCCGTTGGGCACCGGCAGCGTCTTGTACAGGCAGAACACGGACAGATCGCCGGACGACCCGAGCGGCCTGTCTCCGTTGCGGGAGAGCAGCGCCAGGGCGCAGTCCTCGATGAGCGGCACGCCCAGCTCGTTCGCCAGCTGCCGGGCCGCCTCCATGTCCTGCGGGAACCCGGCGTAATGGATCGCGTAGACCGCGCGCACCTCCGGCGTGGCGCGCCGCCGGGCGTCCTCGAAATCGCAGCGCATCTGCGCGTCGACCCGGAAGAAGACGGGCCCGACGCCAGCCGCCAGGAGGGTCTCCAGCTCGACGCCGTGGTGGTAGGCGGGCATCAAGACCTTCTTGCCGCCCAGCTCGAGGAGCTGCACCGCGTCCCAGACCGCGTTGCGCGCGAAGTACCGGTACCGCAGCCCGGGCTGGTCGAAGGGGAACACCAGCGGGACCGCCGCCGACGGCTGCGGCACCAGCATGTGCGGCCACGCCGTCTGCATGCACGGCACCGTCCGCCTGGGCGCCGGCGCGCGCTCCCCGAGCCCGGCCTCCACCCGCATCCGCCGCGCGGCCTTCACCTTCAGCCCCCCTTACCCAGCCGGACCTGCCCCGCGAGCGCGCGCGCCACCGGCCAGGCCGTGTAGCGCGCCTCGTGCACCAGCCGACCCACCCGCGTCGGGCGGAAGATGGTCAGCCAGGTGTGCGTCCTCAAGGCCGGCTCCCAGTCCAGCTTCCAGTCCATGCAGGGGCCGAGGAAGTCGAACTCGAAAAGGCCGCGCTGGCAGGAGTCGCGGATCATCTCCGAGGTGAGCTGCTGCCCGGGGCTGAATTCGTGGAACGACTCGTCGTAGCCGAGCTTGAGGAGATAGTGCCGGCCGGCGTGCACGAGGCTCAGGTGAGCGGCGATGCGGCGCCCGCCCAGCTCGAGGAAGCCCAGCGCAAGCGCTCCCCGCCGGGCCGCGTCGCGCGCCATCTGCGCGTAGAAGCCCACCAGCTCCGGCCGCTGCGCGATGGAGGTGCCCCGTCTCCCTTTCCAGCCACTGGCCTCGATGACGAAGAAGTCAGCCAGCGCGCAGTCGAGCCGCTTTGCCTCCTTGCCATCGAGCAGGACGTACTTGACCTCGCCCTGCTCGGCCAGCCGCCGGCGCCGGCGCCGGAGGTTCTGGCGGAACCTGGCGTCCAGCCTCGATTCCACGACCTCGTACCGGCTTGCGGCTTGGGGCTTGCGGCTGGCGGGCTTCTTCGCCTCGACGACCGCGACCGCCGGTTCGATCGCGGGCAGGACCAGATAAGGGGAGCGGAGCGAGGTCCACAGGCCGCAGGGGAAGCCTGCCGCCTCGGCGAGGTCGCGGAGCTTCCACTCGGGAGCGCCGTGCGGCAGATCGCGCAGCCGGAGCCGGTCCCAGCCCGGCAGGCCGGCCAGCGTGTCCCAGAGCGCCGGCAGGGCCTCCTTGCCCCGGCGGCCCAGCAGGACCCCTCCCCGCTGCGAGTGGTCGTTGTGCGGCGTTCCCCAGGTGGTCAGCGGCACGAAGCAGGTGTCGGCGTTCCGCTCCTTCACCTCCAGGAGCGGCACCGCCGCATGCAGCTCGCGGCCCGCGCGCGACAGGAAGGTCCGCAGCGGCGCGCCCGGCGCGAAGTTCTCGATCCAGGCGCGCACCCATTCGTGGCGCAAGGTCGGCTCGTCGCGCGGCCCGCGCGCGAGGGCCGCGTTCCACTCCTTCTCCAGCGCGTTGAACGCCTCGCGCCCTTCGACCAGCTCGACGGAGAGCGGCGGCTCGGAAGCGCGCTCCAGCGCGCCGGACTCTTCTCGCACCGCGACGGCGACGGACATGGAAGTATCCTACCTGGCGCCGCGCCCGAACAGGACGATCTTGGCGGTGTGGAAGCAGATCGCGAGGTCGAGGAAGAGCGAGCGGTGCTCGACGTAGTACAGGTCGTACTCGAGCTTGTTCTTGGCGTCCTCGATGGTGGACCCGTACGGGTAGCGGATCTGCGCCCACCCGGTGATGCCCGGCTTCACCGCCTCGCGCAGCCCGAAGAACGGGATCTGCTGCTTGAGCTGGTTCACGAAGAAGGGACGCTCCGGGCGCGGCCCCACGAAGCTCATGTCGCCGCGGAACACGGCGAAGACCTGCGGGACCTCGTCCAGCCGCGTGTTGCGCAGGAACGCGCCGAGCCGGGTCACGCGCGGGTCGCGCTGCGAGGCCCAGACCGGGCCCGAGAGCGTCTCGGCGTCCTTGCGCATCGTCCGCAGCTTGTGCACGCGGTAGGGCTTGCCACCCCGGCCGGTGCGCTCCTGCACGTAGAAGACGGGCCCCTCGGAGTCGAGCTTGATCAGCACTGCGAGGACCGCCAGGAGCGGCGCGGCGCAGATCAGCAGCAGCGAGCTCATCAACAGGTCGAAGATGCGCTTGCCGGCCTGCGACACGGGCGAGGTGAGGGCGTTTCCGACCGCCAGATCGGTCGGCCGGAGCAGCGAGAGCGGCACCCGGCGCAGCACCCGCTCGGCGAAGCGTTGCGCCGGAAGCACGGTGACCCCGTGCAGGCGGACGCGGATCAGCTCGTCGACGGGCAGCCGCTCCTGCGCGTCGTCGGTGGCGATGACGACGGTGTCTGCGCGCAGTTGCTTCACCGCTTCCGGCAGCGTGCGCGCGGCGATCTGCAGCGACTGCGCGGGGGCGCTGGGCAATTGCAAAACCGGCGCCAGGGGACCCGCGTCCACTCCTTCGGCGCGCGGCAGCGCGGCGACGGAAGCTTCCACCGAGGCGGAGGGCGCGGCCACGATGAGCTGCGTCCCCGGGACGACCGCCGGCACCGGAGCCAGCGCGACTTCCGCCGGCTGCGGCTCGGCCGCCACGGTGACCAGCGGAGGCGGAGGAGCGGGCTCGACCCCTGCGACCGCGCGCAGCACCTCGTCGCCGTCGTCCGAGGTCGCCGCGAGATCGAGCCTGGGATCGAGCATCCCGGCCACCTGGTACTCGCCGAACGCCTGGGTGCGGATGAGCCGGGCCGTCTCGGCGGCCCGCGCTCCGGCGCCGAGGATGAGGACCCGGCTGTGCGCGTCCTCGTCGGTGCGCGTGACCAGGGCGGCGCGGGCCAGCAGGACGCCGAGGCTGGCCACGCCGAAGGTGCCGATCAGCGCGCCCTTGGGCAGCCCGCCGCCGCCCAAAACGCCGATGATCGCCGCGAAGAGGGCGGCGAACCCGAGCGACTTGAGGGTGCCGCTCCCCCGCGCCCGGTCGTTGCGCATGACCTGCGGGTCGTACAGGTCGGCCAGGTAGAGCGCCGCGGGAACGCAGGCGGCGGCGCCGATCAGCGCCGCCAGGGCCCGCAGGTTGCCCGCGGCGTGCCGTCCGGTCACGCAGAGCGCCAGCCCGACCAGCGCCGCTTCGACGGCGCACAGCCGCGCCGCCCTCCCGCTGTACCAGTGCCCCGCGAACTGCCGCACGCTCCGCCTCCCCGTCCCCGTCCACCTCGAGCCACGAACCCGCGAGCGACGCCCGCAAGCCACTCCCCACGAGCGCAAACCGCAAGCCGCTGCGAAGCTACTTGCCCGCCGTCAGCTGCCCCTTCACCACCGGCAGGGGCGGCGGCACGCGCGACGGCTCCACGCCGTTCAGCACCACCCCCCACACCGGCGCGCCCGCCAGCGCCCGGACCGCGCTCGCCACCTGCTCGCGCGGCGTCGCCTCGGCGCGCACCACCATCACCACACCGTCCGACCGGTGCGCCACGATCGACGCGTCGGCGGTCGCCAGCGCGGGCGGCACGTCGAGGACGATCTCGTCGAAGAGGCTGCGCAGCGTCTGCAGCGCGGCGACGAAGCGAGGGGAGGACAGCAGCGCTGCGGGCTCGACCGGCGCCTTGCCGGCCGCGATCACCGCCATCTGGCCCTCGTGGAAGCGCCCCAGCGCCTCGCCGATCTCGCACTTGCCCTGCAGCAGGTCCGACAGGCCCATGCGCGGGCCCATGCCGAACAGCGCCGCCTGCGTGCCGCAGCGCAGGTCGCAGTCGACCAGCGCCACCCGTGAGTCGCCCGCCCGGGCCGCGGTGAGCGCCAGGTTGGCCGCGGTGAGGCTGGTGCCCTCCTCCCGCACCGCGCTGGTCACCGCGATCACCGCCCCGCCCTGCGCGTCGCCCCGCAGCGACCGCGCATAGCGCAGCCGGTGCAGCAGCATGCGGTACTGCTCGGCGGCCGCGCCTTGTGGATCGGTGATGGCCACCAGCCTCTCGTCGATGGTCACCTCGGCGCCGCCGCCCTCGATCCGCTCGAGGAACGGCGGGCGGGTCCCCGCTACCGCCTTCGGAATGCTCGTCATGACGTTTCTCCCTCTCTCCGGGACCACCCGGCTGCTACGCCTGTTCGCCCTGCATGGCCGGCAGTGCCAGCACCCGCCCACCGCCCGCCGCGTGCAGCCGCGGAACGGTGGCCAGGACCGGCAGCGCCAGCGAGACCGCCTCCTCCTCGCTGCGCAGCGTGCGGTCGGACAGCTCCTGCCCGACGGCGATCGCGCTGCCCAGCGCCACCGCCGCGAGCAGCGCGAGCAGCAGCATCTGCGGCCGGTTCGGGCTGGCAGGCAGCGACGGCGCGGTTGCCGACTCGAGCACGCGGAACTCGGCCGGCGCGCTCTTCGCCTCCAGCTCGGCGGTGATCTCCGCCTCCGCCTTCTTGGAGACCAGCTGCCCCACCTTCACCTTGAGCATGTCGGTATCCCGGTCCAGCTCGGCCAGCTGCGTCGCGGTGAGCGGCGCGGCGGCGATCAGCTTGTCCACCTCGGCCATGCGCGCCTGGGACTGCGCGATGTTCTTGCGGCCGCGGCCGATCGCCTCGGTCATGCGGCGCAGCTCGAGGTCGTTGGCGGCGGCGCGGGCGCGGGCCTGCTCCAGCCGCGCCTGGGCGTTGCCGAGCTCCCGGGAAAGCGCCTGCACATCGGGATGCTCCGGCGTGAGCGCCGCGCGCGCGGTGCCCAGCCTTCCGCGCAGGTCGTCGACCTGCTGCTCCATGCGGCCCACCTCGGTCTCCCGGCCGGCCGGGAGCACGCCGATCAGGTCGATGCGCTGCTGGGCGGTCTGGATGAACCCCGTCTCCACCTCGATCAGCTTGGCGAGCTGGTCGCGCTCGCGCATCCGGGCCTCGTTCAGCTCCGGCAGAGTGGTCGAGTTCGCGCGCTTGAAGGCGGCGACCTTCGCCTCGCTCTTGGCCAGCTCACCGCGCATCTGCGCGAGCTGCTGCGTGATCACCTCGCGGGTCCGCGCCACCTGGCCCGCGCGTACTTGAAGGTTGCCTTCGATGAACAGCTCCGCCAGGCGGTTGGCCGTCTTCGCGGCCAGCGCGGCGTCGCGCGAGCGCACGGTGACGCTGAAGGCGTCGTCGCCCTCCCCGTGCACCTCGGTGTCGTTGCGCAGCGCCTCCACGGCGGCATCCATCCCGTCCTTCTCGCGGGCCTGCGGGTAGAGGTTGAGCTCCTCGATCGCGGTCGCCATCAGCTGCCGCGCGTACACCTGCGAGCGCACCGACTTCACGCGCTCCTCGAGGGTCCTGGAGATCACCGGCACCACGAGGTCGGGGTGCGGGTGCAGGGGCTCCACCATGACCAGCGCCCGCGCGCGGTACTCGCCGGGCAGCCGCGCGATCACCAGCGCGGCCACGGCGAACACCGCCGCCGCCACCACCGCCATCCACCTCCAGCGGCGCTTCACGGCGCCGAGGAGCTCATCCACCGTGTACGTGCGCTCCATTCTCTCCTCCTCCCAGGGTCAGAACGGCTGGAACCGCTCCCAGCTGAGCCGCAGCTGCACCACGTCGCGGTCCACCTGCCGCCCTACGTCCGTGTCGTTGAGCCGCGCGTCGCGGAGCGCGGCCAGGCCCACCGTCCACTCGCGGCCGATGCGGTAGTCGAGCGAGACCTCGCCCGAATACCCGGCCGGGCCCATCGCGGTGAACTGCGAGGGCAGGTCCGAGTTGCGGTAGACGCCCGCGCGCAATCCGCCGGTGAAGTCCCCCATCGTGATCAGCGTGGCCACCTCGGCCAGGTCGCCCACGATGGCGCCCGCCCGCGAGGCGCCGATGATCAGGTCGTGCGAGACGATCAGCCGGGCGGCGAGCCCGGGCGTCACCGATTCGATCTCCAGCTTCGCCGTCGGCGAGAACTGGCCGCCGTTCTGGCCGGTCACGTACAGGGGCCCGCCGCTCGCCTTGAGCGTGGCCCACGGCCGCAGCCGCCGCTCCCAGCCGAGCCGCAGGCTGTGCGCCTCGGTCACGATCCCGCCGGGCACTCCCTGCGGCGCGCTCGCCTGGGGCGTGGCGCCGAACGAGTAGAAGAGCTGCTCGCGCCCGGTCAAGGTGAGGTTGTCGTACGGGCTGGTGCGGTACGCGTACCCGATCGAGGGCGTGAACACCGCGCCGTTCCCGGGATCGTTGGCGCCGAACGCCAGGACCTGCGAGTCGAGGCCGAACCGCCACTGCGCGCGCGGGCTCACCGCGTGGTCCACCTCGGCCGAGAGGCTGGTGCTGAACACCTGCGTCTGGCCGGCCCGCAGGAGGAGCCCCAGCCCGGAGATGGCGAACGGGTCCTGCGCATAGGTGCTGCGCAAGAGGACGTGCGAGGCCGTTCGCGGCGACCAGCGATCCTTGTAGTGCGCGATGCACCGCTCGCTGGTGGCGAACGCGCCCCCGTTGTTCAGCGCGAACTTGTCCGGGTGGAGCAGCCGCCCGATGCCGGCCTCGCAGTCCACGTCGACGTGGAACTGGTGGTCGCCGAACAGATCGAGGCGGATGCCGGGGCGCGCCTGGCCGAATCCGTCGGCGCCCGACCCGTCGAGGAGCACGTTGTCGTTGAAGCCGGCGAAGAACGACGCTCGCGGCTTCCACTCGACGTACACCTTGGCGCCCGCCGGCCCCGCGGCGAGAGCCGACAAGGCCGCGAGCAGCGGGATGTGGGCGCGCGTGGCCATGGGCTTCACCTAGGGCACCACCACCGTGTCGCCGGCCGAGAGCTGGCGGCGGACCTTGCCGTTGACCAGGTCGTCGTAGGCGACCACGTGGCGGGTCCCATCGAGGTGCAGCACGGTGATCTCGCCGCGGTCGGCGAACTCGGCCAGGCCGCCGGCCATGGCCAGCGCCTGCAGCACCGTCATGTGGCTGCGCAGCGGGAAGGCGCCGGGGCGCGTGACCATCCCGGTCACGTAGATGCGGCTGCCGTTCACGTCATGGACGATCACCGTCACGCGCGGGTCGCGGACCAGCGGCGACAGCTTGTCCTGCACGCTCTTCTCCAGCTGCGCCGGCGTCAGGCCCTCGGCGGGCACGTCGCCCAAGAGGGGCAGCGTGATCTTCCCGTCGGGCCTCACCGGCACGGTGCGCGACAGGTCCGGCTCCTTCCAGACGGAGACCTCGACCACGTCCTCCTTGGCGAGCCGGTACTCCTGCACGACCTGCTGCGCCTCGTCCTGCTGGGACACGTCGCGGTGCGCGCAGCCAGGTCCGAACGCGAGCAGCGCCGCCGCAGGCCCCCACCACCACTTGCAGCTCACGGACATCGAATGCCTCCTCCGCCACCGCCGGACAGGCGGGTGTCGGGCCGGTCCAGGAGCACGGCGCGTGCCAGACCGCCGGGCGCTCAGGGAAGCCCACTGTGTCTTCCCTGCGACCGGTCGGGGGCGAGCGGCCAGGCGCTTCTGCGCCTCGCATCCGGTCGCGCTCCGTTGCGTTCCACACGAATGGAAACGCCGTTCCCACTCGGATGGAACGGGCGGCTCTGGAGATGCGCTGGCGCGGATCCTGCTGGGCCCCTCTGCGTGGAGCACCTCGCATGGGGCGAGGGTCCACGGGGACGCCGGAGCTCATGCACCACACCATCGCCGCCGCCGCCATCGTCTTCGCCGTCGCCGCCTTCGCGCTCCAGCGCGCATCGCTGGGCCCGTTCGAGGAGCCGCTGCTGCTCCTCTCCATGGGCACGCTCTTCCTTCTCTTCGGCAAGCTGCTGGCGCCGCGCACCTCGCCCAGGCAGCGAGCAGCCGAGCCCGACGA
>DASWGQ010000079.1:0-3241 GCA_036393595.1 Myxococcales bacterium | reverse complement strand
GAGCGCGCGCGCGACATGCAGGAGCGCCAGGGCGACGGGCGCAGGCTCGGCGAGATCCTCGTCTCGCTCGGCGCCCTCACCCCGCGCGAGCTCGAGCGCCAGGTCCGCTTCCAGATCGAAGAGGTCGTGTTCGAGGTCATGGGCTGGCGCGAAGGGTACTTCTCCTTCAGCGAGGGCACGCCGACCGAGCTGCCCACGGATGCGGTGGTGCGCATTCCCACCGAGGCCCTGCTGATGGAAGGCGCCCGGCGCATCGACGAATGGTCTCGCATCGAGGGGCGCATCCCCCACCTCGGCGTCGTGCCCATGCTCGCGCCGCCCCAGGAGGCCAGCGAGGGCGAGCTGGACCTCCTGCCGCCCGAGTGGGAGATGCTCGCGATGATCAACGGCGCGCGCGACGTGCGCGCCATCGCGTCCGAGCTGGGACGCTCGGACTTCGAGGTCGCGAAGACGCTCTTCGGGCTCGAGAGCGCCGGCGTGATCGTGCTGGCGGACCCGGGCACGACGAAACGGGAGCGGACCACGCTCGCCGCTGATCTGGCCGAGCTCGTGGCACGCGCGGAAGACGCGCTCGCGCGCCGCGACCTCGAGGAGGCGCGCGGCGTCGCCGAGCAGGCGGCGGGCGTGCATCCCCACGATCCGGCCGTCCATTTGCTGCTCGGCCGCATCGCCCTCGCCTCCGGACGCAGCGTCGATGCCGTCGAGGAGCTGCGCCGCGCGCTCCGGCTCGACCCGCTGGCCGTGGCTGCGTACCGGGTGCTCGGCTACGCGCTCGTCGGCACGGGCCGGTTCGGCGAGGCGGTGGAGCAGTGGGACCAGTGGGAACGGCTCGCCGCACGCTCGGAGACGGAGCTGGCGCAGCTCGAAGAGGTGCGCCGCGCCAAGTCGGCGGCCCAGACGCTCGCCGGGACGGGGACGCATGCCTGACGAGATCAAGACCCTGTCCTCCCAGCTCGCGCAGGATCCGGACAGTCTCGTGTTCCTGCGGCTGGGCGAGCTGTTGCGCCACAAGGGGCAGCTCGACACCGCCCACCGGGTCGCCCTGACAGGGCTCGAGCGCCATCCGCACCTCCCGGATGCACACGACCTGTACGCGCGCATCCTGGCCGACAAGCACGACTACGAGCGCGCGTTCGACGAGTGGGACATGGCGCTCCGCATCGCCCCCGACCACGTCGGGGCGCTGAAGGGGCTCGCGTTCCTTTATTTCAAGATCGGCGACGTGCAGCAGGCGGCGGCGCATCTCGAGGCGGCGCAGCGCGTCGCCCCGGACGATCCCGGCGTCGCCCAGGCGCTGGCCATGGCGCGTGGCGGGGAGGGGGGGCCGGCGGACGCCGAGGCCGTCGCCGGCGGGGGGGCGACCGAGGCGCTCACGGCGCCGGAGCCGATCGCCCCGGCGGCTCAACCGCTCGAAGAGGCGCGCGTATTCGCGGGGCTCGAAGGGGCGCAGGAAGGACTCCTGCTGCTCGATGCGTCGGGGCGAGTGCTCGGCGGCGCGCTCAAGGACTCCGGGGGCCGCGACGTGACCGACGCCGTGGCCGCTTATCTCGCGGGCGTTTCCCAGGAGGCGGCGCGCACCGTCAAGCTGCTCGGCCTGGGCAAATGGACCGGACTCGCCGCGGAAGGACACCACGGCCACGTGCATCTTGCCGCGCCCACGAGCGACGCCCTGCTGCTCGTGGTGCGCGACCGCGCGGTCCCGATGGGACGGCTGGCCGTCATCGCGCAGCGCGCCGCCCTCGCGGCGCGCCGCTGGCTGGAGGCCCACGCATGACGGCCCCGGCGGCGGCCTACGGCAAAGCGCTCGACCTCATCACGCGCGTGCGCAGCGTGCGCGGCGCGATGCTCGTGTCGGCGGAGGACGGGATCGTCGTGGCGGAGCAGCTGATGGAAGGGATCAAGGGCCCCGCCGTGTCGGCGCTGGCCGCGAGCCTCGCCGCGCGGCTGCGACGCGCCATGGAAGCGGCCGGGGTGGGCGCGAGCCTGTTCTGGCATCTCCAGGCCGAGCAAGGCGCTCTCCTGGTGGTCCCGACATCGGGGGGCACGCTGGTGGTCGCGGTGGCGGAGCCGGACGTCAATGTGGGACTGGTGCGCCTCGAGCTGCTGCGGGCGGCGGAGGTAGTGGGATGACGACGCGCGCGGTCGAAACGTGGACGCTCGAGCCGCTGGTCAAGTTCGTGAAGGAAGCCGGCGCGCGGCTGGTGCTCGTCATGACCTCGGCGGGCCAGGTCCTCGCGCAGCACGGCTTCTCCCGCGCCGTGGACGTGATGTCGGCCGCGGCGCTGGGCGCCGCGATCATGGCGTCGACCGACGAGATGGCGCGGCAGCTGCGCCAGCCCCCGTTCGCGGCGCTGAACCATCAGGGCGAGCGCCACGGGATTTTCCTCGCCGGTCTGGCAACCGGACGCGGCCGGCTGGTGGCGCTCGTCGTCTACGATCTCGATGTTTCGTCGCTCGGTCTGGTCCAGTTATTCTTCGAGCAGCTCGCCACCGATCTGCAGGCGGCGAGCCCCAAAGAGAGCGTGCCGAAGCAGGTGCTGGCGGCGGACTTCGAGCGTCAGCTCAGCGACAGTCTGAACACGCTCTTCGGGAGATAGCCCCGTGTCTCTGGTCAACTTCACCACCCGCGAAATCACCTGCAAAATCGTCTACTACGGGCCGGGGCGCTCGGGGAAGACGACCAACCTGCATTACATCTACGGCCGCGTGCCGGACTCGCGTCGGGGACGCATGGTCTCCCTCGCCACGCAAACCGACCGCACGCTGTTCTTCGACTTCCTGCCGATCGACCTGGGACAGATCTCGGGGTTCTCCACCCGGTTCCAGCTGTACACCGTTCCCGGCCAGGTCTACTACAATGCCACGCGCCGCCTGGTCCTCCAGGGCGCGGACGGCGTGGTGTTCGTGGGCGACAGTCAGGCGCGTCAGCTCGACGAGAACCTCGAGAGCCTGCAGAACCTGCAGAGCAACTTGCTCGAGCACGGCGTGGACATCCGCACCATTCCCCTGGTGCTGCAATACAACAAGCAGGACCTGCCGCGCGAGCTGATCCTTTCGCCGGCGGATTTGGACGACGCCCTGAACTTCCGCAGCGTGCCGAGCTTCAGCGCGGACGCGCTCCATGGCAAGGGTGTGTTCGAGACGCTCAAGGGGATCTCGGAGCTGGTGCTCAAGAAGCTCGCGGCGGGGACCGCGGCATGACCAGCGCGCTCAACCCCAAGTACTCCTTCGACACCTTCGT
>DASWGQ010000078.1:0-24175 GCA_036393595.1 Myxococcales bacterium | reverse complement strand
CCGGCACCTCGAACTGCGTAGAGGCTGGGTCCAATAGGCAGGGAACCAGGACCTTCATCGAGGGCAACCGCGAGGCGCTGGCGAAGGACGCCGCCCGTGGCAGCGGTGAGACCATCACCACCCTGAGCGCCATGGCCGGCTGCAAGGACGCGAAGGCCGTCGGCGCCACGCTGCAGAAGCGCTTCGCCCAGCTCTTCCCCGGCGAGAAGACCCCCGTGGAGCAGGTCTCGCAGAACGTGATCAAGGAGCTGCGCGCGGACAGTTCGCTCGCGTGCCAGAAGATCGGTTAGGCTCGTGTCCCGGTCGAAGGGAGTCCCCAAAGGCTCCCTTCGACCTTCGTGCATGCGCCCCGCCCGCGCCGCCCTTCTCGCCCTCGCTTTTTCCGCGCCTGCCTTCGCCCTTGCCGGAGAGGCCGAGCCCGATCCCACGTACCTGCCCGAGCTGCTGGCCGCAGCCAGGAGCAAGTCGCTGTCAGAGGACCGGGCGTGGCTCCGCCTCGGGCATTGGCGCAAACGGCTCCTGGGCGGCTGGGAGAGCGAGGCGGGTGGGCCGGGCCTGTTTCTCTCGCCGCAGGGGAAACGCGATCCCGCCGCGGAGCTCGAAGCAACGCTGACCGGGTTCTTCGCTCCCGGACATGGCGCGCCCGAAGGCGTGAAGCTCGCCGATCCATCGCTCGAGCATCCGCAATGCCGCTTCCCGGCGCGATTCGCCTGGCTCGCGGCTGCCGTCCCCATCGATCTCGCACGGCTGCCGCCGCGATCCTGCCCGCGGTTCGAGGCCTTCTGGAGGAGGGTCAGCGCCAGATCTGCCACGCTGATCTTCTCCTCGTACTACCTCAACAACCCCGCCTCCGCGTTCGGCCACACCTTCCTGCGGCTCGGGAAGGAGGAAGTGGCGAAGGGCGGCGAGCGCCTCGACCTCATCGACCAGGCCGTCGACTTCGCGGCGGTCACCGACACCTCGAACGCCGTCCTGTATGCGTTCGAGGGCCTCTTCGGACTCTTTCGGGGCGAGTTCAGCGCGCGGCCCTACTTCTACAAGGTGCGCGAGTACGCCGACTACGAGTCGCGCGACCTCTGGGAGTACGAGCTTTCCTTGGACCAGCGCCAGCTGGCGATGCTGGTCGGCCACCTCTGGGAGCTCGGGCAGACCTGGTTCGACTACTACTACGTGACCGAGAACTGCTCGTACTACGTTCTGGCCGCGCTCGAGGCCGCCGATTCCAAGCTCGAGCTCCTCTCCCACCTCGGCCCGGCAACGCTTCCTGCCGACAGCGTGAAAGCGCTGTTCAGAAACCCTGGCCTGGTGCGAGCGGTCCGCTTCCGAGCCTCGGCGCGGACGCAGCTCGGAGCCCGGACGGCCGGGCTCAGCGGAGCCGAGCTCGACGCCGTGCAACGGCTCGCGGAGGGAGGCGACCCGCCAGGGCTCGATGCGATGTCCACCGACGAACGCGTGCGCGTCATCGACGCTGCCCTCGACCTGGTGGACGTGCGTCACGGCCGCGACATCGTCACCGGCGCGGACCCGGCGGCCGACGTCCTCCGCCAGAGCCTCCTCGAGAGGCGAAGCGCGATCGCGGTGGCGAGCCCCCCGCTGGCCATTCCGCCGCCCTCGGCCGGCGGGCCGGAGCGAGGGCATGGCTCGGTGCGAATCGGACTGGGCGCCGCGACTTCTCGCGAGGACGGATCCGTCCTCCTGGCCGAGGGGCGTCTGGCGCTCCACGACCTGGCCGATCCCCCCGCCGGCTTCTCGCCGCGAACCCAGATCGAGTTCTTCAAGCTGCGACTGAGCCTGGCGGACCGCCGTCGGGCGCTCCGGCTGGAGGAGGCCTCGCTGGTCGAGGTGACGAGCTTGAACCGGATCGATCGTTTCGAGCGACGCATCTCCTGGAAGATGCGCGTGGGCGCCACGCGCGTGGTCGACGGCGGGTGCGACGGGTGTGTCGCCGGCATGTTCGCGGTCGGCGGCGGACCGGGCTTCGTCTCCGACGGCGGTGCGCTCTCGGCGGCGCTCACGGCGGACGTGGACCTGCTCGCCGCGCCGGACCTGCGCGGGCTCTCCGGCAGCGGGGTGCGGCCGGGCGTCGGTCCCGGGTTGCTCTTGCGCCTGCTGGGAGGCGAGCGGGCCGCGCTGGTCGGAACGGGAAGCTGGCGATGGCTGCCGCTCGCCTCGCCAAGCACTTCCTACGAGCTCGGGGTGGAAGCGCGGCTGCACGTCGGGGCGGTCTCCCTGGCAGCACGCTGGCGCAAGGCGCCCCGCGCGGAAGAGGTCGGCCTGATTCTGCTTCTGTACGGAGGCTGACCCGCCCGCTCGCTCAGGGGAAGAAAGCGAGGCCCGCGCTCAGGGCGAAGTTCACGTTCGGCCCCGGAAACGAGAACCGGGTGCTGCTCGAGAGGTTTTCCTCCCGCTTCAGCCGGTCTTCGCCGTCCGGGAAGATGAGGAAGCCGGCGGAGAGGTTGACGTCGACCGCCCGGCCCAGCGCAAACTGCGCGTAGCCTCCGACGGCGAGGCCGTGGCCGAGCAACGAGCTGTAACGGTAGCCTACCAGACCGCCGATGTCGGCGGTGGGTTGGGGCCTGAAGAGGCGCGCGTAGAGATCCGGGCCGACCAGCAGGGCGCTGTAGAGCTTGAGATCGGAGCTCGCCCCGCTCAGGACGACGATCAGGGGCGTCCACCCTGCCGACCCACGTACGCCCACGTCGCGGGTCCCGAACGCGAGGCCGCCGCCAAAGCCGCAGTACGCGCCCGCGTTCAGCAGCAGGCTGAGCCCACGATGCTCGGCGGCCACCGCCGCCCCCGCGTCGCGCGAGGCGGGCTCGGAGCCGGCCTGCGGCTGCTCCGGCGTCGCGGCGCGCGCGGGCCGGTGGGCGGCTACCGCCAGGACCAGCGTGGCAACTCCCAAAGCGCTCATCAGCGGCGTGAGCGTACCAGCCGGTCCGCGGCCGTGCTACGGCCCGGGCGAGAGCCACCACGCCCGGGCTGGTGCGCATTCCTCAGGGACGTGCGGACGGCGGCGGCTGCTGGGGCAGAGGCACGGCAGCCGGCGGCGCTCCGGGCGTGGCGCCCGGGGATCCGGCAGGCCCCGAGGGGGCCGCGGCGGGAGGCTGCTGCGGCGCGGAGGGCGCGAGGACCGGTCCAGGCTGCTGCGGCGCCGTCTCGCCCTCGGGCCTGCCGGCCGGCGCGTCCGGCGCGCGCACGCTGCCCGCGGTGGGCCCCTTCGCGCCAGCCGGCGCCTGCGCCGTACCGGCGCGCACCTCGAGAACGCCCGGCGCGGTGTGCAGGCGGACCTCGCCGAGCGCCAGGGCCTGCAGCGCATCGGCCGCGCCGCCGACGGGACCTACCACCACCACGGGCCATTGCCGGGGACGGATCCATTTCCTCGCCACGCGGACCGCATCGCCCCGGCTGATTTTCTCGATGCGCCGCGGGACGGTCCGGTAGTAATCGCGGGGCAGCCCGTTGAAGACGACGGTGGCGAGCGCGGACGCGACCGCGTCATTCGTCTCCAACGCCGCCGGCAGACCGCGGACCAGCGTCTCCTTGGCCTTGGCCAGCTCGGGATCGGTCGGTCCTTCCGCGGCAAACCGCTCCAGCTCCCGCTCGTACTCGCGCACCGCCCCCACCGTGTGCTGGGCGAGGATGCCGCCGGCGGCGAGGAAGGCCCCGTAGGAGCGGCTGAGCTGGACGCTGCTGAACACGCCGTAGCTGTACCCGTGCTGCTCGCGGAGGTTCATGTTCAGCCGGCTGGTGAAGAGCCCGCCCAGGACCTCGTTCGCGACCAGCAGGGGCAGCCGGTCGGGGTGGCGCGCCTCGAACAGACGTCCCACCACCCATACCTGCGACTGCGTGGTGCCCGGCTTGTCGATGGCGTCGATGAAGCGGTGGTCGAGAGGCGGGAACGGCGGAAGCGCGAGCTTGGGCAACCGCGCCTGCTTCCAGCCGCCGAGGCGCTGGTCGAGGAGCCTCACGATCTCGTCGGCGGCGACGTCGCCCGCCACGGAGATGATCGCGTTGTTCGGGCGGTACCAGCTCTCGCGGAACCGGCGCAGGTCGTCGACGGTGATCGACTCCACGGTCTCCGGCGTGCCCCCCGCCGGCTGGCCCCAGGGATGCTTCCCGCCGTACAGGAGCTTCGCCGCCTCGTCCGCCGCCAGCGCGCCCGGGCTCCCCTGCTTCTGCGCGAGCCCCGCGAGCTTCAGCTTGCGGATGCGGTCCACGTCGGCGGGCCGGAAGGCCGGGTTCTGCAGCACGTCCCCGAGCAGCTCGATCGACTTGGGCAGCGACTCCTTGAGCGTGTTCATCCGCACCCGGCTGGTCTCGTTGCCGGCGGCGGCGGCCAGCTCGATGGCCTGCTCGTCCAGCTCGGCGGCGAGCTGCGTGGTGGTGCGCGTCCTGGTGCCCTCGGTGACCATGCTGGCCACGAACCCGGCCAACCCGGCCTTGCCCGGCGGCTCGCCGTTGACGCCGGTGGCGAAGAGGACGTCGATGGAGACGATGGGCACGGAGTGCAGCTCGCTGACCAGCACGCGGGCGCCGTTGCGCAGCTTGCGCTCGACCGGCACGGGCGCTTCGAAATGGAGCTGCCCGGGCAGCGGCGCCGGCTTCTCCGCCCG
This sequence comes from Myxococcales bacterium, assembly GCA_036393595.1. GTDB lineage: Bacteria > Myxococcota > Myxococcia > Myxococcales > 40CM-4-68-19 > VBKO01. The sequence continues at coordinate 19,562 of DASWGQ010000078.1, read as the reverse complement.
GAAAGGAGCGTCGGGCGTTTCCTGCGCAGCGTAGAGCGGAGGGCCCGACTGGGTGGTGGTCGGCTTCGGCGCCGTGGCCGGCGGGCTCGACGTCGTGGCCGCGGCCGGCGGGGAGCTCGCCGCCGGCGTGGTGGCCGGCGCCGGTCTGGGTTGGTCGTGCGAGCACGCCGCGAACGCGGCGAGGAGGAGCGCGGCAATCCGGGGGGTCGTCATCGCCGTCTCCTCAGGGGGCGCTCGCGGTGCGCTTGCCGGCCGGCACGGTGGTGAGCTCCAGGCGCCGGTCGTCCGGGAGGTACTTGCGCGCGAACTCTTGCACGGCCTGCGGCGTCACCGCGCGGTACCGGGCCAGATCGCGCGGGAGGTACCCGGGGTCGCCCAGCCACATCTCGTAGGTATTGAGCAGATCCGCGCGCGCGCTGCCGCGCTCGATCGAGCGGATCTGTCCGGCGACGATCTTGAGCTTCGCGCGCTCGACTTCCTCCGGGCCGACGCCGTTCCGCTTCACCTCGTCGATGGCCTGCTGCAACAGAGCGCGCAGCTCGTCGGGGGAGTGGCCGGGCCGGGCCGTGGCGCCGATCTGGATCCAGCCGCCCAGGCCGAGCGCCGGGTTGCTCGCGTCGACGTTGCTCGCCACCTGCTTCTCGAGGATGAGCAGTTGGTAGAGGCGCGACGTCTTGCCGCCGGCGAGCACCTCGCTGAGCACGTCTCCCGCGGGTTCGTCGTCGTCGAACGGCTCGAGCCCGTTCCAGACCAGTTGGAACCGGGGCAGCTGCGCCAGCCGGTCCTGCAGGGTCTCCTTCACCACCGAGGAGACGGGCGGCGCCTTGGCGTCCGGCTTCTTCACCTCGGGGCCACGGGGGATGTCGGCGAAGTACTTCTCGATCAGCCGCCGCGCGGTGGCCGAATCGAAGTCGCCGACGAGCACGAGCGAAGCGTTGTTCGGCCCGTAGTAGCGGCGGAAGAAGTCGCGCACGTCGTCCAGCGAGGCGGACTGGATCTCCTGGATGTCGCCGATGACGCACTCGTAATAGGGGTGCGGCAGCGGATAGAGCAGGTCGCAGACGCGCTGCTGCGTGGGGCCGTAGGGCACGTTGTCGATGCGCTGGTGCCGCTCGTTGGTGACCACGTCGCGCTGGATCTTCAGCTTCTGCTCGTCGAGCGTGGGGAGGAGGAATCCCATGCGCTCGCTCTCCAGCCAGATGGCGGTGGGCAGCTCGTTGGAGGGGACGGTCTCGTAGTAGTTGGTTCGGTCGAAGCTGGTCGAGCCGTTCATGTTCGAGGCGCCGATCTGCTCGAGGATGGCGTCGGGGTCCGGGGCGTGCTTGGTGCCCGAGAACATCATGTGCTCGAACAGGTGGGCGAACCCGCTCCGGCCGGGCGTCTGGTTGGCGGCGCCGACGTGGTACCAGACGTTCACCGAGACCTGCGGGAGGCGGTGGTCCTCGCTGAGGATGACGGCGAGCCCGTTGGGCAGCCGGTACTTCTCGAACTTGAGCTCGGGGTCTTTGGCGAGGGCCGGCAGCGCGCAAAGCGCGGCGGCGAAGACCAGGACACGGCGGAGCAAGCGCGGCCTCCTTCCCGAGGGAACGGCTCTCGTACTCCCCACTCCCCCCCGGCGCAAGCTCGTATCGCACGTACGTGCAGCGGCGCCCTCGACCCGCGACCGGCCGGAAAGTCACCCAAAGGATTGCACCACGGAGGACACGGAGCGCACGGAGATGAATTTCGACAAATACCTCCGTGACCTCCGTGGTGCCCGCTTCTAGGCGAGAACGGTGGAGAGCCAGGTGCGGGCGTCGGAGAGCTCGGCGGGGATCACCATGTGGCCCATCGGGTACTCGCGGTAGGTCACGTTCGCGCCGAGCTGCTGGAGGAGATCGCGCGTGGCGCGGCCCATCTCGACGGGGATCAACGGGTCGTGGAGCCCGTGCGCGACGAACGCCGGCAGGCCGCGCAGCGCGCCGGGCTCGGCCGGTTGCTGCCCCCGCGGCGGCACGCCGGAGAGGGCCAGCACGCCCGAGGTGAGGTCCGGGCGCGCCAGCGCGACCGACAGCGCCATCCCGCCGCCCTGGCTGAAACCGCAGAGCAGCGGACGCGGGCTGCGCCGGGCGATCTCCTCCACTGCCTCCAGCGCCAGCCGCGCGGCCTCCGCCACCTCGGCGGGATCGAACGCGAACCCGTGCGGGGTCTGCTGCAGGTTGAACCAGGCGCGGCCGCCGAAGTCGAGCGCGATCGGCGCCTGCAGGCTGATGACGCGCAGGCGCGGGTCCAGCTCGTGCCCGACGGGCAAGAGGTCGTGTTCGTCCGCGCCGAATCCGTGCAGCAGGACCAAGGTCCGGTCCAGCCCGGGTTCCTGGGGAGGGAGCTCCAGCGTTCGAAGCTTCATGCGCGATCCACCGGCGCTGAGAACCAGGGAACGCCCCCGCCGTCAAGGGCCCGGCGCCTCAGGGGCTCGAGGGCGAGCCGTCGCGAAGGCGCTCGCACCGGTCGACCACCAGCTCCCGCGCGGCGCGCTTCAGTACCGTTTCCGGTCGGCCTTCGCGCGTTCGTAGGCCGCCAGCGCTTCGGAGACGCGGGTCACCTCCAGCACGGTCAGGACCTGCGACTGCCGGTCGATCCCGTACTTGAAGCGCCAGCCCTCGACATCGACGAAGAGCGGGCTCTCAGTCATCGACGTCCAGAAAGCGCTCGAGAACGACACCGCGGAAAGGCTGTGACCGATCTCGCGCAAGCGGGACCGCAGCCGGCCGAGCGTGGCCGCCGGCACCGATCCCACCGCGCATCGCAGCTGGACGCGATATGGCACGTGCCACATTAACGACGAGCGCTCGCCCAAAGCCCCGCACTCGCAGTGAAGTATCGAACAGACGACGGAATCCGCCGCGCGTTCACGAGCTTACAGCGGATGACGTTGCCGGCGGTGGCGTCAGCCGCGCGACGCCGCGGCGAGGGACAGGAGCGGCGGCCCGCCGGGCGCGGCGGAAGACGCGCTCCCGGCCGCGCGGGCGCGGGCCTCGGCGACCAGCGACGCGACGACGCGGGCCAGCTCCGCCGGGTCCACCGGCTTCGAGACGTGCCTCTGGAACCCCGCCTCGAGGGCGCGGCGGTGATCGGCGCTGCTCGCGTAGGCCGTCAGCGCCACCGCTGGGAGCCGCGCGGTCCGTGGCAGCCCGCGCACGCGGCGGAGGAGCGCGTATCCGTCCTCGCCAGGAAGCCCGATGTCGCTCAGCAGGACGTCGAGCGGCTGCCGGGAGATCAGCTCCAGCGCCTCGTCCGCCGATGCCGCCAGGATCACCTCGGCGCCGAAGTTGGCGAGCATGACGCGGACCAGCTCCCGCGCGTCCGCGTCGTCGTCCACGACCAGGACGCGCATGCCGGCCAGCGCGGTGGGCTCGATCGGCGCCGGCGGCTCGGGGTGGGTGCCGTTCCCGTTCACCGCCGCGGTCTCCTGCGGCTGGGGTTGCGCCTGGCGCACCGGCAGGCGGACGGTGAACCGCGCGCCCTTGCCTTCGCCCTCGCTCTCCGCCCCGACCGTGCCGCCGTGCACCTCGACCAGGTGGCGCACGATGGCGAGCCCCAGCCCCAGCCCTCCCTGCGTGCGCGTGCTCGAGCTGTCCGCCTGGCGGAACCGGTCGAAGACGTGAGGCAGGAAGTCGTGCGCGATGCCGATGCCGGTGTCGCTCACGGCGATCTCGACGTGGCCGTTCGAGCGGCGCAGCTCGACCACCACCCTGCCCCTGCCCGGGGTGAACTTGATGGCGTTGGAGAGCAGGTTCCAGACCACCTGCTGGAGACGGTCCGGATCGCCGTGGAAGTCGCTCGCCTCGTCGCGCAGATCGAGCGCCAGCTCGACCTGCTTGGCCTCGGCCGCGGGGCGGACCGCGTCCGTCGCGGCCAGGATGACGCCGCGGAGATCGATGTGGCGCACCTGGACGCGCAGCTTGCCCGCGATGATGCGCGAGACGTCGAGGATGTCGTCGACCAGCTGCGTCTGCGCCCGCGCGTTCCGTTCGATGGTCTCCAGCGCCCGCTGCAGCTTCTCCTCCCCGTGCAGCACGCCGGTGCGGAGCATGCGGGTCCAGCCGAGGATGGCGTTCAGCGGCGTCCGCAGCTCGTGCGAGACGGTGGCGAGGAACTCGTCCTTGGAGCGGTTCGCCTCCTCCAGCTGCGCTCGGGCCTCCTGCTCGCGCAGGAGCAGCGCCGCGTGCGCCTCCTCGACGCGCTTCTGGTGGTCGATGTCGGTGGCGGTCGCGATCCAGCCGGCGATGGCGCCGTACTCGTCGCGCTCGGGGACCACCCGGCACAGGTGCCAGCGCAGCTCGCCGTCGTGGCGGCGCAGCCGCTGCTCGCGGTCCAGCCCCCGCCCGCCGCGGATCGCCGCCGTCCAGGCCGCCTGTACGGCGGGCAGCTCGTCCGGGGGGACGCCGCCGAAGAACGAGACCCCCGCGTCGGCGCCGGCGTACTCCCGCCACACGCGGTTGCAGTAATGGATCTCCCCGTCCCGCCGGGCCGCCCACACGCACTGCGGCATCGAATCGGTGAGGCCATGGAAGCGCACCTCGCTGCGGCGCTCCAGCTCGCGCAGCTCCTGGGCGCGCAGCATCGCCGCCTGGCGCTTGATCAGCTCGCCGCGCCGCCAGAGGTCGACGAAGACGGAGACCTTGGTGCGCAGGATCTCGGGATCGAACGGCTTGAGCAGGTAGTCGACCGCGCCCTGCGAGTACCCCTTGAAGATGAACGAGGGATCCTTGGCGATCGCCGTGAGGAAGATGATCGGGGTCGACCGGTTCCGCTCCCGCTGCTTGATCACCGCGGCGGCCTCGATGCCGTCCATCCCGGGCATCTGCACGTCCATGAGGATGAGCGCGAACTCTCCCTCGAGGAGCTGGCGGAGCGCGTCCTCCCCGGAGGTGACGCCCACCAGCTCCTCGCCCAGCGGCGACAGGATCGCTTCCAGCGCCAGCAAGTTCGGCTGGTGGTCGTCGACCATCAGGATGCGCGCGCGCAGTCCCGGGTCGACCGCCGGACGCGGCTGGGCAGACGAAGGCTTGGTGCGCTGGACCGCCATCGGAGGGAACCTAGTGCTCCGTTTTCAGCGCGCCCACAGCCGGATGAGCTGCAGGAGCTTGTCCGTATCGACCGGCTTGGGAAGGTAGTCCGACGCGCCCGCGACGATGCACTTGTCCCGATCCTCCTTGAGGGCCTTGGCGGTGATGGCGATGATCGGCAGTGCCTTGTAGGCCGGGTCCTTGCGGATGGCCTTCATGGTCTCGTAGCCGTCCATCTCCGGCATCATCACGTCCATCAGCACCAGGTCCACGTCCGGGTTGCGCTCCAGGGCGGCGATGCCGTCCCTGCCGTTCTCCGCGTAGAGCACCTCGAGCCCCTGGCTCTCCAGCACGCTGGTGAGCGCGAAGATGTTGCGCACGTCGTCGTCGACCACCAGCACCTTCTTGCCCGCGAGCGACTCCTCCTCCACCCGCGATTCCTGCAGGAGCTTGCGGCTCCGGTCGGGCATCTTCTCCTCGATCCGGTGCAGGAAGATGGCCGTGTCGCTGAGCAGCTTCTCCGGCGAGGCCGCGCCCGACTTGAGGATGACCGACTCGGCGAACTTCTTCAGCCGCAGCTCCTCCTTCTTGGACAGCTCCTTGGCGGTGTAGACGATCACCGGCAGGTCGCGGAAGCGCGGCTGGGTCTTGATCTGCTCGAGCAGCTTGGTGCCGTCGACGTCGCCCAGCATCAGGTCGAGCACCACGCACTCGAACTCGCCCGACTCCAGCTCCCGCAGCGCCGCCTCGCCGCTGGACACCGAGGTGACCGCGACGTCCTCGCCCTCGCCCACCAGCTCGCTGATGCTCCTCGCCTGGTTGGCGTCGTCCTCGATGAGGAGGAGGTGCTTCACCTTCTTGTCCACGAAGGTCTGGATGTGAGTGAACGCGCCCTCCAGCGCGTCCTTGCTGACCGGCTTCTCCAGGTAGGCGAACGCTCCCATGGCGGCACCCTTCTTGCTCTTCTCCACGATGGAGATGACGTGCACCGGGATGTGCCGGGTCCGCGGGTTGCGCTTCAGGCGATCGAGGATGCTCCAGCCGTCCACCACCGGCAGCTGGATGTCCAGCGTGATGGCGGTCGGCTGCAGCTCGTTCGCCAGCGCGAGGCCGGTGTCGCCGCGCGTCGCCACCACCGCCTTGAAGCCCCTCTCGCGCGCCATGCCCACCATGATGCGGGCGAACGTCACGTCGTCCTCGATGATGAGGAGCACGCGGTCCCCTTCGCGCAGGTGCTCGCGGTCGTCGTCGTCGTCGACCGGCTTCGGCGCGAGCGCCTCGGGCTGCACCGCCGGCGTGGGCGCCAGCGCGTCCAACGGGCGCGAAGGCGCCGGCGAGCGCGGCTGGTCGAGGCGCCGCGGCGGGAGCTGCTCGGGGGCCGCGGCCTCTTCCCCGCCCGCGCCCTCCTCCGGACCCAGATAGCGGTCCGGCAGGAAGATGGTGAACGAGGATCCCTGGCCGAGCTCGCTCTGCACGTGGATCTCCCCGCCCAGCAGGCGGGTGATCTCGCGGCTGATGGAGAGCCCCAGGCCGGTGCCGCCGTACTCGCGGCCGGTGGTCCCGTCCGCCTGCTGGAAGGCCTCGAAGATGATCTTCTGCTTGTTGCGCGGGATGCCGATGCCGGTGTCGACCACCGAGAAGGCGATCACCTGCCCCGCGCGGTGGAGCGCGTCGTTGTCCAGCCCGCGGCGGTCCTCCACGGCGTGGATGCGCAGCTGCACGCTGCCCTGGTCGGTGAACTTGAAGGCGTTGGCGAGCAGGTTCTTGAGGACCTGCTGCAGGCGTTGCGGATCGGTGCGCACGTGGCTCGGCAGCGAGCCGTCCAGCTCGACGGAGAGGTCGAGGTTCTTCTGCTCCGCCACCGGGCGGAAGTTGCGGTCGACGAACTCCCTGAGATCGGCCAGCGCGATGTCGCGCGGCTCGATCTGCATCTTGCCGGCCTCCACCTTGGAGAGGTCGAGGATCTCGTTGATCAGCGAGAGCAGGTCGCCGCCCGAGGCGTAGATGGTCTTGGCGTACTCCACCTGCTTCTCGGAGAGGTTCGACTCCTTGTTGTCGGCCAGCAGCTTGGCGAGGATGAGCAGCGAGTTGAGCGGCGTGCGCAGCTCGTGGCTCATGTTGGCGAGGAACTCGCTCTTGTATTTGGAGATGAGCTGCAGCTGCTCCGCCTTCTCCTCCAGCGAGGCGCGGGCCATCTCCACCTCGCGGTTCTTGATCTCGATGCTCTGGTTCTGCTCCTCGAGCTGCTTGGCCTTCTCCTCCAGCTCCACCGCCTGCTTTTCCAGCGCGGAGTTGGTGCGCTTGAGCTCCTCCTGCTGAATGGTCAGCTCCTGCGACCGGCTCTGCAGCTCCTGGGTGAGGCCCTGCGACTGCTGCAGCAGCTGCTCGGTGCGCATGTTGGCGCCGATCACGTTCAGCACCACGCCGATCGACTCGGTGAGCTGGTCGAGGAAGATCTGGTGGATGGCGCTGAAAGTATCGAAGGAGGCCAGCTCGATCACCGCCTTCACCTCGCCCTCGAAGAGCACCGGCAGCACGATGATGTTGAGCGGCGGCGACTCGCCCAGCCCCGAGCTGATCTGGATGTAGTCGGACGGGACGCGGGTGAGCAGGATGGTCTTCTTCTCCAGCGCGCACTGCCCCACAAGGCCCTCGCCGGGCTGGAAGCGGTTGGAGACGCTCTTGCGCTCCTTGTAGGCGTAGGTGGCGACGAGCTTGAGGACGGGGCCCTCGCTCTCCTGGTCCATCATGAAGAACGCGCCGTGGTGCGCGGACACCAGCGGCGTCAGCTGGCTCATGATCAGCCGGGACACGGTGTCCAGGTTCTTCTGCCCCTGCATCATCGAGCTGAACTTCGCCACGTTCGTCTTGAGCCAGTCCTGCTCCTGGTTCTTCTGCGTGGTCTCACGCAGGTTGACGATCATCTGGTTGATGTTGTCCTTGAGCCTGGCCACCTCGCCTTCCGCCCCCACCGTGATGGTGCGGGTCAGGTCGCCCTTGGTCACCGCGGTGGCGACCTCGCTGATGGCGCGGATCTGCGTGGTCAGCGAGGCGGCGAGCTGGTTGACGTTGTCGGTCAGCTGCCGCCAGGTGCCAGTCGCGTTGGGGACCTTCGCCTGGCCGCCCAGCTTGCCCTCGATGCCGACCTCGCGCGCCACGCTGGACACTTGGTCCACGAAGGTGCCGAGCGTGTCGGTCATGTTGTTGATGGTCTCGGCCAGCGCCGCGACCTCGCCCTTGGCGTCGACGAAGAGCTTCTGGCTGAGGTCGCCGTTCGCGACCGCGGTCACCACGCGCGAGATGCCGCGCACCTGGGTGGTCAGGTTGCGCGCCATGAAGTTCACGTTGTCGGTCAGGTTCTTCCACACGCCGGCGACGCCGGGCACGTCGGCCTGGCCGCCCAGCTTGCCCTCCGTGCCCACCTCGCGGGCCACGCGGGTCACTTCCGAGGCGAAGGAGTTCAGCTGATCGACCATCACGTTGATGGTGTTCTTCAGCTCCAGCATCTCGCCCTTCACGTCGACGGTGATCTTCTTGGACAGGTCGCCGTTCGCGACCGCGGTGGTGACCAGCGCGATGTTGCGCACCTGGCCGGTCAGGTTGTTGGCCATGAAGTTCACGTTGTCCGTGAGGTCCTTCCAGACCCCGCTGACGTCGCGCACGTCGGCCTGCCCGCCCAGGCGTCCCTCGGTGCCCACGTCGCGGGCCACGCGGGTCACTTCCGAGGCGAAGCTGCGCAGCTGGTCCACCATGGTGTTGATGGTGTCCTTGAGCGCCAGGATCTCGCCCCGCGCCTCGACCGAGATCTTCTGCGACAGGTCTCCGTTGGCCACCGCGGTGGTGACCTTGGCGATGTTCCGCACCTGGTCGGTGAGGTTCCCGGCCAGGACGTTGACGTTGTCCGTCAGGTCCTTCCACACGCCGGCGACGCCGGGCACCTCGGCCTGGGCGCCCAGCTTGCCCTCGGTGCCGACCTGCTTGGCCACGCGGGTGACTTCCGAGGTGAAGCTGCGCAGCTGGTCCACCATGGTGTTGATGGTGTTCTTGAGCGCCAGCACCTCGCCGCGCACGTCGACGGTGATCTTCTGCGACAGGTCGCCGTTGGCGACCGCGGTGGTGACCTTGGCGATGTTGCGCACCTGGTCGGTCAGGTTCCCGGCCAGGATGTTCACGTTGTCGGTCAGGTCCTTCCAGGTGCCGGACACGCCCTTCACGTCGGCCTGTCCGCCCAGCTTGCCGTCGGTACCGACCTCCTTGGCGACGCGCGTCACCTCGCCGGCGAAGGAGCGGAGCTGATCGACCATGGTGTTGATGGTGTTCTTCAGCTCCTGCACCTCGCCCTTGGCGTCGACGGTGATCTTGCGGGAGAGGTCGCCGTTGGCGACCGCCGTGGTCACCTCGGCGATGTTGCGCACCTGGGCGGTCAGGTTGTTCGCCAGGAGGTTCACGTTGTCGGTCAGGTCCTTCCAGGTGCCGGCGACCCCGGGCACCTCGGCCTGCGCGCCCAGCTTGCCCTCCACCCCGACCGTGCGGGCCACGCTGGTGACCTGCTGGGCGAAGATCGACAGCGTCTTGGTCATGTTGTTGAGCGTCTCGCCCAGCGCGGCAACCTCCCCCTTGGCGTTTACTTGTAGTTTCTCGCCCAGCTCGCCGCTCGCGACCGCGGTCACCACCTTCACGATGCCGCGCACCTGGGTGGTGAGGTTGGAGGCCATGAAGTTCACGTTGTCGGTGAGGTCCTTCCACACCCCCGACACGCCCTTCACGTCGGCCTGCCCGCCCAGTTTCCCTTCGGTGCCGACTTCCTTGGCGACGCGGGTCACCTCGGCGCCGAAGCTGTTCAGCTGATCCACCATCGTGTTGACGGTGTCCTTGAGCTGCAGGATCTCGCCCCGCGCGTCGACGGTGATCTTCTTCGACAGATCGCCGCGGGCCACCGCGGTGGTGACCTCGGCGATGTTGCGGACCTGGGCGGTGAGGTTGTTCGCCAGGAGATTTACGTTGTCGGTCAGGTCCTTCCAGGTGCCCGCCCCTCCGGGCACCTCGGCCTGCGCGCCCAGCTTCCCCTCCACGCCTACCGTGCGGGCGACGTCGGTGACCTGCTCGGCGAAGACGCCCAGCGTGTGGGTCATGTTGTTGATGGTCTCGGCCAGCGCCGCGATCTCGCCCTTGGCCTCGACCTTGAGTTGCTGGGTCAGGTCGCCGCTGGCCACCGCCGTCACCACCCGCGCGATGCCGCGCACCTGCGTGGTGAGGTTGGAGGCCATGAAGTTCACGTTGTCGGTGAGGTCCTTCCAGGTGCCGCCGACACCCTTCACCTCGGCCTGCCCGCCCAGCTTGCCCTCGGTGCCCACCTCGCGGGCGACGCGCGTCACCTCGGAGGCGAAGGTGTTGAGCTGGTCCACCATCGTGTTGATGGTGCTCTTCAGCTCCAGCATCTCGCCCTTCACGTCGACGGTGATCTTCTGCGAGAGGTCGCCGTTGGCGACCGCGGTGGTGACCTTGGCGATGTTGCGCACCTGCCCGGTCAGGTTGGAGGCCATGAAGTTCACGTTGTCGGTGAGGTCCTTCCAGACGCCCGACACGCCTTCCACCTCTGCCTGGCCGCCCAGCCGGCCTTCGGTCCCCACCTCGCGCGCGACGCGCGTCACCTCGCCCGTGAAGGCGTTCAGCTGATCGACCATCGTGTTGATGGTGTTCTTCAGCTCCAGCACCTCGCCTTTGGCGTCGACGGTGATCTTCCGCGACAGATCGCCCTTGGCGACCGAGGTGGTCACGTCCGCGATGTTGCGTACCTGCGCGGTCAGGTTGTTGGCGAGCAGGTTGACGTTGTCGGTGAGGTCCTTCCAGGTGCCGGCCACCCCGGGCACCTCGGCCTGCGCTCCCAGCTTGCCCTCCACGCCCACGGTGCGGGCCACGCTGGTGACCTGCTGCGCGAAGATCGACAGCGTCTTGGTCATGTTGTTGAGCGTCTCGCCCAGCGCGGCGATCTCGCCCTTGGCGTTTACTTGGAGGGCCTGGCCCAGGTCGCCGTTCGCCACGGCGGTCACCACCTTCACGATGCCGCGGACCTGTGTAGTCAAATTTGACGCCATGAAGTTCACGTTGTCGGTGAGGTCCTTCCACACTCCCGACACGCCCTTCACGTCGGCCTGGCCGCCCAGCTTCCCTTCGGTGCCGACCTCGCGCGCGACGCGCGTGACCTCGCCGGCGAAGGAGTTCAGCTGATCGACCATCGTGTTGATGGTCTCCTTGAGCTGGAGGATCTCGCCCTTCGCGTCGACGGTGATCTTCTTCGACAGGTCGCCGCGCGCGACGGCGGTGGAAACCTCGGCGATGTTGCGCACCTGCGAGGTCAGGTTCGACGCCATGCGATTCACGTTGTCGGTCAGGTCGCGCCAGGTTCCCGACGCCTCGGGCACCCCGGCCTGGCCGCCCAGCTTGCCGTCGGTGCCGACCTCCTTGGCGACGCGGGTCACTTCCGCCGCGAAGCTGGAGAGCTGATCGACCATGGAGTTCACGGTGGTGCCGATGCGGAGGAACTCTCCCTTGACCGGCTGGCCCTCGATCTCCAGCGCCATCTTCTGGGTCAGGTCGCCCTCGGCGACCGCGATCAGCACGCGGGCGACCTCGGTGGTGGGCTGCACCAGGTCGCCGATCAGCGCGTTGATGGAGCTGACGCTGGTCGCCCAGCTGCCCGTGACGTCGCCGAGCGACGCGCGCTCGGTCATGCGGCCCTCGCGGCCGACCACCTTCTCCAGCCGCACGATCTCGTTGGTGAGCGCCTCGTTGCGCGAGACCACCGAATTGAACGCCCGCGCGATCTCGGGCATCAACCCCGAGCCGCGCGTAAAGGGCAGTCGGACGGCGAAATCTCCTTCGCGCCCGGCCTGCAGGGCCTCGAGCAGCTCGCGCAGCCGGTGGTCGTCGCCGGGGCCGGGGCCGTTCTGACGGTCGCCGTTGCGGGGAGGCCTCTTGCGGCGTCCCTCACCGCCCTGGCCGCCCGCCGGATCGTGCGTTTCGCCCACGGTTTGCTCCTTGCTCAGGGACTGAGAGCCTACCGCAAACTCCGCATTGCACGCGGCGGGCCCCTCCAGGGATGCCGGACTCTGGACACTCGGCCGGGACCCGCCTCCTCAACGGCTGTCTGTAGCACAACCACCTACCGGAGCGCACTGCGTTTTCCATTGAATTTTGCAGGCGGTTATCGAAGCGCCGCGCCCCGGCCCACGGGAGGGCCGGCGCCCGGACGAGTGAGCTACCGGCGGGCCGGCCGCCCCTCCTCCGGTGTGGAGCGTACGCCGCGAGTCTGCTATGCGCTCGGCCGCAGGAGGACCCGTGACCGACAAGCCCAGCACCGCCGAGGAGGAGTACTTCGCGCGGGAGAACGCAGAGCGGATGCGCAAGCTCGCCGCCGAGCAGAAAGCGGCGCTCGCCTCGACCCAGCGCGACGAGCTGAAGAAGCTGCACTGGATGCACTGTCCCAAGTGCGGGATGGACCTCCAAGAAATCGCGTTCCGCGGCGTGCAGGTCGACCGCTGCTTCTCCTGCGGCGGCACCTTCTTGGACGCGGGCGAGCTGGAGAAGATCGCCGCACCCGAGGGCGGCGCGATCGTCAAGTCGATGTTGCGGATCTTCGGAAAACCGTAGGCCGGCTCAGGCGTACCGCGACACGGCCCGCTCCACGATCTCGCCGATCAGCTTGGGATAATCTCGGCCGGCCGCCGCCGCGGCGATGGCCAGCTCCGCCTCGGGCGCGAGCCACGGGTTCGGATTGGCCTCGATCACGTAGATCTCGCCCTGCGGGGCGACGCGCAGGTCGATCCGGCCGTAGTCGCGCAGCCCGAGCGCGACGTAGGCGGCGAGCGCCGTCTCCTGGATGCGCCGGCCCAGCTCCTCGGGGAGATCGTGGGCCACCGCCGAGCGCGTCGCGTCGTACGCCTCGGTCCCCTTCTCCCACTTCACCTCCTTGCCGGCGATGCGCGGCATGCCTTTCGGCAATTTCGACAAGTCCAGCTCCACCGGCGGCAGCGCCTCCGGCTTGTCGCTGCCCAGCAGGCCGACGTAGATCTCGCGCCCCTCGATGAACTCCTCGATCAGCGCGGGGCTGTCGAAATGCTCGTGGAGGAGCGCGATGCGCTCCGTCAGCTCCTTCATGCTCTGCACCACCGAGCCCGCGTCGATGCCTATCGAGCCGTCCTCGGATCCGGGCTTCACGATCAGCGGGAACTGCAGGTCTTCCATGTCGTGGATCTTGCCCCGGTAGCTGGAAGCGAAGTTCGGCGTACGGATGCCGTGGAAGGTGAAGACCTTCTTCGCCAGCGCCTTGTCCTGGGCGAGGAACAGCGCCTGCGGCCCCGCGCCCGTGTAGGGCAGCGCGAGCAGGTCGAGGAAGGCGGCGACGTGTGCCTCCTTCGAGTCGTCGCCGGCGTAAGCCTCGGTCAGGTTGAAGACGAGATCCGCCTCGACGCGCGCCAGCTCCAGGAGCGACTGCTCGTCCTTGAGCTCGTGGAAGAAGGCGTCGTGGCCGTTCGCGCGGAGCGCGTCCAGCACCTCGTCGCGATCGAGCTTGACGCGCCGTTCGCGCTTGCGGCCGCGGACCGGGGCGCTCTTCTCCCGCTTCCGGCGCCGTTCGCGCTCGGGCGGGGTCACGTTGTCGCTCGGCTCGTACAGCACGGCGATCTTCAGCTTTCCCGCCACGTCACCGCTCCTCGAACTTCCCGCGCTGAAGGTAGTTCATCGCCAGGGTCGTCGCGAGCACCGTCGCCTCGATCAGCTGCTGCGTCTCGCGTCCCGCGGCGACCTGCAGGTCCAGCTCGCGCGCGCGGCGCGCCATCTGCTCGACCAGCTTCTTCGCCAGCGACCGGCGGATCCCGGTCCAGTACGCGATCTTGTCGACCAGCGCCTTTCCGTGCGCCGAGAAGAGCGCTCCGGCGGGGGAAAAGCCGTCGCGCCCCGGACCCGGATCGAAGATGTCCTCCAGCTCGGCGTCGGGCACCAGGTCGGCGATGTTCGGCGCCTCGTCGGGAACGGTGCGCCGGTAGAACTCCTCCAGCCGCTCCGTCATCTGGTCGACCGGGAGCTCCGCCAGCGCCCTGGAGAGCGCGCGCTTCGGCTCGACGCGGGCCAGCTCGCGGGCCATGCGGTCGACGTACTCGAGCTTGCGCAGCGCCGGCCAGCCCGCGTACTTGCGGCGCCAGTTCGAGCGCGGCGTGAGCCACACGGCGAACGTCTCCGCGAAGTCCTCGTCCGGGTGCTTCTGCGCGTACCACCCGGCGATGTGGCGGACGTAGCGCCTGGAGAAAGGGACGGGCGTATACGACTCCACGTACGGGCGGTCGAAGGGCCCGAACAGCTCGATCCACTCCGGCGCCTCGTACAGCTCGTAGGCGTAGTTGAAGGCGTGGCCCGCCTCGTGGCGCAGGTACATGAGGATCTCGCGCTCGTCCTCGAGGTCGTTGAGCGAGCGCTCGAGCGCCTGCAGCTTGGGATCGGCCAGGTAGAAGGGGATGCCGATGATCGGCTCGCGGTCGGGGCAGGCCCACTCGTCCGAGAGGTAGCAAGCCGGGCGGAACCGCTCGAGCCCTTTCGCCTCCAGCTCGCGGTGGAGCTGCTGGACGTATTTCTCGACCGGCGAGCCGTCGAGCTTGAGCCCCAGCTCGCGGATCTGTTTGCCGAGCAGCTCTCGCGCCTCGGGCGGCGTGTACTCGAACGGCTGCATGCTCCTCCACGGGAATTCTGCGCCCCTCCCCCCCGGCCAGCAAGACTTTAAGTGCTCGTTTCAGGGGAGCGCGGGAGAGACGGGAGCGCGGGAGTAAAATGATCAGGAATTTCTGCTGCCCTCCTGGATCTCCCGCGCTCCCGTGGAACGCTTTTCGTCTACCGCGACGATATAGTCGGCCCATGCGCACGATCGCGCTCATGGCCGCGTTGCTGTTCGCGAGGAGCGTGGGGGCGGCGGAGAAGTGTGAGTTGCTGAAGAAGGGGTATGGGCCGGACGGGAAGGCGGCGGTGAAGCTCGAGACGGTGGTGGCGGGGTTGGAAGTGCCGTGGGGGATCGCGTTCCTTCCCGGAGGAGATGCGCTGGTCACCGAGCGGCCCGGGAGGCTGCGCCTGGTGCCGGCCCTCCCCAAGCGAAAGGCAGGCGACGCGACGAAGCTCCCGCTGGTGGCGACGATCGCCGTCGACTCCGACGAGGAAGGTGGGCTCCTCGGCATCGCGGTCCACCCCCGATTCGAGCAGAACCGGTTCTTCTACCTCTACATGACCGTGCGCGAGGGCGGGCGGAAGTCGAACCGCGTCGAGCGCTGGCGGCTCGCCGAGGACCTGGGTTCGGCGCGCTTCGACCGCCGCATCGTCGAGGACATTCCCTCGGCCGCCTACCACGACGGCGGGCGCATCCGGTTCGGCCCCGACGGCGTGCTGTACGTGGGCACCGGCGACGGCCGCGAGCCGGATCGCTCCCAGGACCCGGGCAGCCTGGGAGGCAAGGTCCTGCGGCTCTCGCCGGACGGCGAACTGCCCCGGGACAACCCGGTCGCGGGGAACGCGCTCTACGTGCTGGGCGTGCGCAACACGCAGGGGTTCGACTGGAGCGGCGGCCGTTTCTACGTCACCGACCACGGTCCCTCCGGCGAGCTGATGCGCCGCGGCCACGACGAGGTGAACCTCGCTTCACCCGGAGCGAACCTCGGTTGGCCGACGATCTACGGGTGCCAGACGCACCCGGGCATGGTCACGCCCTCGCTGACGTGGCAGACCGCCGTTCCGCCCGGCGGCGCTTCGTTCTACACGGGCACCGCCATTCCCGACTGGCGCGGCAGCCTGCTGATCGGCACGCTCGGCTCGAAGCACCTGCACCGGGTGAAGTTCAGCGCCTCCGACCCGGCGGTGGTCGAGCTGCACGAGGTCTACTTCCAGGACCAGGCTGGCCGCCTCCGCGACGTCGTGATGGGCCCCGACGGCGCTCCCTACGTCACGACCAGCAACTGCGACGGCCGCGGCGACTGCCCCCGCGACCGCGACAAAATCCTCCGCCTCCTCCCCTCCCACTGAACCGACAAAAGGATCACCACGGAAGGCACGGAGCCCACCGAGGTCGATTGATCGAAAAACACACCGAATCTCCGTGCCCTCCGTGTCCTCCGTGGTGATCTCTTTGGTCTTGAGCACGGCGGGAGCGGCAGTGGTGCTCGGCAGCGGGGCGGAGGCGGGGTAGGCTGCGGGTGGGGGAAATCTGGATGATCCGCCTGAAGCACCTCTCCGGGAGCCTGCAAGGGAGGACCGCGGAGCTGGCCAAGCCGGTGCTGCGCATCGGCCGGGCGCCGGACTGCGACGTCCGCTTCGACCAGGTGAAGGACCCGAAGGTCTCCAACCACCACGCCGAGTTGCTGCTCGAGGAGGGCAACTGGTTCGTGGTCGATACCGCCTCCACGAACGGCACTCTGATCAACGGCCGGCGCATCGCCAAGCACCGCCTCGCGTCCGGCGACAAGCTGCAGATCGGCAGCGGCGGTCCGGTGCTGCAGATCCACTTCGACGGCATCCTGATCGAAGAGCCCTCGTTCAAGACCGAAGCGATCCTGCTCCAGGACATCTCCCAGCCGCCCCGCGCCATCGACGACAGCGAGGAGATCTCCGCGATCTCCGATCACCTCAAGGCGAGCGCCGACACGCAGACCGCGCGGCTCGCCGAGCTCGCGGCCAAGAAGGTCGCGATGGAGCGCGCCAAGACGGGGGGCCAGTCCAGCGGCAAGACCATGTTCATCATGGCCGAGACCATGCGCCAGGTGCAGTTCAGCACCAAGGCGAAGACCAAGAAGCGCTGGGTCAAGGTGGTGGCGGCAGTGGCGGGGGCGGCGGCGGTGGTGGTCGGCGTGATGTCGGTGGTGATCGTCCAGCAGCAGCGGCAGATCGCCAAGCTGGTGCAGACGAAGAACAAGCTCGACAAGGAGATCCAGCAGGTCCAGGCGGCGATGGATTCCGAGAGCGACACCGAGAAGCTCGAGCACCTCGAGCAGCGCCTCGCCCAGCTCACCGGGAACGCGCAGAAGGCGATCGACGACCTCGGCAAGGCGGACAAGTCCAAGGCCGCCGAGGTGGCCAACGCCGGCGACCAGATGGACCGCGACATCCGCAAGATCCTCGCCAAGTTCGACGCGAAGACCTACGCCGTCCCGCCGGTGTTCAAGGAGCGCCTGCAATTCCACGTCGACGAGCTGCTGCACGCGGGGAACCTCAAGTACATCTACCGCCGCAAGCAGAAGTACTGGCCGATGATCCTCAAGGAGTTCGGCGCGCTCGGCTTGCCCGAGGAGATGGCGTTCATCGCCTGGGCCGAGACGCAGTTCGATCCCACCGCCCGGAGCAAGGCGGGCGCGGCGGGCATGTGGCAGCTCGGCGCCGACACCGCGCGCCGCTACAACCTGCGGGTGGACGCACAGGTGGACGAGCGGTTCGACCCGCCCAAGGCGACGCGCGCCGCCTCCCGCTATCTGGCCAACCTCCTCGCCGAGTTCGGCGAGGATTCCTTCATGCTGGCCATGGCCAGCTACAACCGCGGCGAATCCGGCGTACGCCGCGTCCTCCACCAGATCGCCAGCGAGCCCGGCGGGTTCAAGAAGGAGCGCCGCGACTTCTGGCACCTGTACCGCCTGAAGAAGCTGCCCGAGGAGACGCGCGAGTACGTGCCCAAGGTGATCGCCGCCGCCATCGTCTCCATGAACGCGCAGAAGTACGGCCTCGAGGGGACGAAGGAAGAGAATGATTGAGGTGAAGAGCTTCGCGGCCCTGCGCCGCTTCTCGCCCGACAAGCTGCAGAAGCTGAACCTGTTCGAGACGGAGCGCTTCTTCTGCGACGTCTACTGCCTGGAGCCCGGGCAGGAGCAGAAGGCGCACGCGCACGCGGGCAGCGACAAGCTGTACGCGGTGCTGGAAGGCGCGGTGGAGGTGCGCGTCGGCGCCGACACGCGCGATCTGCGCGCTGGCGAGGTGGCCCTGTGCCCCGCCGGCAGCGAGCACGGCGTCGCGAACCGCTCCAACGCCCGCGCCGCCCTCCTCGTCTTCATGGCCCCCCACCCCTAGAAACCGCCAAAGCAACCGCACCATGGAGCACACGGAGTTGGTTTGGCTGGCCGGATCGTTCGCGGGTGCCCGGTCGAAAGAACCCTGATCCTCCGTGGGCTCCGTGTGCTCCGTGGTGCAATTGTTTCGGCAATTGAGGACGCGGCGACCGCGGAGATCTCGCGCGCGCAGCTCTGGCAGTGGATCCGGAACGCGGCGAAGCTCACCGACGGCAGGACGGCGACGGGACCTCTACAGGAAGGTCCGGGACGAAGAGCTCGCCAAGCTGGGCGGCCCGCAGCAGGGCCGCCTGCGCGAGGCCACCGAGGTCCTCGACGGCCTCGTCCTGTCGGAGGAATTCAGCGAATTCCTGACCCTGCCGGCGTACCGCTACCTGGACTGAGGACCACCGCCGGCGGCCCGTCCGCCTTTGCGGACCGCGTCCAACCGCGGTCCAGTGCGCGCCGCGTCAGACGTTTGTCTTTGCCGTTCGAGCGCCAGGCGGGTAATGTCGCGCGCAATGACGGACGCGCCCGCTCGGAACCTCGGCTCGCCCGAGATCGGCTCGCCCGCACTGTGGATCGGCTTCTCCGCCTTCGTCGTCGCCGCGCTCCTCCTCGACTTCCTCGTCTTCCACCGGAAGTCGCACGAGGTCCGCACCCGGCAGGCGCTGGCCTGGGTCGGGCTGTGGGTCTCTCTGGCGATGGTCCTGGTGCTGGTGCTGCGCCTGCAATTCGGCTCCGAGCCGTCGTTGCAGTTCCTGGCCGGATATCTGCTCGAGTATGCGCTCTCGGTCGACAACCTCTTCGTTTTCCTGGTCATCTTCACCTATTTCAAAGTGCCGGCCGTCGCCAAGGACCGCGTGCTGTTCCTCGGTATCCTCGGGTCGATCCTCTTGCGCGGCATCTTCATCCTGGTCGGCTCCGCGCTGATCCACCGGTTCCATTTCATCCTGTACCTGTTCGGCGCATTCCTGGTCTTCACCGGCCTCAAGCTCCTCTTCCAGAAAGGCGACGAGGAAGTCGCCATCGAGCACAGCCCGGTGATCCGGATGTTCCGCCGGTTCGTTCCGATGGTCTCGGCGTACCACGGGGACAAGTTCTTCATCCGGGACGAGCAGGAACTGCGGGCCACGCCGCTCCTGCTGGTGGTCGCGGTGTTGGGATTCACCGATGTGATCTTCGCCACCGATTCGATCCCCGCGATCTTCGGCGTGACCCAGGATCCTTTCGTCATCTACAGCTCGAACATCTTCGCGGTGCTCGGGCTGCGGGCGCTGTTCTTCGTGGTCTCGACGATGATGACCAGGTTCCACCTGCTCAAGTTCGGGCTCGCGCTCATCCTGGCCTTCATCGGCGTCAAGATGCTGATCGCCGATCTCTATGTCTTCCCTTTCGCCAGCGCCCTCGGCATCGACCATCCGCTCAAGATTCCCATCGGAGCCGCCCTCGG
>DASWGQ010000077.1:0-2480 GCA_036393595.1 Myxococcales bacterium | reverse complement strand
CCGAGGGCGGGCATCACCTGCCGGCTGTAGACGCGGAAGAGCGCGCCGAAGGGGCCGCGCGGCTGGCCGAACTCCAGCACCACCACGCGGCCACCAGGGCGCACGACCCGTGCCATCTCGCGCAGGCAGCGCACCGGGTCGTCGACGTTGCGGATGCCGAAACCGATGGACGCGACGTCGAACGATGCATCGGCGTACGGCAGAGAAAGCGCATCGGCCACTTCGAACCGGACGGGGAGACCCGCCCGCTGCGCCTTCGCCGGAGCCGAGGCCAGCATCTCCGCGCAGAAATCGGTGCCGACCACCTCTCCCGAGGGGCCGACGGCGCGCTTGAACGCGAGGGCCAGGTCGCCGGTCCCGGTGGCGCAGTCGAGGACGCGGTCGCCGGGAAGCACGCCGGAGAGCCGCACTGCCGCGCGGCGCCACGCGCGGTGGACGCCGAGCGAGAGGACCTCGTTCGCCGCGTCGTAGCGGCGCGCGATCGAGGCGAACATCTCGCGGACCTGCTCGCTCACCGCAGCGCCGCCCGGCGGGCGCCTTCGGGCCGCCACGGAGCGCGTCCCACGGCGTCGAGCACCGGCGCGAGGCGGTCCATCAGCTCGCGCAGCTCGCGCGGCCGCAGCGCCTGCGCGCCGTCGCTGAGCGCCTCCTCGGGCCGGGCGTGCACCTCCACCAGGAGCCCGTCGGCGCCTGCGGCCGCCGCGGCGAGCGACAGC
This sequence comes from Myxococcales bacterium, assembly GCA_036393595.1. Taxonomy (GTDB): domain Bacteria; phylum Myxococcota; class Myxococcia; order Myxococcales; family 40CM-4-68-19; genus VBKO01. The sequence goes on along the minus strand of DASWGQ010000077.1, from coordinate 1,764 downwards.
GGCAGCACGAGATCGGGCCGGCCCGCGGCGTGCGACGGGTCCACCAGCACGGGCAGGTGCGTGCGCTGCTTCGCCAGCGCGACGGCCGAGATGTCGAGGGTGTTGCGCGTCGCCGTCTCGAAGGTGCGGATGCCCCGCTCGCAGAGGACCACCTGGTCGTTGCCGCCTGCGAGTAGATATTCGGCCGCGAGGAGCCACTCGTCGACGGTCGCGGCGGGGCCGCGCTTGAGCAGCACCGGCCGGCGCAGGCGCGACAGCGCCTGGAGCAGCGCGAAGTTCTGCATGTTGCGGGCGCCAATCTGGAGGAGCGCCGCGCGCTCCAGCACCGGGAGCTGGGCGGGCTCCATCACCTCGGTGACGGCGGCGAGCCCGTTCCGCTGGGCGGACTCGAACAGCAGCCGCGCTCCCTCCGCGCCGAGCCCCTGGAATGCGTACGGGCTGGTACGCGGCTTGAAGGCGCCGCCTCGCAGGACCGCGCAACCTGCCTCCGCGACCGCTCGCGCCGCCTCCTCCACCTGCCCGGCGCTCTCCACCGCGCACGGGCCGGCCATGACCACGAACGCGCGGCCACCCAGCTCGACGGGCCCCCGCGGGCCGGACAGCCGCACCACCGTCCCCTTTGTTTCGGGACGGCGCTGGACCAGGCGGGCCTCTTCACGAATCCCTTGCATCAGAGCCTTCAAAACGTTTTGAAACAAGTGGTATGTAGCGGGGCCCGGAGCGGCGGGCAAGAGGAAGGAGCGGGCAGGAGATGGCGCAGGACACCGCCGCGGTCCCCAGGCTTGCGGGCGTTTGCGCCGAGGTCCCCGCGGGCGCGTGGCCCTCCGACCTGGGCCCGCTCTGCTTCTTTTGGTCGCACCCCGAGCGGGGGCTCCGGGTGCGCGCCCATGGGGAGGTGCTGCGCCGCGAGGCGGGCGCGGGAGGGCTGGGCGCCCTGCTCGCCGCGCTCTCCCGCCCTGACGGAGTGGCGTGGCTCGACGGCCCGGCGGACGCCCGTCCGAGGCCGCCCGGGCCCTGGTTCGGCGCGGTCGCGTTCGACCCGTCGCGCGCTTCGTGGAGCGGGTTCGCGCCGGTCCGGTTCGCCGTCCCCCGGCTGCTGGTCTGGGAGGACGGCGGGCGGCGTCACGCCGCGGCATTCGCCCCCGAAGGAGAGGCGACACACAGGTCGCTGCAGGCCAGGCTCGACGATGCGCGACGCGCCCTCGAAGGACGGCCCGCGCCCGCCGACCGCCACGGAGGGCTGCCGAATGGCACCCGCGCCGCCGCGTTCCAGGACGGCCGCGCGCGGTGGGCCGAGCTCGTCGATCTGGCCCTGCGGCGGATCCGCGCAGGCGAGCTGTCCAAGGTGGTCGTCGCGCGCGCCGTGGACGTGCCCGCAGCACCCCCGCTCGAGGGCCTGCTCGAGCACCTCGAGCGTGCCTACCCGCAGTGCCGCACGTTCCTCCTCCAGGGAGACGGCGGCGCCGCGTTCGTCGGCGCCACGCCCGAGAGCTTCTGCAGCCTGGACGGCCCGCACCTGCGCACCGAGGCGTTGGCCGGCTCCGCGACGCCTGCCGAGGCCCAGGCCCTGCTCCGCCGGCCGAAGGACCTGCGCGAGCATGAATGGGTGGTCGAGCACATCGTCTCCGCCCTGCGCGGCATCTCCGAGACGGTCGAGGTGCCCGCCTCGCCCGCGGTGCGCGAGCTGGCGACCGTCGCCCACCTCTACACGCCCATCTCGGCGCGCTTGCGGGCCGGCGCGGGTCTCGCGGAGATCGTCGCCGC